>NZ_JBEZHO010000015.1:0-183778 GCF_040650615.1 Streptomyces sp. NPDC048643
CACGAACGCGGCCGTGATGGTCGCCAAGGCTCCGCAGCCGAAGGTCAAGGACCGCCGAACCGGTGAGATCGCCCTCGATAAGGACGGCGTCACCCTGATGACGGTGGAGGTCATGTTCTCCACGCCGGATGAGGTGGAGATCCTCAAGCTCACCGTTCCGGCGCCGGGCGTCTCCGAGGACCTGGCCATGGGCACTCCCGTCGCGCTCACGGGCCTGGTCGCCTCGGCGTGGGAGAACGAGTTCAACGGCCAGAAGCGGCACGGGATCGCCTTCCGCGCGGTCGCCGTCACCTCGCTCGCCGCCGCTGGCTCGGCGTCCAAGGCGGCCTGATCATGAAGGTCTTAGCCGTCGCGCTGGTGCTCGTCGTCGCTGCCGCAGTGATCCTGCGGTGGCGGCGCCCCGCCTGGTACTGGCTGGCCTTCGGTGCCGCCTTCGCCATCGGGCGGGTGCTGGTCAACTACACCTCGGTGATGGACGCGTGCAGGCTGACTGTCCCGCCCTCGCGCTGGCGCCTGGCCCTCGCCCGCATCGCCAACCGACCCATTCCGGAGTCCCGCGCCCCGCGCATCCTGCGCCTGCGCCCCACCCGGACCGGACTGGTCCTCCGCCTCAAACTCCGCCCCGGACAGGACGCCTTCGACGTCTCAGCCGCCACAGACCGGTTGCGCCACTCTTTCGCCATGTACGGCGTGACCTCACGTGAGCTGCGCTCGGGTGTGGTCGAGGTGCGGATGACGGGCTACGACGTCCTCAAGCGAGTCCACATGCCCGCCAAGACCGATCCCGCTCCGATGCGCGTCCCGGTCGCCCTGCGCGAAGACGGGGCGGTGCACTACCGGGACTACCGGGCCGTCCCGCACGGTCTGATCCTCGGGGCCACGGAGTCCGGGAAATCCGTCTTCCAACGCAACCTGGTCGTCGGACTCGCACCGCTGGACGTCGCGCTGGTCGGCATCGACTGCAAGCAGGGCGTCGAACTCTTCCCGCTGGCCCGCCGGTTCTCCGCGCTCGCTGACAACCCGGACGCTGCCCTCGACCTGCTAGAAGCCCTCGTCACTCACATGGGAGACGTCTACCAACTGATCCGGGCTGAGCAGCGGATCACGGTGAACGTCCCGGACGCGGAGATCGCCTCCGACATCTGGGACCTCCCCGACCACCTGCGCCCGGTCCCGATCGTGGTCTTGGTGGACGAGGTCGCCGAACTGGCCCTGTTCGCCTCCAAGGACGAGGAGAAGCGGCGGGACCGGATCATCACCGCCCTGGTCCGGCTCGCCCAGCTCGGCCGGGCCGCCGGCATCTATCTGGAGATCTGCGGGCAGCGCTTCGGCTCCGAACTCGGCAAGGGCATCACGATGCTGCGGGCCCAGCTCACCGGCCGCACCGCCCACCGCGTTAACGACGAATCCTCCGCCAACATGGCCTTCGGCGACATCGCTCCCGACGCCGTCCTCGCCGCCATCCAGATCCCCACCGAGACCCCCGGCATCGCCGTGACCGGCGACTCCTCCGGCGGCTGGGCCCGTATCCGCGCCCCGCACACCTCACTGCGCCAGGCCGTGAACATCTGCAACCGGTACGCCGACCGCACCCCGGACGTCCCCGCGCTCGCGCCCTTCCGGCCCGTCGTCGGGTCCCTGGCCCCGGCCTCCGAGCCGCTCGCCAAGACCGCTCCCGCGACCGCCTGACACCTCCCGCTCCTCGGCCGGCGTGACCGTCTCGCGCCAGGTCCCTACCCCCTCCATGCCTGAAGGGAGACCGATCCCCATGTGCGAACACATCGAGGACTTCCACCGCACCGTGCTGATGCTCGGAGCACTGGCCCTCTACGCGGACATGCCCGGTGCCGACGACGCGTTCATCGACACCATCGGCCCGTGCCTGGCCGCATCGCTGCCCGAGCCGCCGCCCGGCATGTTCCCGCCGGGCTACGACCCCGACTTCCCCGGTAGGGCGTGATGGCTCGCCCTGCGTTCCGCGTCGACGCCGTCCTCGTCCAGGCCGTCATCGCCGGTGCCCTGTCCTTCGCCCATCTCCACGACCTGGCCGATGCCGCCGGGCAGGACGGCTGGAAGGCCTGGGCCTACCCGATCAGCGTCGACCTGCTCCTCGTCGCTGCCTGGCGTCGGCTCCGCTCGGACGGTCCGTCGCGGCTGGCCTGGTGCTGGTTCCTCATCGCCCTGGTGGCCTCGCTCGGCGCGAACGTCGCCACCGCCGGGTTCCTCGACCTCGCTCATCCCCCGGCCTGGCTGCGCTTCGGCATCGCGGGGTGGCCGGCGCTCGCCTTCCTCGGCGGCACACTCCTCGCCCACTCCCACACGTCCGAGGAACCCGAGCCCCTTCGGCCGGCACCCGCAGCACCGGTTCCGGCGCCAGAGGTGGAGCAGGAATCCGCCCCCGACCCGGCGCCGCTCCCCGTAGTCGAGAACACCCCGGCGCTCGCCGCCGCTGCCCCGGCTTCACCGCCTCCGCCGGTCCCGGCCGCGCTGGTCGACCACGCCCGCAAGCTCGCCGCCGACCACCACACGCGCACCGGCTCCCCGATCGACACCGACACCCTGCGCGCACGCCTCGGCGTCCCGCCCCAGCTTGCCGACGCCATCGCCGCCCAACTCACCTGACCTGAAGGGAGAACCGCCATGCCTGCCCGCGACAACTTCCACTCCCTGATGCGGATCGGCCCCGTGCAGATCGGCACCCACCGCGACCGCCACGGCCACACCAAGCACGCCGCCGTGTGCACCAACGACCACTGCGGCTGGTCCGCCGACTACTCCAGCCAGACCGCCGCCCAGCTCGCCGCCCGCACCCACCGCTGCCCCGCCCGCTGAGGAGACACCCGTGCAAGTTCCGCTCTGGCTCGCCCTGATCGTCGTCGGCTCGCTCGGCGTCAAGCTCATCCGCCCGCCCTGGTGGCTCGTCGCCGTCCTCCTCCTCGGCGGCTACCTCCTCGCCGACAGCCTGCTCGCCCCCGTCATCGACACCGCCGTCAAGTAGCCGCCCTCGAAGGGAGATCCACCATGCTCCGCCCCAAGGTCCCGACCATGCCGCAGCCCACCGGCCGCGTCGCCCCGCCCGCCGTCGTCGAGCCGACCAGCGTCATCCAGGCCGCCCCCGCCTCCACGCCGGCGCCGACATCGGCCCGGCCGACTATCCAGCTCACCCCCGGCGCCGTGATCGCCCTCGTCGGTGGAGGGACGGCCGTGGTCCTGGTCGTCGGCGCCGTCCTGGTCTCCATGCTCCTCGCGGTCGCCATCACGGGTGCGTCCGTCGCCATCTGCGCCCTGGTCATCCACTCGCTGATCACCTCCGAGAACAGGCGCCGCTGACCGGCCTCTGGACGGCGCCACAAGCCGCCAAGCATCGCCGCCGTCCGGACGGCCCACGCGCCCCTTCCAACCGCCGCAGAAGGAGAACCGTGGACACCCAAGCGCTCACCGCCGTCGTGCCGTTAGTCGGCTGGGCCACCCACTCCGGGCTCCTCGCCCACCGCCTCGCCGCCGCCCGCCGCGACCCACTCACCGGCCTGCACACCCGGGCCGGATGGACCGCCCGCACCATCCGATTCATCCGCCGGCACTCGGACGCGGTCGTCGTCTTGGTCGACCTGGACGGCTTCAAGACCCTCAACGACTCCTACGGCCACGCCGCCGGGGACTCCGCCCTCGCCGCGACTGGCGCCCGCCTCACCAACTGGTGCGGTCGGCACGGCATCGCGGGACGGCTCGGAGGCGACGAGTTCGTCGCCGTCGTCGATCCCCTCGCCGGGCCCCAGCTGGAGGACTTGAGCCGCGATCTGCACCGGCCCTTCCTCCACGCCGGGCAGACGCTGCCGCTCGCCGCCTCGTTGGGCTCGTGCCGCCTTGCCGACCTGCCCACCCGCACGCTCCCCGACGCCCTGGCCGCTGCCGACGCCGCCATGTATGCGGCCAAGGGACGCGCCACCCGCCGCGGGCAACGCCCCGCCTCCGCCTGACCGGCCTCCGGGCGACGCACAAGCCGCCAAGCATCGCCGCCGCCCGGACGGTCCGGCCCCTTCCAACCGCAATCGAAAGGAACTCTCAGCATGACGCACCGCACCCGAGCCCGGTCCCGGATCTGCCCCAACTGCGACGGCTTCGCCTCCGCCGCCGTCACCCTCGGCGGCCGCGACCGCCGTGGACACCTGCGGACCATCACCGCCCACTGCCCGGCCTGCCACGGCACCGGCACCACCACCCGCCCCGCCGTGCGCCAGGCGGTGAGCGTCTGATGCCCCGCAACTGGAGCCGAGGAGTCGACCGCATCCCGCCGGACCCGATCGACGGCGACTACGACCGCCTGAAGAAGATCGCCAAGGCACACCACCTGCACGACAAGGACCGCGCCGCGAAGGGAACCCCCGCCGGCCGCTCCTCCACCGAGGCGACCAGCAGCGATGCCAGCACCCCCCAGAAGCGGGGATGGCGCCGTTGAGCCTCGCAACCCAGTTCGACCCGACCACCCTCGGCGATCTGCTGAGGGTGGCTTCGGCCGACGACTTCGACCGCTGGCACGAGCAGATCCGCCGCACCGGCGGCTGCGCTGACCCCATCCACCTCACCGGCTGGACCCTCAGCAAGGACAAGATCACCGGCGAGACCCTCCACCACTACTCGACCGAATCCGAGCCCGGCGGACGACTGCGGGTCGCGTGCGGCAACCGCCGGGCCTCCCGCTGCCCCTCCTGCGCCTGGACGTACGCGGGCGACACCTACCACCTGATCCGCGCTGGCCTGGCGGGCGACGACCGCCGCGACATCCCGCCCACCGTCCGCGATCACCCCAGGGTCTTCGCCACGCTCACCGCACCGTCCTTCGGCCCCGTCCACAACCGCCCCGACCGAGGCATCTGCCGCTGCGGCACCCGCCACCCCGCCGACGACCCCACCCTCGGCACTGCACTCGACCCGGCCACCTACGACTACGCGGGAGCTGTCCTCTTCAACAACCACGCGGGCGAACTCTGGCAGCGCTTCACCAACCGGCTCCGTCGCGAACTCGCTGCCCGCGCTGGCCTGTCGCAGCGGGAGTTGAAGGAGTCGGCCCGGCTCTCCTACGGCAAGGTCGCCGAGTTCCAAAAGCGCGGTGCCCTCCACTTCCACGCCGTCATCCGCCTCGACGGACCGGACGGACCCGACGTCCCGCCCCCGTCCTGGGCGAGCGCCGGCCTTCTCGCCGACGCGATCCAGGCTGCTGCGGCGCACCCCTACACCTCGGTCTCCGTCCCGGCCGTCCAGGACGAGCCCGCTCGCACCTTCCGGTGGGGAAAGCAGCTCGACGTGCGCCCCGTGAAGGCGTTCGGAGACGGCTCCGACATCACCGAGCAGGCAGTCGCCTCCTACGTCGCGAAGTACGCCACCAAAGCCGCCGAGAACACCGGCAGCCTCGACCGACGCATCGGCGAACTCGCCGAACTCGACCGCCACCAGATCCCCGACCACACTCGCCGACTCATTGAGGCGTGCAAGCACCTCGATCCGCTCTACCCGGAACGGCGCCTGTGGGCCTGGGCTCACATGCTCGGGTTCCGCGGCCACTTCTCCTCCAAGTCCCGCCGCTACTCCACCACCCTCGGCGAACTCCGCCAGGCCCGCGCCGACTTCCGCGCCGCACAGGAACGCCAAGCCCTCGGCCTGGACGACCGCGAGCCGGACACCGTCCTCGTCCTGGCCGACTGGCAGTACGCCGGCCACGGCCACACCCCCGGCGAATCCGCCCTCGCCGCCACCATCGCCCGCGACCTCCAGCACAACCGCGAGACCGCCCGCGAAGCACTACGCGACCAACTCGCCCCGGAAGGAGTCGCAGCATGACCACCGCCACCACTGAGCTGCTGACCGTGCCCGACGTCATGGCACGGCTCAAGCTCGGACGCTCGAAGGTCTACGACCTGATCCGCTCGCACCGCCTGATATCGATAAAGATCGACGGCGCGCGCCGGATCCCCGCCGACGCAGTACGGGACTTCATCCTCGGCCAGATCGAGGAGGCTGCCTGATGGCCGGACAGCGCAAGCGCAACCCCAACGGAGCGGGCACGATCACCAAGCGCAAGGACGGACGCTTTCAGTGCGCCGTCTACGTCCTCCAACCGGACGGCACTCGGGCCCGCAAGTTCGCCTACGGCAAGACGTGGGCAGAGTGCGACACCAAACGGCGCGAGCTGCTCGCCAAGGTCGACCAGGGCGTGCCCGTGCCCACCCGGTCGGCCAAGCTCTCGGAGTGGCTGCCGTACTGGCTGGAGAACGTGATCAGGCCCCGGCGGAAACTCAGCACGTACGACAAGTACGAGGCGCACGTTCGGCTCTACCTCGTGCCGCTGCTCGGTTCGAAGCGGCTCGAATCCTTCGGAGTCGCGGACGTCCGTCGCTTTCTCATTCGGATGGAGAAGGAGACCACCGCGGCAACGGCCAAGGAATCTCACCGCGTGCTGCGTTCCGCTCTGTCCTCGGCCTGCCGCGAGGAGCTGATCGCACGTAACGTCGCCAAGCTCGTAGAGCCGCCGCGCACGGACAACAGGGAGTTGAACCCCTGGACGCTGGACGAGACGCTGGACTTCCTTGCGGTCTCCCGCCGAGATCCGCTCTACGCGGCCTTCGTGCTCGCCATCGCCATGGGGCTCCGGCGGGGCGAGATCATCGGCCTCCGGTGGTCGGACCTCGATCTCGATAACCGGGTCCTCTACGTCCGGCAGCAGACCCAGCGCCGTCGCGGCGCCCTCTACGACGACGATCCCAAGAGCCGCCGTCGCCGGGTCGTCCCGTTGCCCGCTCTCTGCATCGCCCCGTTGCGCTGGCACCGGATGCGGCAGTCGGCGGCACAGAGCAAGGCGGGGGAGCAGTGGCACGAGTCGGGCTACGTCTTCACCACCCGCACCGGCCGCCAGGTCGAGCCGCGGAACGTCTACCGCTCCTTCACCCGAGTCGCCGAGTCCGCCGGCCTTCGCGTGATCCGACTGCATGACGCCCGGCACGGCACCGCCACCTTGCTCACGGCGGCCGGAGTCGCGCCCCGCGTCGTGATGGAGATCCTTGGCCACTCGCAGATCAGCATCACCATGGACGTGTACACGCACGTCGTGCAGGACACCCAGCGCGAGGCCATGAGTCACATGGACCGGCTGCTCAGGAAGCGGCCCGGTCGTCAGTGACCGTGCTCGTTGATGTCAGAAGTGGATGTCAAAGGCCACCTAGGAACGTTCCTAGGTGGCCTTTTCCCTTGTGCCCCCGGCAGGATTCGAACCTGCGACACCCGCTTTAGGAGAGCGGTGCTCTATCCCCTGAGCTACGAAGGCGTGCGGATCGTGTGCGATCCGGTGGCTAGCCTAGCGGATGTGGGCTGGGGGCTGGGAAGGTTCCCGTTTGCGCAGGTTGGCGCAGGTGGGCCCCGGTCTGAGTCGAGCGGCGCGAGTGGGTGCTGAGCCTGCGTGGGTCCGGATCGGTCGGTGGACGTTCGGTTCAGGGGGAGAGAGCGGGCGGGTCAAGGGGCGGTCCGGGGGTGGGAGAGGGCCGGGCGGATCAGGTGGAGCGTGCGGGTCAGCCACTGGTCTCCCGTCTCGCGGGGTCGGTCGCCCTCTTCACGCGGCCGGTCGCCCTCCTCGCGGGGTCGGACTCCCGTCCGGAGCGGCCTGTCGCCCGTGTCCCGGGGCGGGCGGTGGCCCCAGTACGCCGGGTTCGGGCCGCGGCCGGTGAGGTGCGGGAGCGTCGTCGTGCCCGTGATCAGGGAGAGGAGCAGCGACGCCGCCGCCGGGACGTCGACGTTGCTGAGCAGCGAGCCGTCGGCCTTCGCCCGGCGCAGCGCCCCGTGCAGCGCGCCCAGCCAGTTGAGATGGACGTGGAGCGCCGGGTCGTCCGGGGTGCGGATCTCCTGGGTGAGGCGGGCGCCGGCGCGGACGAGGGCGTCGCTCTCCACGAGCCGTACGACGGTGTGGGTCATCGCGGTGGCGATCTCGAAGGCCGGGGTCTCGCGCCGCGCGATCTCCGCGAGCGCCGCCCCCGACACCGCGCAGGCGTCCGCCTGGACCGCCCGCGCCAGGTCGGCCTTGGCGGCGAAGTGGAAGGACAGGGCGCCCTTGGTGACCTGCGCGCGCTCGCTGATCGCCGACAGGGTGGCGCGTTCGTAGCCGGACTGGTCGAACACCGTCGACGCCGCGCCGACGAGGTTGCGCCGGGTTCGTTCGGACCTCTCCTGCCTCACCACGGCTCCTGCCTCACCACGACCCACGATGCGATCACCCGGGCTCCTGTCGTCTGTCGGTCAGCCGCCTCTGTCTGCCGCGGCCGACGCTAGGAATTCCCTTTTGGATCTGTCAACGAGGCCGTCCCTCACCGATCACCTTCACGCCACCGGGTCGCGAGGGCCCGCTAGTTCAGCGGTACCTGTCGGAAGGAGCCCGCGATACGCAGGTCCTCCTCGATGCGTGTCGCCGTCGCGTGCAGGTCGGGCAGGACATCGCGGACGCACGACTCCGCGGTGCGGCGCGTGCTGTGCATGGCGACGTTCACCGCGGCCACGACCCGCCCGTCGCGGTCCCGCACCGGAACGGCGATGGACCGCAGCCCCTGCTCCAACTCGCCCTCCACCAGCGCGTATCCGGACTCCCGTACACGGTCGAGTTCCGCCCTCAGGCGCTCCGGGTCCGTGATGGTCCGCGGGGTCAGGGGGTTCAACTCCGGTGGCAGCGGAGCCTGTCCCTCCGGAAGATCGGCCAGAATCACGCGGCCCAGCGCGGTGGCGTACGCGGGCAGGCGGGTGCCGACGGTGATGTTGACGCTCATGACGCGGCTGGTGGAGACGCGGCCGGTGTACTGGATCTCGTCGCCGGTCAGCACCGCGAGGGACACCGAGTCGTGCAGCCGTTGGGAGAGTTCGCTCAGGTGGGGCGCCGCGATCTCGGGGAGCGTCGTCCGGGAGAGGGGCGGGTAGCCGAGGCCCAGCACGCGCGGGGTGAGCCGGAAGACGCGGTCGTGCGCGGTGACGTATCCGAGGTGTTCCAGCGTGATCAGGGCGCGGCGGGCGGTCGCGCGGGCGAGTCCCGTCGCCTGGGCCACCGCGGTGAGGGTGAGTTCGGCGCGGCCCTCGCCGAACGCGGTGATCACAGTCAGGCCGCGGGCCAGCGACTCGACGAACTCCCGCCCCAGTTCGTGCTTGGAGGCGCTGGTCCAGTCGGCGAGGCCCGAGGGCGTCGGCCGGACCGGGTCGGCGTGCCCCGCGTGGACCGGGAGCGGGGTCGGGCGTTCCGGCGTCAACTCCCTTTCCATGGCGGCCACCGCGGTCCGCAGGCGGGGCAGCAGGGTCTCGCGCAGGTCGGCCGCGCTGTGCCGGCTGGTGTGGCTCACCACGTTCACCACGCAGGCGATCCGGCCCCCCTCGCGCACCGGCATCGAGACGGCGACCAGTCCCGGCTCGATCAGCTGGTCGTCCGACGCCCAGCCCAGCCTGCCCGCCTCGGCCGCCCGATCCTCGAAGTCGTCTCCCACCGCGGGGAGTTGGTTCGACGGGAGGGTGCCGGGCGTGGCCTTCTCCGGGTGGGGCGTCCCGCCGTCCCCCGGATACGGCCTCCCGTCCCCCACGTACGGCCTCCCGGCCCCCTCCGTATACGGCCTCTTCGGCCCCTGTGCGTACGGCCCGTCGTTCTCCTCCGTGTACGGCCTGCTGCGGGCCGGTACGGCGGGGAAGCCGCGGTCCTCCGGGTCGGTCGCCCGGCGGCGGCGCCAGTGGGTCCACTCCTCCTCGTTCCACTCGGACGCGAACAGCGGTCCCGGAGCGGTGCGTTCGGCGGGGAGCAGGTCGCCGATGCGGAAGCTGAGGGACATCGCGCGGCGCCGGGTCGCCTGGTGGACGAAGCGGATGCCGTCGCGGTCCCCGACGGCGAGCGACACCGACTCGTCCAGCGCGTCGGCGAGCGCGTCGGCCTGCGCGCCCAGCAGGCGGGGGAGCCGCAGGGCCGCGAGGTAGGCGTTGCCGAGTTCCATCAGCCGGGGGGTCAGGACGGCGTCGCGGCCGTCGAGGCGTACGTATCCCATGCGCGCGAGGGTCGCCGTGATCCGGTCGACGGTGGACCGGGCGAGGCCGGTGGAGCGTTCGAGGCCGCTCAGGCTGGACGACCCGTCCGCCGAGGTCAGCCGCCGCAGCACCGCGATCCCCCGGATCAGCGGCGTGACCGCCTCCGTGGGAACACCCGCCTCCGCGGGAACACCTGCCGGGGCGTCCCCGGAGACCTCCGCCGGGCCGCCGGGTCCGCTCGCCGAGGGGGTCGGGCGAGCGGGGGTGTTCTCCGGGACGTTCACGGAGACGTCCGCGGCGCCTGCCGCCGAACCGTGCGGCGGCGTGGTGCACGGCCGGGCCGCGTTCGGTGGCGTCGCCCGCGGCGGCGTGGTGTTCGACGGCGTGGCATTCGATGACATGGGCTCTCCGTTGCGGCTCTCGGAAGAGTCACCGTGTGGCGGATCTCAGACGAGCCACGGTAGTGCGTGCCCGACCGGCGGGGCGGGCCGGCCGGTCGCGCGCACCCGTCCCGGCGGGCGCACGGCGGCTGGTCCGGCCGTCGGTGGTGACGTCAGCGGCGCGTCACGTACACCCGATACTTCCCCTCGGTGTCCGCGTCCGCGACCCGGACGGTGAGTCCGGCCTTCGGGTCCTTGAACGTCTCGCCGGCGGAGAAGGGCGCGTCGGAGAGCTCGGCGTGCACGTTCGGGGAGCGGGTGCAGCCCCCGCTGTCGCGGTGCGCGTCGGTCACCGTGACCGGCCCGTTCCCGGTGTCCACGTCCGTGTCGACCTTGTAGACGAGGATGCCGGGGCGGCACACGGCGGAGTCGTTGCCGGCGCGGGTGCGCAGTTCGAGGACGTAGCCGCTCTTGGGGCCGAGGGGGACGACGACGAGTTTGGCGCCGCCGCGCCGCTCCAGCGGGGTCAGCGCGTACTCGGTGGTCCCGGGCGCCGCCGCGCAGCGGATCTGGGCGTCGTCGAGCCAGCCGAGCTTCCACTTGTGCCAGCCCAGGAGGTCGTTGTCGGCCCCCCAGTCCTCGCTCATGATGTCCCAGTGTCCGACGGACCCGCCGCCCGCCTGCGTGTACAGGTCGGGCAGGCCGAAGGTGTGGCCGTTCTCGTGCGGCAGGACGCGGTAGCCGGTGTCGGCGTACGAGCCGGAGCCGTCGTCCTGGCGGCTGTAGACGAAGGACGCGTTGGAGACCGGGACGCCGTCGGCGACCGGAGCCTCGGTGTTGCCGGCGAACGTCACGGACAGCACGGTGTCCAGCGCGGAGGGTCCGGCGTTGGGTGTGACCAGCACGTTCAGGATGTCGTACGAGCGGAAGTCGACCTCGGGGTCGGCTGCGGCCACGATGTCCTGGACCAGTTCGCGGTACCCGGGGTCGAAGGGCGCGCCGCGTTCTATGCCGTAGTCCTTGAACGTCTTGGGCATCCGCAGCCAGTGCCGGATGGGGGCCTCGGGGCGGTAGTCGAGGCGGCCGTAGGAGCCGGTGCGGAACCATTCCTGCGTCTTCGGGAAGAACTCGCCGTACCGGTCGAGCGCGCTGCCCTTTCCGGGCGCGTCGGAGAAGTCGACCATCAGGGTGAGCGCCCGGACCGTGCCGGTGGAGCGGGCGTAGCCGGGGGCCGTCGGGATGCCTTCGCCCATCTGGATGCCCGCCGGACCGTTGATCATGCAGGGGCCCAGTGCCGTGGAGCGGGCCAGTGGCACGGAGCCCGCCGTCGCCGAGCCCGCCGTCAGATGCCCGCTGCCGGCCGAGGTGCTGGCGGCCAGCGTCAGGACGGTCACCGTGGCGAGCGCGGCCAGACGGCGCGGGCGTATCCGGCGGCTGGACGGCTGCATACAGGGGCCCTTCGCTCCGCGGCAGCCGCCGGTCTCCGACTGCACCCTTTCGATCACCCTGAGTGGCCGACGCGCCGGGCGCGCGCTGGATGAGCCCGATCGGGTTCATCCCCCGGCGGGCTTCGAAAGGGGGCGGAGTGAGCTGATGGGCTCGCGTCCGGGCGGGGCTGGAGGTGCGATCCCCGGCGGGCTCCGGCGCGGGAGCGGGGCGAACCGGCAACGCACCTCTCCCGGGATGTCCTGGTGCGCCCCGGGGCAGCGCCGGCCGGGGCGAAGGGCACGGAAGCGGGCCGGGGAGCCCTCTGTTCCCGGGGTGCCGATGCCCCTCCGGCAACCTGTTCCGATGATGTGACCCAGGTCACATCATCTTCTTCAGTCAAGGGGAAATAACCGGGGATCGTTTCCCCGTTTAGCCATACGTCCGAGCGAAACGGGGACCGAATCCCCGGATCGCGATCCGACACCGAGATGCTTCGAGGAGTACACCGTGCAGACCGCACCCCCCGTGCAGCGCAAAGTGGCCAGGCCCCGTGCCGACGCCCTGCGCAACCGGGAGCGGATCGTCACCGCCGCCAGCGAGATGTTCGTCGAGTTCGGGCCCGAGGTGCCGTTCGACGAGATCGCCCGCCGGGCCGGCGTCGGCAACGCCACGGTGTACCGCAACTTCCCCGACCGCGACGCCCTCGCCCGCGAGGTCGTCTGCTCGGTGATGGACCGCACCTCGGAGTGGGTAGAGGAAGCGCTGGCCCGGGGCGGCGACGCCTTCGAGTCGCTGAGCGGCTTCGTGCACTTCGCCGCCGACGAGCGGATCGGCGCCCTGTGCCCGATGCTCGCCGAGGGCTTCGACCAGCACCACCCCGACCTGGTCGCCGCGCGCGACCGGATCACCGACCTGATCGAGCGGCTGATGGCCCGCGCCCGCGAGGCCGGACAGCTGCGCCCCGACGTCGAGCTGGGCGATCTCATGATCGCCGTCAGTCAGCTCACCAGGCCGCTGCCGGGCACCGCGTGCCAGGGCATCGACCGTTTCGTGCACCGTCATCTGCAGCTGTTCCTGGACGGTATGCGGGCTCCGGCCCGCTCCGAACTGCCCGGAGTGGCCGCCACCGTGGAGGAACTGCGACGAGGCTGCTGACCGCCGGGACCCGGCGCGCGACCCGCGACCGTACTCGCCCTCGGCCCTCGTGACCCGAACTCGAATCTGAACATCGCCCTCGACCTCACAACCGACCGCGCGGCGCCCGCGCGCACCGAGCCCTCATCCCGCGCGACGCGCGTCAGGCGCTCGGCACCCGGCCGTCGTCACGCGTGACGGGCCGTGCCACGCATGCGGCCGTCACCGTCGACGAGCCGTCCCTTTTCACTGGTTTCACTGGATTTTTTCGCTACGAAGTCCCGGAGTGGGTACCCCCATGTCTGAAACAGCAACGACCAAAGCAGTCTTGGACCAGGAGTCCGACGCGCACAGCAATCGCTGGAAAGCGCTCATCTTCATCGCGCTCGCCCAGCTGATGGTGGTGCTCGACGCGACGATCGTGAACATCGCGCTGCCCTCCGCCCAGCAGGACCTCGGCATCACCGACGGCAACCGGCAGTGGGTCGTCACGGCCTACGCCCTCGCCTTCGGCGGTCTTCTGCTCTTCGGCGGGCGGATCGCCGACATCTGGGGCCGCAAGCGCGCCTTCGTCGTCGGCCTCGTCGGCTTCGCCCTCGCCTCCGCCCTCGGCGGCGCGTCCCAGAGCGGCGCGATGATGTTCGGCGCCCGTGCCCTGCAGGGTGTCTTCGGCGCGCTGCTCGCGCCCGCCGCCCTCTCGCTCCTCGCCGTCATGTTCACCGACGCCAAGGAGCGCGCCAAGGCGTTCGGCATCTACGGTGCGATCGCCGGTGGCGGTGGCGCCGTCGGCTTCATCCTCGGCGGTGTCCTCACCGAGTACATGAACTGGCGCTGGACCTTCTTCGTCAACATCCCCTTCGCGATCATCGCGGCCGCGGGCGCGTACTTCGTCATCCGTGAGCCGAAGGGCGGCCGCAACCGTTCGCCGCTCGACATCCCCGGCGTCGTCCTGTCCACCCTCGGACTGGTCTCCCTGGTCTACGGCTTCACGCGTGCCGAGTCCGACGGCTGGAGCGACTCCGTGACCCTCGGCCTGTTCGTGGCCTCCGCGCTGCTGCTGGCCGCGTTCGTCTACACCGAGTCCAAGGTAAAGGCCCCGCTGCTGCCGCTGCGCGTCCTCACCGAGCGCAACCGCGGTGGCGTCTACCTCTCCCTCGGTCTCGCGATCATCGCGATGTTCGGCACGTTCCTCTTCCTGACCTACTACCTGCAGATCGTGAAGGGCTTCTCGCCCATCTCCACCGGCTTCGCCTTCCTGCCGATGGTCGCGGGCATGATCACCGGCTCCACGCAGATCGGTGCCCGCCTGATGACCCGGGTCGCCCCGCGTCTGCTGATGGGCCCCGGCTTCCTGGTCGCCGCGGTCGGCATGCTGCTCCTGACCCAGCTGGAGATCGGCTCCTCGTACTCCACCGTGGTGCTGCCGGGCCTGCTGCTCCTCGGCCTCGGCATGGGTACGGCGTTCATGCCGGCCATGTCGCTCGCCACGTACGGCATCGAGCCGCGTGACGCCGGTGTCGCCTCCGCGATGGTCAACACCTCGCAGCAGGTCGGCGGCGCGATCGGTACGGCCCTGCTGAACACGTTCGCGGCCTCGGCGACGACCGCGTACATCGCGGACCACATCGCCGGCGCCACGTCCCCCGCGCAGCAGAAGCTCGTGCAGGCGCAGGGCGCGGTGCACGGCTACAGCATCGCGATCTGGCTGGCCGTCGGCATCCTCGTGCTCGCCGCGGGCATCGCCTTCACCCTCATCAACACCGGCCGTCCGGACGCGGGCGTGGTCTCCGGTGCGGGCGAGGGCGCGGAGGACGAGCTGAAGGTGCCCGTCATCGCCCACTGACGGCGCCGGCCCGCATCGGCTCGCTCCGGGTACTTCGGGTACTTCGCGTACGGACGCGGGGTGGGGACGCCTCGTCCGTACGACTCCGGGGACTGCCCCGGCTCCCAGCACAGGGAGCCGGGGCAGTCCCGCGTCCTGGAGCGGCGCTAGCGGAGCCAGGGCAGGTCCGCGCCCGCGTCCTTCGGCTGGAGCCCCTCGGCGATGATCCGCATGGCCTCGCCGAAGGCCTTCTGCTGGTCCGGTCCGAGCCGGTCGAACAGCGCCTGACGCACGGCGGCCACATGGCCCGGCGCGGTACGCCGCAGCACCTCGTAGCCCTCGTCGGTCAGCACCGCGAACTGACCCCGCTTGTCGGACGGGCAGTCCTCGCGCCGCACCCAGCCGCTCTTCTCCAGCCGGGCGACCGCGTGCGAGAGGCGGGACCGGGTGATCTTCGCGTTCATGGCCAGCTCGGTCATCCGCAGCCGGCGGCGCGGGGCCTCGGCGAGCTGGACGAGCAGGCCGTAGTACATGTGCGGCATGCCCGCGTCGCGCTGGAGCTGGCGGTCGAGATGGTCCTCGAGGAGGGTCGTGGCGTGCATGTACGCGCGCCAGATGCGCTGTTCCTCGTCGGTGAGCCAGCGCGGCTCTTCAGCGGGAGCGGATGCCGTGTTCATGTACTCCACTGTACGAGCCCCTTCTTGAAAATTAAACAAACCGGGCGTAGCCTCGACCAAGAACTTGAGACTTTAAGCAACTGCTTCAAATATCAAGCATCGCGCCGTACGATCGAACGCGAACCCGCTGGAGGGAGCCGCCATGTCCGCCGCCACCGAGGAGCGTCCCGCACCGGAGCGCATGCCCGCCCTCTATCTGAGCCACGGCGCCCCGCCGCTCGCCGACGACCCGCTCTGGCCCGGCCAGCTCGCCGCCTGGTCCGCGGATCTGCCCCGCCCCACGGCGATCCTCATGGTCTCCGCGCACTGGGAGGAGGCCCCGCTCGCCCTCGGCGCGACCGAGACGGTCCCGCTGGTCTACGACTTCTGGGGCTTCCCCGAGCACTACTACCAGGTGACCTACGCGGCCCCCGGCGCCCCGCGGCTCGCGGAGTCCGTACGGAAACTGCTGCGCGCGCCCGGCACTCCGGTGCAGGACATCCCGGACCGAGGGCTCGACCACGGCGCGTACGTCCCGCTGGTCGAGATGTTCCCCGAGGCCGACATCCCGGTGCTGCAGGTCTCCCTGCCGACGCTCGACCCGGTCCGGCTCTTCGAGATCGGACGCAGGCTGGCGCCGCTGCGCGACGAGGGCGTGCTGATCGTCGGCTCCGGCTTCTTCACCCACAACCTCGCGGCGCTGCGGCACACCGGCGGGGGAGTGCCCACCTGGTCGAGCGAGTTCGACGACTGGGGACACCGGGCGCTGGAGGCCGGTGACGTGGACGCGCTGCTCGACTTCGAGCGCAAGTCCCCGGCGGGCCGCCTCGCCCATCCGCGCACCGAGCACTTCGCCCCGCTCTTCGTGACCATGGGCGCGGCGGACGCGACCGGCGAACCGGACGGGCAGCGGTCCGTGATCGACGGTTTCTGGCTGGGAATGGCGAAGCGGTCGGTGCAGTTCGGCTGAGTGTGCGGGATGCGGGATGCGGGATGCGGGATGCGGGGGTGTGGGGGGAGCGCCCGGGGCCGTGCCCGGCTCCGGCCCGGTGTCACGAGGCGGGGTGTGGGGCCCCGGCCGGTGTCACGGGGTGAGGTCCTTCTCGTACCAGGCGACGTCCCAGTAGCGGCCGAACTTGCGGCCGACCTCGCGATAGGTGCCCACGTGGTGGAATCCGAAGCGTTCGTGCAGTCGCACGGACGCTTCGTTGGGCGGCACGATCCCGGCGTAGGCCCGGTGCACGTCCTCGGCCGCGAGCGCGGCGAACAGGGACGCGTAGAGGAGCGTGCCGACGCCACGGCCCCCGGCGTCCGGGGCGACGTACACGGTGACCTCGACCGAGGTCTCGTACGCGGGCTTCACGCGGAAGGCGCTGGAGGTGGCGTACCCCAGAATCGCCTGTGAGTCCGTGTCCGTGGCAACCATCAGGCGGTGCCGTCCGTCTTCAGGGTGGGAGAGCAGCCACGGCCGGCGTTCCTCCGGCGTGAAGGTGACCGTGTCGAATGTGACGGGCGTCTCCCGCACGAAGTGGTTGTAGAGGCCGGTGAGGGCGTCGAGGTCGGCGGCGACTCCTGGCCTGACCTGCACCTCTGTACGTTCCGACGGCATCTGCCCTCCCGTGTGGTGCGACAGGGTACTGCATGATCAGAAAAATCCAGGGGCGCCTTGGGAATTCTGTCCTGATTCCAGTCGTTGTTTCCTTCGGATGCCGGGCACCCGGAATGGTGAACGGAAGTCCAGGACCACCCGCAAGCCCACCATCGCAAGGGAGCACGCATGGCAACCCGTGCCGTCGCCCGTCGTAAGTCCGCCACCGGCGAGACCACCGACGCGGCACGCAGTGTTCGCGCCGTTGGCGGCGAGATCGCCGATCGCGACCTGGTCGGCATGTACCTCGACGAGATCGCGCGTACACCGCTGCTCGACGCCGCCAAGGAAGTCGAGCTGTCCCAGGTCATCGAGGCGGGTGTGTTCGCGCAGCAGATCCTCGACGGCGAGGCGGAGGCCAAGGCGGACGCCTCACACGCGGAGCTGGAGGCGCTGGTCGCCGACAGCGAGCGCGCGAAGGACGTGTTCATCCGCTCGAACCTCCGCCTGGTCGTGGCCGTGGCGCGCCGTTACCCGCGCAGCGGCCTCCCCCTGCTCGACCTGATCCAGGAGGGGAACGCCGGCCTGGTCCGCGCGGTCGAGAAGTTCGACTACCGCAAGGGCTTCAAGTTCTCCACGTACGCCACCTGGTGGATCCGGCAGGCCATCACCCGTTCCATAGCCGACCAGTCGCGCACGATCCGCCTCCCCGTCCACCTGGTCGAGGAGCTGGGCCGGATCCGTCGCGTGCAGCGCGAGTTCAACCGTGAGAACGGCCGGGAGCCCGAGCACGCGGAGATCGCCAAGGAGCTCGGCTCGACGCCGGAGCGCGTGGGCGACGTCCTGGACTGGGCCCGTGACCCGGTCTCGCTGAACATGGCGGTGGACGACGACGGCGACACCCAGTTCGGTGACCTCCTGGAGGACACCTCGGCCGTGTCCCCCGAGCAGTCCGTCCTCACCCTGCTGCGCAGCGAGGAGCTGGACGACCTGATCGGCCGCCTCGACCAGCGCACGGCCTCCATCATCAAGATGCGGTACGGCATCGAGGACGGCCGGGAGCGCACGCTGACCGAGGTCGGCAAGGAGCACGGTCTGACCCGTGAGCGCATCCGCCAGATCGAGAAGCACGCCCTGCTCGAACTGAAGAAGCTGGCGCGCGACACCGGATTCGACGCGGCGGCGTGACCCGTGCGAGGGTGCGGGACGTGTCCGTGACCAGCGGGGCGAGCGACGTGAGTGCGCCGTACGGGTTCACTCGCGGACGGGGTACGAGACCCCGCTCGCCCGGTTCGCGCAGGGGCACGCGTGCCACGTTGGCCACAAGTCGACCAGACATGGCCATGTAAGACCGCTTCAACCTGCTGGGCTCAGGGAACAAGACTTCAGGGCCCACGGTTCAGGGCTCCGTCCGGGCGGCCGTGAGACGCCCCCGAGAACCGAGTCCCGACGCACACCCCCCCCCGCGCCGGGACTCTCCCAGAGCCGGGTTCCGGCGCCTTCCCCCCCCTGGCGCCGGGGCCCGGCTCCACTCTTTCGTGGGGGCGGTCCGGCGAGCGAGGCTTCGAGCCGGGGTCCGTGGGATGCCTGGTGGGGTTTCCGGGCAGGATGGGGACGGGCCACCCCGGACCTGAACCCCGGGGTGACCCGGATGGCAGATTCTGCCACAGCGGCATAGCCTGCCGTTCGTGAGCGGTAGTGAACGTGAGGCACGCGCCTCGACCGGCCGAGCGGGCTCCGACACCACCTCCGAACCCGCCGGGCGTGCGGCCGTGGAAGGGCCCTCGCTCGTCGAGCGGCGCAAGGCGGCCACCCGTATGGAGATCGCCCGGGCCGCAGCGGGTCTTTTCATGCGCAACGGGTTGCGGGCCACCCGCGCGGAGGACATCGCCCGCGCGGCCGGAATCGCACCCCGCACCTTCTACCGTTACTTCGCGGCCAAGGAGGAGTCGCTCGGCCCGCTCTTCGCCGCCGGCGCCCAGCGCTGGGCCGAGGCGGTCCGCGGCGCACCGGCCGGCCTGCCCGTCCCCGAGGCGCTCCGGCACGCGGTCGTCTCCACCCTGACCCCGGGAGTCGGCGTCCGGTACGAGTCCCTCGACTGGGTCCGCTCCCTGCTGAGGCTGGCCGAGGCGAACCCGGCTCTGCTGCGGGTCTGGGGCGAGGCGTGCCAGACGGCGGAGCGGACGCTCGCGGCGGTGCTGTCGGCGAGGACGGCGGGGGAGTCCACCGAGGCGGGGACTCCGGGCGAAGGGCCCGGTCGGGTGGCGGCGGAGGACTCCGGGGCTCCCGCGGTCGCCGACCTCGACGCGGGACTGCGGTTCACGGCCGCCGTGGCCAGCGCGGCCGTCCGCGTGGCCGTCGAGGCCTGGGCGGCGGGCGACGCCCCCTCCGACGGACCGGCCGGCCCGGTCGCCCTCGCGCTGCGCAACCTCGAAGCGCTGGACGGCTTCCCGTGGAGCATGCGAACGGGGTGAGGGGCGGGGCGCGCGGGGCAGCCGCCCTCGCGTCCCCTCCGTACGGCGTCAGTCCCCGGCGCCGCCCGCCGCGCGGCTCAGACGGGCACCCAAGTCCCGTACGTAGTGCACCAGTTCTCCAGGCTCATGGACCGTGAACTCGCAGTCGACCATCGCTATCCGTACCGCCAGCCACTCCACGGAGTCGCCGGAGGAGGCGCGGAGCCGGCAGGTGTGCTCGTCGATCGGTTCGGGGGCGCCGAGCCAGGCGGGCAGACGCGCCGTGACGAAGTCGGCCGGTGCGGCGAAGGTGACGTCGAAGCCGTACGTCTCCTGGCGGCGGTACACCGACTGGCGCAGGTACTCGGCGGCGCTTCCGGTCGGCAGCTCGCGCGGCGCGAACCGGGCGCCGGTCGCGACGGGTTCGGTGACCCGGTCGACGCGGAACGTACGCCAGTCCTCGCGGTCGAGGTCGTACGCCACCAGGTACCAGCGGCGGCCGGTGGACACCAGTCGGTACGGCTCGGTCAGCCGCCGCGACGGGGTCCCGTCCCCCGAGCGGTAGGCGAACCGCAGCCGCTCCCGGCCCGCCACGCTCGACGCCATCACGGTCAGCGTCTCGGGCGCGATGCTCGCGCCGTCTCCGCTGGTCAGCGGTGTCGTCGCGGCCTGGAGCGTGGACACACGGTGCCGCAGCCGGGACGGCAGGACCTGCTCCAGCTTGGCGAGCGCCCGCACCGACGCCTCGTCCACGCCCTCGACCGCGTGACCGGCACCGGCCCGCAGGCCCACCGCGATCGCCACCGCCTCCTCGTCGTCGAGGACGAGCGGCGGCATCGCCTTGCCCGCCACCAGCCGGTACCCGCCGTCGGCGCCCTTGCTCGCCTGCACCGGATAGCCCAGCTCGCGCAGCCGGTCGATGTCACGGCGGACCGTGCGCCGGGACACCCCCAGCCGCTCGGACAGCTCGCCGCCGGGCCACTCACGGGGCGTCTGGAGGAGGGAGAGGAGCTGGAGGAGTCGCGCCGGGGTGTCCGTCGTCATGCCCTCCAGGGTGCCGCACCACTAGGACACGATCTGACCTAATCGGGGCCTAGCTTGCTCGCATGACCTCTTCCACCGAGTCCTCTGCGACAGAGACCTCAGACCTTCCCGGCGGCCCGGCGGCCGGTACCGCGGCCGACCGGCGACGCTGGTTCGCCCTCGCCATCGTGATGACCGCGGCCTTCATGGACCTGGTCGACGTCACGATCGTCAACATCGCGATCCCGTCGATCCAGCGGGACGAGGGCGCCACGTTCAGCCAGATCCAGTGGATCACCGCCGGATACGCGCTGGCGTTCGCGGCGGGGCTCATCACCGGTGGGCGGCTCGGTGACATCCACGGCCGCAAGCGGCTCTTCCTCCTCGGCATAGCGGGCTTCACCGTCGCGTCCGCGCTGTGCGGCTTCGCGGTGAACCCGGAGATGCTCGTCGCCTCGCGCATTTTGCAGGGCGCCATGGCCGCGATGATGGTGCCGCAGGTGCTGTCGATCGTGCACGCCACCTTCCCCGCGCACGAACGCGGCAAGGTCTTCGGCCTGTTCGGCGCGATCGTCGGCCTCGGCGCCGTCTCGGGCCCCCTCCTCGGCGCCCTGCTCACCGAGTGGAACCTGTTCGGCCTGGAATGGCGGCCGATCTTCCTCATCAACCTGCCCGTCGGCATCGTCGCGCTGATCCTCGGCCGCCGCTTCATCAGCGAGTCCAAGGCCCCGCGCGCCCTCAAGCTCGACCTGGTCGGCGTCGCCCTCGTCACCCTCGGCCTGCTGATGCTGCTCTACCCGCTGACCCGCGGCCGTGAGCTGGGCTGGCCGCTGTGGGGCTACCTGTCGATGGCCGGCTCCGCCCTCGTGTTCGCGGCGCTGGTGGCGTACGAGAAGCGGAAGGCGGCGCAGGACGGTTCGCCGCTCGTCGAGCTGTCGCTGTTCAAGGTGAAGAGCTTCGCGGCGGGCATCGCCGTGCAGACCGTCTTCGGTATCGCGCTCGGCATCTTCTTCCTGGTCTGGACGCTGTACATGCAGGAGGGCCTCGGCTGGAGCGCGCTGCGGGCGGGCCTCACCGGCGTGCCGTTCTCGATCGCCGTCTCGGCCGCCGCCGGCATGTCCGTGCAGCTGCTCGTCCCGCGCTTCGGACGCAAGGTGCTCCAGGCGGGCGCCCTGCTCATGGCGCTCGGCGTCCTGCTCTACATCTGGGAGGCCGACCGGTACGGCATGGGCATCGCCTCATGGCAGATGGCCCTTCCCCTGGTGGTCATGGGCGCGGGCATGGGCTTCATCGTCGCCCCGCTGACGGACGCCGTGCTCTCCGACGTCCCCCGCGAGCACGCGGGCTCGGCGTCCGGCCTGATCAACACCGTGCAGCAGATGGGCAACGCGCTCGGCCTCGGCCTGGTGTCGGTCGTCTTCTTCGGTGAGATCGGCGACCGCCTGACCCGCGCCCAGGTCGGTCCCGCCTTCGTGAACGCCTTCCAGCACGCGCTGGGCTGGGTCGCCGGGGTCCTGGTCGTCATCTTCCTGGTGATGTTCGCGCTGCCCAGGAAGCCCGCCCAGCACGTGGAGGGCGTGGAGGACGCGGTCGTGACCGGGGACGCCGACCCGAAGCAGCCGGAACTCGTCGGCTGAGCGGCCGAGTGGGCTGACGCCCGCCTCGACCGTCCGAAGGGGCCCGTCACTTCAGGTGCCGGGCCCCTTCGGGCTCTTCTCCCGTGAGCTCCCCACGCCTGTGCGGTCCGGCTCATCCCGTCGCCCGGCTACCCGGCCCAGACTCCCTCGCGATGTCCGTTCGTGCCCGAACTCGGCCCGAACTTGTTTACTTCCCGGTCATGGGCGCGTAGCCTCCGTCTGAAACCACAGGTTCGGACATCAGGCGGAGGCGAACGGACATGTACGCACCGGAGCGGCAGCAGGAGATCCTGCGGCTCGCCCGTGACGGCGGCCGGGTGGACGTCCTGTCGCTGGCCGACACGTTCCAGGTCACCGCGGAGACCATCCGGCGGGACCTGAAGGCGCTGGACCGCGCCGGACTGGTGCGCCGGGTGCACGGCGGCGCGATCCCCGCGGGCCGCCTGGACTTCGAGCCGGACCTCGCCGAGCGCGAGTCGACCGCCGCCGACCAGAAGGACCGTATCGCCGAGGCCGCGATCGCCGAACTGCCGCACGACGGCACGGTGATCCTGGACGCCGGCTCCACGGTGGCCCGGCTCGCCGCGTCCCTGCCGCTGGAGGCCGCCCTCACCGTCGTCACCCACAGCCTCCCGATCGCCGCCCGGCTCGCCGACCACCCCGGCGTCCAACTGCACCTCGTCGGCGGACGCGTACGCACCCGGACCCGTGCCGCGGTGGACGCCTGGGCGCTGCGCGCGTACGCCGAGATCCGCGCCGACGTCGTCTTCGTCGCCGCCAACGGCTTCTCGCCCGCGAGCGGACTGACCACGCCCGACCTCGCGGAGGCCGCGGTCAAGCGCGCCGCCCTGCACGCCGCCCGCCGGGTCGTCCTGCTCGCGGACTCCGCCAAGAGCGGCCAGGAACACTTCGCGCGCTTCGGCGACCTCGCCGAGGTGGACCTGCTGATCACCGACGACGGGCTCGACCCCGAGGACGCCTCCGCCGTCGAGAGCGGCGGCACCGAAGTGCTCCGGGTCTAAGGGCTGTCGTCGGACCCCACGGAGTGCGGCACATCGTGCCGAGAGCCGAGAGCCGAGAGCCGAGAGCCGAGAGCCGAGAGCGCGTGCCACACGCCACGTGCCGAGAAACGAGAGCGCATGATCCTCACCGTCACCCCCAACCCCTCGCTGGACCGCACCTACGAGGTCCCGTCGCTCGACCGCGGCGAGGTCATCCGGGCCACCGGGGAGCGCGTGGACCCGGGCGGCAAGGGTGTGAACGTCTCGCGAGCGGTCGCCGCCGCGGGACGGCGTACGGTCGCCGTCCTGCCCCTCGGGGGCGCCCCCGGCGCGCTCGTCGCCGAACTCCTCGCCGCCCAGGGCATCGAGGTCGCTCCGGTCCCGGTCGCCGGGGCCACCCGCTCGAACATCTCGGTCGCCGAACCGGACGGCACCCTGACGAAGATCAACGCGCCGGGCCCCGACCTCTCCGCCGCCGAGGCCGAACTCCTGCTGGAGACCGTGCGCCGCGCCCACCGCCCCGGCGACACCGGCTGGATCACCTGCTGCGGCAGCCTGCCGCGCGGACTCGCACCGTCCTGGTACGCCGAACTCGTCGCCCGGGCCCACACGGCGGGCGCCCGCATCGCCCTCGACACGTCCGGCCCCGCGCTCCTCGCGGCGCTGCGCGAGCGGCCCGACGTGGTGAAGCCCAACGCCGAGGAACTGGCCGCGGCCGTCGGCCGTCCCCTCGCCACGGTGGGCGACGCGGTGAAGGCGGCCGAGGAACTGCGCGCGATGGGCGCGGGCGCCGTGCTCGCGAGCCTGGGCGCCGACGGGCAGGTGCTCGTCGAGGCCGCCGGCACCTGGTTCGGGAGCGCCCGCGTCGACTCCGTACGCAGCAACGTGGGCGCCGGTGACTCCTCGCTCGCCGGGTTCCTGATCGCCGGCGGCAGCGGGCCGCACGCCCTCGCCTCCGCGGTCGCGCACGGTGCCGCCGCCGTCCAGCTCCCCGGCAGCGTGATGCCGGGCCCCGCCGACCTCGCCCCGGACGCCGTGACCGTCACGACCGAGATCCCGGAGTCCCGACCCCTGACGGAGCGGATGCCATGACCGTCCCCGCCCCCGCCGAACCCCGTACCCCCGTCCCCACCTCTGTCCCCGTCCCCCCTTCCGTTCCCGCCCATGACTCCCCCCGGGCGATACGCGTGCGAAGGAGCCCGCGATGAGCGAGATGATCACCGCGGACCTGGTCGATCTCGACCTGTCCGCCGACACCAAGGAGGCGGCGGCTCGTGCCCTCGCCGAGCGCATGGCCGCCCTGGGCCGGGTCACCGACCTGGACGGGTTCCTCGCCGACGTGGCCGCCCGCGAGGCCCAGATGCCGACCGGCCTGGACGGCGGCATCGGCATCCCGCACTGCCGCAGCGAGCACGTCACGGAACCGACGCTCGCCTTCGGACGCAAGACCGCCGGGATCGACTTCGGCGCACCGGACGGACCCGCCGACCTGATCTTCCTGATCGCCGCTCCGGCGGGCGCGGACGACGCCCACCTCACCATCCTGTCGGCCCTCGCCCGGCAGTTGACGAACGGCGAGTTCACCGCCGCGCTGCGGGCCGTGGACGACGCGGAGACCGCGGCGGCGCTCATCCGCGCAGACCGGTCCCCGGCGCCCGCGGACGTCACCGCAGGCGCCGAGAACGCCGAGCACCCGGAGGGCTCCGCGGCAGCGGAGGCGGGGACGGGAGCGGCTGAGGCGGCGGCCTCCGCCGAGAGCGCCGCTCCGGGCGGCGCGGCCCCGGTGCCGGGTGCGAGCGTCGAGGACGGACCGGCCCCGGTGCCCGGCTCAACCGCCGCTCCGGACGGCCGCCCGTTCCGTGTCGTCGCCGTCACCTCCTGCCCCACCGGTATCGCGCACACCTACATGGCGGCCGAGTCCCTGGAGAACGCGGGCCGTGAGGCCGGGGCCGAACTCGTCGTGGAGACCCAGGGATCGGCCGGCTTCACCCGCCTCGACCCGGCGGTGATCGCGGCGGCGGACGGCGTGATCCTCGCCCACGACGTGCCCGTACGGGAGAAGGAGCGCTTCGCCGGGAAGCCGACCGTCGACGTCGGGGTGAAGGCCGGCATCAACCGTCCCGCCGAACTCGTCGCCGAGGTGCGGGAGAAGGCCGCCCGCGGCGAGGTCACCGCCGGACCGGCGCCGGGCTCTGCCGCCGGCCCGGCCTCCGGTACGCCCGTCGAACGCACCGGTGACGCCGGCGAGGGCTACGGCACACGGCTCCGTACCTGGCTGATGTCCGGGGTGAGCTACATGGTCCCGTTCGTCGCCGCAGGCGGTCTGCTCATCGCCCTCGGCTTCGCGATCGGTGGCTGGCAGGTCAACAAGGCACCGTCCGTCATGGACCACTTCGTGTGGACCCAGGCGGACAGCTGGGGCGCGCTGCTGTTCCAGATCGGCGGCGTCGCCTTCAACTTCCTGATCCCGGTCCTGGCCGGCTACATCGCCTACGGCATGGCGGACCGGCCCGGCCTCGTCCCCGGCTTCGTCGGCGGCTCGATCGCCCTCACCATCAACGCGGGCTTCCTCGGCGGCCTCGCGGCGGGCCTGATCGCCGGCGGCGTGGTGATGGCGATCCAGAAGGTCCGCATCCCGGCGGCGGTGCGCGGCATCATGCCGGTGGTGGTGATCCCGCTGATCTCCTCGGCGATCGTCGGGTTCCTGATGTTCGTGGTGATCGGCAAGCCCATCGCGTCCGCCCAGAAGGGCATGACCGACTGGCTGAACGACCTCACCGGCGCGAACGCCGTCCTGCTCGGCGCCCTGCTCGGCCTGATGATGTGCTTCGACCTCGGCGGCCCGGTCAACAAGGTCGCCTACACGTTCGCCACCGCCGGGATCGCCGTCGCGAACCCCGGCGACTCGGCGATGAAGATCATGGCGGCCGTGATGGCGGCGGGCATGGTCCCGCCGCTGGCGATGGCCCTCGCGACGACCGTGCGCGCCCGCCTCTTCACCCCGACCGAGCGCGAGAACGGCAAGGCCGCCTGGGTGCTGGGCGCCTCCTTCATCACCGAGGGCGCGATCCCCTTCGCCGCCGCCGACCCGCTGCGCGTCATCCCCTCCGCGATGGCGGGCGGAGCCGTCACCGGTGCCCTGTCGATGACGTTCGGCGCCACGCTGCGCGCCCCGCACGGCGGCATCTTCGTGGTCCCGCTGATCGGCAACCCGTTCCTCTACCTGATCGCCGTCGCCGCCGGTGTCGGCGTCACCACCGCTCTGGTCGTCGTCCTGAAGGGCCTGCGCAAGCGGTCTGAGTCGGGCGCCGACGCCGAGAGCACCGGCGCCACCGCGGCGTCCCCGGCCGGTTCGAAGGAGCCGGTCGCGGCCTGAACCGCCTGTCACGGTGCCCCTTTGGGGCAGCTGTGAGGTGTTCACCGCTTCTGCGAGATGCGTCACGGTCCGGGGTCAAAGTCCCGGACCGTGGTGTCTACTGGGGCGCATGCCCGAGCACGTGTCGATCCTCCAGCTGACCGGCGTGGCGTTCCTCGCGCTGGCGACCGTCGTCTGGGTCGTCGGCCTGGCCCGCCTGCTGCGCGGCGGGCCTTCCGTCGCCATGGCGCCGCACCCCGGCGAAGCGCTCCGGGCGCTGCCCGGTCAGCGCCGCCACGGCCCCGACACGGAATCCGTGGACCTGACCCCCGAGGAACGCGTCGCCTTCGCGCGCCTGGTACGGCAGTTCAGCGACAGCCGTCCGTAGGGCGGGTCCGCGAGGCCGCGCGCCAGGTCGGCCGAGTGGGGCAGCCTGGTCGGGTCAGCCGAGCCGGGCGGCGCGCCGCTCCATGGCGTCCCGCGCCGCGTCCTCCGTCGCGTACACCTCGCACATGTGCCGCCGGTCCGGTGTCGCCGTGTGCTCGACCTCCCACAGGGAGATCTCCTGTCCGTCCCGCAGCAGGAACGCGTGCTCGTACAGCGAGAAGGACAACCCCGCCTGCCCGGTGCGTCCGGGGCGGCCGAAGGCCTGGGTGATCTGGTGCGCGAACGCCTCCCGCAGCAGCAGCGCCGAGAGCTCGGCGTCCGGCCCGTCCGTGTTCTCCGCGCGCCGCAGGAGCCGGCGCGCGTGATCGGCGGAGGCGTCGGGCACGTATGTGTGCCGCGGCTCGGGGATCGACGACAACTGCACGAACGCGGGCAGTTCGAAGTCCGGTGCGTCCGGCGGGAGGGAGAGCCGGGCCGTGGCCGCGCGCACCTCCTCCTCGTCGATGTACACCTCGTGCTGTGCGTCGCGGCCGACCGCCGTGTTGTGTACCAGCTCCCACAGGGTGACGGCGGAGCCGTCGGAGAGCAGCCACGTGTGCCGGTAGGTCTCCCGGTGCAGGCCGGCGCTGTGGTGCGCGGAGTGCAACGAGCTGTCGTGCGCCAGCGCGCAGTCGAGAAGCCGTATCGTCTCGTCGGGCAGCTCGAACGAGTTCAGGGCGCGGCCCAGAAGCCTTTCGAGATGCTCCTCCGGAGACTCGGGCGACTCGGGTGGTTCGTACGCTGCTGTCTCGTACGGAACGCTCAAGGTTTCTCCCGGCGTTGCTGCATGTCACCTTGTGGGTGCATACCGTAGCCCCTCGGTCGGACATCATGTCCGCGAACCGAGAAAACGTGCGGACGGAAAACGGGCGGGCCGCGCGGGGAGTTCCCGCGCGGCCCGCCCGGCCCTCAAAAGGCCCTCGTCAGACGGCACTTCCGGCGGTCCAGGCACTCCACGACATGTTCCAGCCGTTGAGCCCGTTGTCCGGCGCGACCGTCTTGTCGGGAGAGTTCCTGACCGTCACGACGTCCCCGACGAGCGAGTTGTCGAAGAACCACTTGGCGGGGGTGTCGCCCTGCGTGCCCTGCTCGTCGGCGAGACCGACACAGCCGTGACTGGTGCCCTGCCGGCCGAACGGCGCGTTCCCGCGGCTGTACCAGTAGTTGCCGTGGATGAACGTCCCCGACGACGTCAGACGCATCGCGTGCGGCACGTCCGGGATGTCGTACTCGCCGCCGTACCCGACTGTCGAACCGTTCATCCGCGTCCGCGCGAACTTCTCCGAGATCACCATCTGCCCGTTGTACGTGGTGTGCTCGGGGCTGCCCGCGGAGATCGGCACGCTCTTGACGGTCTTCCCGTCCCGCACGACCGTCATCGTCTGGGTGTTCACGTCGACCGTGGAGACCTGGGAGCGGCCGACGGTGAAGGTGACGGTCTTCTTCTGCACCCCGTAGACGCCGTTGGCGCCCTCGACCCCGTCCAGGTCGATCCTCATCGTGACCTTGGAGCCGGCCTTCCAGTACTCCTCGGGCCGGAAGTCGAGGCGCTGCGCCCCGAACCAGTGGCCCACGACCTGCTGTCCGCTGCTGGAACTGACCTTGATGTGCGACTGGACGGTCCTCTTGTCGCCGATCGCCTTGTCGAAGGTGAACGACACCGGCATGCCGACCCCCACCGTGGCCCCGTCGTCCGGCGTGTACGTCCCGATGAAGCTGTTGCTCGAAGAGACCGTGGTGAAGATCGAGTTGGCCGCCGCGGTCCGCCCGTCGGCGTCCTTCGCCGTCGCCGAGATCTGGTACTTCGTGCCCCGCTCCAGCTGCTCCTTCGGCTTCCAGGAACCGCCGTCCGCCGTGATCGCCCCCGGCACGGCCGTCCCGGTTCCGGCGACCGTCATCTTCACCTCGGTCAGCCGGCCGTGGCTCACCTTCACGCCCGTCGCGTTGATGGACGCGCTCGTCGAGCCGTCCTTCGCCGAGATGACGATCCGCGCCGTGGACGTCCGGGCGGAGTTCCCGCCGCCCTTGCCGTCCTTGCCCCCCGCGGTGTCGGCGCTGGCGTCGCCGCCGCAGGCGGTGAGGGTGAGAGCGCCGATCATCAGGGCGGCACAGGCCCCCAGTGCGCGTGCTGTCCTCTTCGGCGTTGTCACGTCTGCTCCCCGTTGTCGTCGGCTGCGGCGTCCGCTGCGGTACGGGGAGAAAGAGCGAGCGGCGCCGGGAGGGGTTCCCGTCGACTCGGGCCGGGGACCGTCACGTGACACAACCAGGACAATCGCCCGGCCCGAAGGCCGGACGACCCTCGGGCCCGTCGTCCGGATCAGCCCCTACTCCCTTCCGTAGAGCTCCTCGTACGAGGGCCACGCCCCGCCCGGTCCGTCCACCGAACCGGCGGCGCGCACGGCCCGCACGATGGCGCGCGTCACCAGGTCGGCGCCCGCCGCCAGGATCTCGTTCAACGCCAGCGGGTTCCCGGCGTCGAGCGGCCGGGCGCCCGTCGCCAGCGCGAACACCGTGTCCCCGTCGTTCAGCAGGTGCACCGGCCGCACGGCGCGGGCGATCCCGTCGTGCGCCGTGCCCGCGAGCTTCTGCGCCTGCGCGCGCGTCAGGTCGGCGTCGGTCGCGACCACGGCCAGCGTGGTGTTCAGCGGCGGCGGCGCGTTCTTCGCGGCGGTCTCCGCGAGCCGCCGCCGAGCGGCCTCGTGCACCGGCGCGGCCGGACACGCCGCACGTCCCGCCATCAACTCCCCGTACAACGCGCCCGTCTCCGGTTCCACCGCCGAGCCCGCCGCGTTGGCCACCACCAGCGCGCCGACCGTGATGCCGGACTCCAGCACGACGCTCGCCGTCCCGACCCCGCCCTTGATCTCGCCGAGCACCGCGCCCGTTCCCGCGCCCACCCCTCCCTCGGGCACCCCGGCGCCCGGCTCGCTCGCGTCGGCCGCCTCGACCGCCGCCCGTCCGGTGGCGGCGTCCGGCCGGCACCGGAAGGCCCCGCCCCGGCCCAGGTCGAAGACGCAGGCCGCGGGCACGACCGGTACGACGTGCAGCGGGTCGGGGCCCACCCGAACCCCGCGCCCGCGCTCCTCCAGCCAGGCCATCACGCCCGACGCCGCGTCCAGCCCGTAGGCGCTGCCGCCGGTCAGCACCACCGCCTCGACCTTCTGCACGAGATTGCGGGGATCGAGCGCGTCGGTCTCCTTGGTGCCGGGCCCGCCGCCCCGCACGTCCACGGCGGCGACCGCACCGCCTTCGGGGGTGAGCACGACCGTCGTCCCCGTGAGCCACCCGTCGCCGGTACGCGTCGCGTGCCCGACCCGCAGACCGGCCACATCCGTCAGAGCGTCAACTGTCATGCGCCCAGTGTTCCCCGGCCCCGGCCCCGGGCAGCCGCACCGGGGACCTCGGCTGCCGTGTGCCTACGCGTCCACCGTCGCCTCCCGCGCCGCCATCCGCGCCGTCAGCACCACTCCCACCGCCACGGACGATGCCGCGACGATGCCTGCGGCGGGCACCGCCCAGTCGCCGAGGAACGTGCACAGGATGACCAGCAGGGCGGTGGTCGGCAGGACGAGCTGCTGGGCGATGCCCACCTTGAAGTAGCGGGAGTGCAGCACCCACACGGCGAGGAAGTACAGCGCGGTCGGCAGCGTCACCGCGGCGGACGCGGCGAGGGTCGAGATGTGTGCCGTGCCGACGGCCTGCTCGACCGCGACCTCCAGGCCGGCCCCGATCGCGGCGGCCGACGCGAAGATCAGATAGTGCCCGTACCCCCACAGGAACGCCTGGCCGCTGGTCCGCAGGTGTCCGTGGATCGGCACCACGAAGTAGATCCACCAGGCGGCGAACACGATCAGCAGCCCGCCCGTGGCGATCGGCAGCAGCTCGCCCAGCGCGTCGTGCTCGTCCACCGCCGACTTCACCGCGACCGTGGCCGCGGCGATCGTCTCGCCCAGCACGATGATCGTGAACAGCCCGTAGCGCTCGGAGATGTGGTGCGGGTGCCAGGCCGTGGAGTAGTCCTTCTCCGCGAACAGCGGCACGCACAGCTCGGCGATCACCACGACCAGGAACACCCACGGGAGGGCCGCCTCGGGCGTGAACAGCAGGCCGAGCCAGCCGACCTGGCAGAGCAGCACACCGCCCGCGTAGCGCAACGCCATCGTTCTCTCGGCGCCCCGCGTGGACCGCGCGACCCGCAGCCACTGCGCGATCATCGCCAACCGCATGATCACGTAGCCGATCCAGACGACCAGGAAGTCATGGCTCTCGAACGCCTTCGACACCCCGGCGGCGAGCACCAGCACGCCCGCGATCTGCACCAGCGTGACGACCCGGTAGAGCACGTCGTCGTTGTCGTAGGCCGACGCGAACCAGCTGAAGTTCATCCACGCCCACCAGATGGCGAAGAAGATCATCGCGTAGTTGAGGATGCCCTTGCCCGCGTGCCCCTCCGCCACGGCGTGCACCAGCTCGGCGCCGGCCTGGGAGATGGCCACCACGAAACACAGGTCGAAGAAGAGCTCCAGCGGTGACGCCACCCGGTGCGCCTCGTCGCGCCCGCGGGCGGTCATTCTGCGCAGGGGCCGTCGGCCCGCGGGGCGTGCCGCCGCGGTGGGCTCGGGAGTGGAACGGGAGGTCATGCGGCCAAGCACAGCAGAAAAGCGGCGCGAATTCGTGTGAAGGAGGTCACCGGTGGCCGTGGCGCCGAAGTCCCCCGGACGGCGTCGGGCCGGGCCCCCGCCACCCGCGACGTACTCTGGAGGCATGAGTACCGCCCCCGCCTCCGAACCGCGCGATCCGAAGCCGGCGCTGGTCTTCGACGACCCGCTGAGCCAGCAGTCCTCGGACGACACGGACCGTGGGTGGGGAGAGCAGGCCGACAGCACCGGTGACAGTGCCGCCGACCTGAAGCGCTTCCTCGACGAGAAGCCGCCCCACCACATCTGAGCGCGGCCCTGGAGCCCCGCCGTCAGCCTTCGCGGTGGCCGTTGCCCCGCTGGGCGACCAGCGCGTCGCGGATCTCCTTGAGCACCTCCAGCTCGGTCACGTCCATGACCTCCTTGGTGTTCTCCTTCGCCCTCTGGCGGGCGGCCTGCCGGGCCAGGAACTTGGCCATTGGCATCACCATCAGGAAGTACACGACGGCGGCCGTGATCACGAAGCTGAGCGTGGCGCCCAGCACCGAACCCCACATGATGCGGATGCCCTCGGCGGTGTCGCCGGTGCCGCGACACGGGTGCTTCAGGCACGAGCTGTAGTTGTCGAGGTTCTTCGTCCCGATCGCCCCGACCACGGGGTTGATGATGCCCTTCACCACGGAGTTGACGATGTTGGTGAAGGCCGCGCCGATGACCACCGCGACGGCCAGGTCGATGACGTTGCCGCGCATCAGGAAGGCCTTGAAGCCCTCCCAGACGCCGGGCTGTTGCTTCTCGCTCACCAGGAGGCCCCTCTGCACAAGTCGTGGAACAAGCAGCTCCGAAACCTACGGCAGGGCCTGCCGGGGGTGTCCAATTGGGTCGCTCCAACGAGGGACTTGACACGGTTCCTCCCCTCATCGCAACGTCACCGCCAGCCGTGACGTCGTGCCCGCGCCGGCCAGTCGCACGGCCGTCGGGCGGGGCACGGCGAGGACCACCAGCGCCCCGGTCTCGGTGGCGCCGACGTCCGGCACCTCGGTGACCCTCGCATCGGTCGCCACCACCCGCACCGCGCCGCCGCTGTCGGCGGCCACCACGTCCACGCGGTCGCCGGGGTGCAGCAGCCCGACCGTCGCGCCGTCGGCGATCCGCACGGGGGCCGTCACGGTCCGGACGGGGCGCGTCCCGTCCGCGCGCGCCGGGTCGGGGCCGGTGGCGGAGGCGGTCACCGATCCGGCCGGCGGAGCGGGCGCCGGATGTCCGCGCGCCCCTTCGGCGTCCTGCGGGCCGGCCGCCACGAGAGCGGCGGCCGTCATCGCCAGGCCCGCGGCGATCGCCCGCCGCCGGTGCCTGACGAGGCGCCGCAGCCGGTACCGCCCGCCGCGCACGTGGACCGGCGCGAAGAGCGGCACGGCGCACGTCGGCGGAGCGTCCGCGCCGGGTGGGCGGTCGAGTCCCGTCTGCTGTGCCTGCGAAGCGTGCGGGTGTGGGTGTGGGCTTGGGCGTGGCGACGGCGCTGGTTGCTGTGACCGCGGATGAAGCGATGCCACCTGCTGCGGCTGCCGCGGGAGTAGGGCCTGCGGGGTGTACTGAGCGGGGCGGGTGTACTGAGCCATGGAGACCACCACCTGTGACGAGGGACCGGCTTGCGATCCCACGATGAGGCCTCGCGGCGAAGCCCGCCGGAGCCGGTGGACCGTCGACGGATTGTGGACAACTCCCTCACCCGAACGGGAGGTTCCGCCTCGCCCCGCCCCGCCCCACCCCGCGCCGCCACCGACCAGGAGACTCACCGCCGCCGCCGACGTGGAGGCTCACCGGCGGCACAGCCCGTGAGCCTCCCGCACGTCACCGCCCCGGCGCCCCGGGATCCGGTGCCCCGGCTCCGTAACGGCACCCCGGCAGGACCCGCCCCGAAGTCCCGAGCGGAGTGCGCCTACGGCAGGTCGAACCCGGGGTCCATCCCGCCCAGGGCAGTCGTGCACAGGCAGTCCCGTGTGCCGTTCTCCGGGAGCCCCGCGACCGCGTCGAAGAGCACGCCCCGCAGCCGGTCCACGTTCGCCGCGAACACCTTCAGCACGTCGTCGTGGGAGACGCCCTCGCCGCTCTCGGCGCCCGCGTCCAGGTCGGTCACCAGCGTCAACGACGTGTAGCAGAGCTCCAGTTCGCGGGCGAGCGCCGCCTCCGGGTGACCGGTCATGCCGACCACCGACCAGCCCTGTGCCTGGTGCCAGAGGGACTCGGCCCGGGTGGAGAAGCGGGGACCCTCCACGACGACGAGCGTGCCGCCGTCCACCGGCTCCCAGTTCCGGCCGCGCGCGGCCTCCAGGGCGGCCTTGCGGCCGACGGGGCAGTAGGGGTCGGCGAGGGACACATGCACCACGTTCGGCACCGAGCCGTCCGGCAGCGGCAGCCCGTCGAAGTAGGACTGGGCCCGCGACTTCGTCCGGTCAACGAACTGGTCCGGCACGAGCAGGGTTCCGGGCCCGTACTCCTGGCGCAGACCGCCCACGGCGCACGGACCGAGGATCTGACGCGCGCCGACGGAGCGCAGCGCCCACAGGTTGGCCCGGTAGTTGATGCGGTGCGGCGGGAGATGGTGGCCGCGACCGTGGCGGGGGAGGAAGGCGACCCGCCTGCCGGCGATCTCGCCGAGGAACAGGGAGTCGCTGGGCGGCCCGTAGGGGGTGTCGACCTGGAGTTCGGTCACGTCGTCGAGGAAGGAGTAGAAGCCCGAGCCGCCGATGACACCGATCTCGGCCCGGCCCGCCGCCTGCGCTCCGGCCGGGCTCTGTGGGTTGTCCGTATTCGCCATGGACCGCACCCTAGGGCCTGTCGTCCGGGCCGGAGAAACGCCGAAGACCCCGTCGTCGTAGGGCGACGGGGTCGGGCGTGAACGAGCCTTGGGAGGCCTCGCGGGGCCGGGGCGGTCGCCCTGGCCGGCCGGAGAGGTCCTAGGCGGCGGAGCTGCCGGCCGAGCCGGAGCCCGACGACTTCGAGTCCGAGGACGACGAGGACGACGAGCTGGACGTCGACTTCGAGTCGGACGACGCCGCGGTGGACGTCGACGGCTTGGACGCGGGCGCACTGCTCGACGAGGAGCCGCGGCTGTCATTGCGGTAGAAGCCGGAGCCCTTGAAGACAATGCCGACGGCCGAGAACACCTTCTTCAGGCGTCCACCGCAGTTGGGGCACTCGGTCAGGGCATCGTCGGTGAACTTCTGCACCGCCTCGAGGCCCTCGCCACACTCGGTGCACTGGTACTGGTAGGTCGGCACTTGTCTTCCTCCTGGCACTCTCACTCAGTGAGTGCTAACGACGGTCCATAGTGACGTATTCCGCGGGATCAGTCCACTGTCACCGGCACTCGGTGACCGACGCCACGTGCGACCGTCCGGCTCGGGGCGCTCGTGGTGAGGCGTGACCGCAGGGTCAGGAGTGTCGCCAGCGCAAGGACCGTACCGGCCATCGGCACCAGGAAGCCGGCGCCGTCCCAGGCGTGGTCCTCCAGCTGACCGGCGACCGTGACAGCCGCCGCCTGGCCGAGCGCGACCGCGCCGGTGAGCCAGGTGAAGGCCTCGGTGCGGGCGCCCTGCGGGACCAGGCTCTCGACCAGGGTGTAGCCGGTGATCAGGGCCGGGGCGATACACATGCCGACCAGGAGTCCGATTCCGGAGAGCACGATCACGGAGTGCGCGGCCCACAGTCCGGAAGCGGTCAGCGCGAGGGCGGCGTACCCGATGACGAGCCGGCGCCGCGGGGCGACCTTCCAGGCGATGGCGCCGCAGACGATGCCGGAGACCATGTTGCCCGCCGCGAAGACGCCGTACAGGACGCCGTTCAGGCCGGGCTCGCCGATCGACTCGCTGAAGGCGGCCAGGGAGACCTGCATGCCTCCGAAGACGGAGCCGATGCCCAGGAACGTCACGATGAGGACGCGCACTCCGGGGACGCGCAGCGCGGAACCGTGGTCCACGCGCGTGTGCCGGTCGGCGGCGACGGAGGGCTGGGTGCTCCGCTGGGCGGCGAACAGCAGGCCGCCGACGAGCGTCAGTGAGGCCTCCGTGAGCAGGCCCGCGGCGGGGTTGACGGCCGTGCACAGGGCGGTGGCGAGCAGCGGCCCGAAGACGAAGGTCAGCTCGTCCGTGACGGACTCGAAGGCCGCCGCGGTGGTCATGAGGGGGGAGCCCTGGAGCTTCACGCCCCAGCGGGCCCGCACCATGGGGCCGACCTGCGGCACCGAGGCGCCGGTGGGCACGGCGGCGGCGAAGAGTGCCCACAGCGGGGCGTCCGCCAGTGCCAGCGCGGTCAGGGAGAGGCCCGCCACGGCGTGCACGAGGACGCCGGGCAGCAGGACGGCCCGCTGTCCGTGGCGGTCGGCCAGCCGGCCGGTGAAGGGCGCGAACAGGGCCATGGCGACGCCGGTCACGGCGGCGACGGCACCGGCCGCTCCGTACGAGCCGGTGGTGTGCTGCACGAGCAGCACGATGGAGATCGTCAGCATGGCGAACGGCTGCCGTGCGGCGAATCCGGGGAGCAGGAACGTCCAGGCGCCGCGGGTGCGCAGCAGCTGTCCGTATCCAGGACGGGAGGTGACCGTGGATGCCACGGCCCGTGCCTTTCTGCCGCCTGGTAGCGCGCCCGTGCGGGGGCGCCGAGAGCTGTCCTCTTGCGCGGATCTGCGGTAGATACCGGCGTCCTCGGCAGGAGGGCGTGACGGCCGCCATACGGTCGCGCCAGCTCTGCGTCAGGCAGAGTTGGTCCGATCTAGGTGTGCCTTCATCGTACAGGGGTCGGGCATCCCCTCGCCTGTGAAAGCGAGCACCGTGGCAGCGTTCGCCTGGGAATGCCCGCCATCCCCGGTTGTCCCGTTAAAGGCCCTTTTGGTGCGCCGTGTGACCGCGCTGGTTCTCGGTGGCGACCTCGCCGGTGCCCAGCCAGCCGGCCAGCTTGCCGCCCTGGCCCACCGCGCGGAGCCGCTTCTCGGCGGCGTCCCGGACCGGGTCGGTGGCCACCACCAGCAGCTCGTCGCCGAGTCGCAGCACCGTCGTGGGCATCGGCACGAAGGACTTCCCCTCGCGGACGACGAGGGTCACCGCGGCGCCCGGAGGCATGCGCAGTTCGCCCACCTCGACGCCGTGCATCCGGGACCCCTCCGGGATGGAGACCGACAGCAGGTGGCCGCGCAGCCGCTCCAGGGGAGCCGACTCGATGCCCAGGTCGGCGGCGCCGGGGGGCGCTCCGAGCCGGAGTTTGCGGGCCAGCCAGGGCAGCGTGGGGCCCTGGATGAGGGTGTAGACGACGACCAGGACGAAGACGATGTTGAAGATGCGCCGGCTGTCCGAGACGCCGTTCACCATGGGGATGGTCGCCAGGATGATGGGTACGGCGCCGCGCAGGCCCGCCCAGGAGAGCAGGGTCTGCTCCTGCCAGGGCATGCGGAAGGGCGCCAGGCTGACGATGACGCTGAGGGGACGCGCCACCATCGTCAGGACCAGGCCGACGAGGAGCGCGGGCACGATGTCGTCGCCCATCTCGTGCGGCGTCACCAGCAGGCCGAGCAGGACGAACATGCCGATCTGGGCGATCCAGCCGAGTCCCTCGGCGAAGCCGCGGGTGGCGGGCCAGTGCGGGAGCTTCGCGTTGCCGAGCAGCATGGAGGCGAGGTAGACGGCGAGGAATCCGCTGCCGTGCGCGAGGGCTCCGGCGGCGTAGGCGACGACGGCGATGGCCATGACGGCGATCGGGTAGAGGCCGGAGGCGGGCAGTGCCACGTGCCGCAGCCCGAAGGAGCCGAGCCAGCCGACCGCGATCCCGATGGCGGCGCCGATCGCGAGTTCCAGGGCTATCTCACCGACCAGCGCGTACCAGTGCTCCACCGGTCCGGCGGTGGAGAAGGCGACGACGAGGATGACCACCGGGGCGTCGTTGAAGCCGGACTCGGCCTCCAGGATGCCCGTCACGCGCGCGGGGAGCGGGATCTTCCGCAGGACGGAGAAGACCGCCGCGGCGTCCGTCGAGGACACCACCGCCCCGACGATGAGGGCCTGCCGCCAGTCCAGGTCGATCAGGTAGTGCGCCGCCGTCGCGGTGACACCGACACTCACCGCGACACCCACCAGTGCCAGCGAGGAGGCCGCCGGGAGGGCCGGCTTGATCTCCTTCCACTTCGTGCCGAGTCCGCCCTCGGCCAGGATCACGACCAGGGCCGCGTATCCGATGACCTGGGTCAGTTCGGCGCTGTTGAAGTGGACGTCGCCGACGCCGTCCTGGCCCATGGCGACGCCGATCCCCAGGTACACGAGCAGGGTGGGGAGCCCGCTGCGTGAGGAGATCCGGACCGCCGCCACGGCGACGAGCAGGACGAGCGCGCACACGAGCAGGAGCTGGTTGAGGTGGTGGACAGTCAGGGGCTGTTTCCTTTCTCGCCGATCCGCTCCCGTCGGGACGAGTGCGGATCCGAGCACCGGAAGCCGGGTACTTCAGTGCAAGTACTTCGTTACCTTACCTAACTCTTGACGCTTTCTTGACGTTCCGGGAGGCAAGATCGAACGCTCGTGCTTCCCGGTTCCCCACTCCGCGTCAAGGCGCGGTGGGCCCTGCGCCTATGGTTGCTCCAGCACTCCAGGACCGCCTGCCGCTCGCGTTAGGACAGCAAGGACAGCGATGCCCCCCAACACCACCGCCTCTTCCGGCCAAAAGCCCGGCAAGTCCGGCAGGAAGAAGGGGCGCAAAGCCCGACTGTTCTTGATTGTCCTGGTTCTTGCCGTCATCGGGGGCATCGCCTTCGGCGGGTACTGGGGGGTCAGCACCGTGCGCGCGTCCTTCCCGCAGACCAAGGGCTCCATAAAGCTCGACGGTCTGTCGGGCCCGGTGGACGTGAAGCGCGACGGCAACGGCATCCCCCAGGTCTACGCCTCGTCCGACGAGGACCTGTTCATGGCCCAGGGCTTCGTCCAGGCGCAGGACCGGTTCTACGAGATGGACGTGCGCCGCCACATGACCTCGGGCCGGCTGTCCGAGATGTTCGGCAAGGGCCAGGTCGAGAACGACGAGTTCCTGCGCACCCTGGGCTGGAACCGGGTGGCACAGAAGGAGTACGACACCAAGCTGTCGGCCTCCACGAAGAAGTACCTCCAGGCGTACGCCAAGGGAGTCAACGCCTACCTGAAGGGCAAGGACGGCAAGGACATCTCCCTGGAGTACGCCGCCCTCGGCTTCAGCAACGACTACACGCCCCAGCAGTGGACCCCGGTCGACTCCGTGGCCTGGCTCAAGGCGATGGCCTGGGACCTGCGCGGCAACATGCAGGACGAGATCGACCGCTCGCTGATGACGAGCCGGCTCGGCCCGAAGCAGATCGCCGACCTGTACCCGGAGTACCCGTACAGCCGGAACAAGGCGATCGTCCAGGAGGGCGCGTACGACGGCGTCACCGGGGCGTACTCGCCGACCGGCACCGCCGCGGGCTCGACGTCCACGGCGGGCACGGGGCTCACGGGCAACACCGAGGCGCCCTCCGGGTTCCAGAGCCAGCTGTCGGGCCTCTACGACGTGCTCGACAACGTGCCCACCGCCGTCGGCGTCAACGGCAACGGCATCGGCTCCAACTCCTGGGTCGTCTCGGGCAGCCACACCATCACCGGCAAGCCGCTGCTCGCCAACGACCCGCACCTGTCGGCCTCGCTGCCCTCGGTCTGGTACCAGATGGGCCTGCACTGCACGACGCTCTCCGCCAAGTGTCAGTACGACGTCGCCGGCTACACCTTCGCGGGGATGCCCGGCGTGGTCATCGGCCACAACCAGGACATCGCCTGGGGCATGACCAACTCCGGGGTCGACGTCACCGACCTCTACCTGGAGAAGATCACCGGCGAGGGCTACGAGTACGACGACAAGGTGCTGCCCTTCACCACCCGCAAGGAGACCATCAAGGTCGCGGGCGGGGCGAGCAAGACGATCGTGGTCCGCTCGACCGAGGACGGCATGCCGCTGCTCTCCGACCGTGACGACGAACTCGTCAAGGTCGGCAAGAAGGCCGGCGTCGACGCCGGGGCGCCCGACCGCGGGGACGGCTACGCCATCGCGCTGCGCTGGACCGCGCTGAACCCCGGCAAGTCGATGGACGCCGTCTTCGAGATGGACAAGGCCTCGGACTGGACCGAGTTCCGCAAGGCCTCCACGTCCTTCGACGTGCCCTCGCAGAACCTCGTGTACGCCGACACCGAGGGCAACATCGGCTACCAGCTGCCGGGGAAGATCCCGACGCGCGCCGAGGGTGACGACGGTTCGCTCCCCTCGCCCGGCTGGGAGTCCAAGTACCGCTGGACCGGCTACATCAAGCAGTCCGCGCTGCCCTACGAGTACAACCCGAAGCGTGGCTACATCGTCACCGCGAACCAGGCGGTCGTCGACAAGGACAAGTACCCCTACACGCTCACCACGGACTGGGGTTACGGCACCCGCAGCCAGCGGATCAACGACCTGATCGAGTCGAAGATCAACGGCGGCGGCAAGATCTCCACCGACGACATGCGGCAGATGCAGCTCGACAACAGCAGCGAGATCGCCAAGCTGATCGTGCCGAAGCTGCTCAAGATCGACGTGGCCGACAAGGACGTGCGCGAGGCGCAGAAGCTCCTGGAGGGCTGGGACTACACCCAGGACTCCGACTCCGCGGCGGCCGCCTACTTCAACGCCACCTGGCGCAACATCCTCAAGCTCGCCTTCGGCAACAAGCTGCCCAAGGAACTGCGGGTCAAGGGCCAGTGCCTGAACGTCGACCGGGTCGACACCACGGGTCCCGCGGACGAGGACCAGAAGGTGCGCGAGTGCGGCGAGCGCGACGCGGACCAGGCGCAGCCGGACGGCGGCGACCGGTGGTTCGAGGTCGTCCGCAAGATCATCAACGATGAGAAGAACGACTGGTGGAAGCTGCCCAAGACGCGCACCCAGAAGGCGACGGACACCCGTGACGAGCTGTTCGGCCGCGCTCTGCGGGACGCCCGCTGGGAGCTGACCGCCAAGCTCGGCAAGGACATCGACACCTGGAGCTGGGGCCGGCTGCACCGCCTGTTCCTGAAGAACCAGACCCTCGGTACCGAAGGCCCCCGTTTCCTCCAGTACATGCTCAACCGCGGCCCCTGGAAGCTCGGCGGCGGCGAGGCGACGGTCAACGCGACCGGCTGGAACGCGGCGGGCGGCTACGGAGTGGTGTGGGTTCCCTCGATGCGGATGGTCGTGAACCTCGGCGACCTCGACAAGTCGAAGTGGATCAACCTGTCGGGAGCCAGCGGGCACGCGTACAGCGCGCACTACACGGATCAGACGGATCTGTGGGCCAAGGGCGAACTCCTGCCCTGGGCCTTCTCGGAGAAGGCCGTCGACAAGAGGACGAGCGACACCCTCGTCCTCGAACCGTGACAGCGGCGGAGACCGGCGGGGCGTGACGCCTCGCCTCCGGGTCCGGCCGAAGTGGCCCTCCACGCACGCGTGGAGGGCCACTTCGCGTTCCGGGCGCGGGTCAGCGGAAGCGGCGCACCCCGGAAGGGGTCACCACCGCGTGGACGGGCCGGTCGTGGGCCTCCGCCGGTACCCGCTCGACGACTTCGGTGTCGTACAGGAGCACCACCAGCGCGGGATCGGCCTCCGCCCGCTCCAGGCGGGCCAGGACGCGGTCGTAGGAACCCCCGCCGCGGCCCAGCCGCATTCCGCGCCCGTCGACGGCGAGACCGGGCAGCAGGACCACGTCCGCGCCCCCGACGGCCTCCGGGCCCAACCGCGCACCCACGGGCTCCTGAAGGGCCATTCTCGTGCCGTGCCGGACCGGTGCGAGGGAACCGGCCCCCTCGTACACGCCCCAGTCCAGGTCGTTGTCCGGCAGCAGGACCGGCAGCAGCACCCGCACCCCGCGCGCGTGGAGCGCGTCCAGGAGTGCGAGGGTGCCGGGCTCGCTCCCCACGGAGACGTACGCCGCCACCGAGCGCGCGTGCGCCAGTTCGGGGAGTTCCAGGGCCCGAACGGCGAGCGCCGCGGCGGACTTCCGCACGTCATCGTCCGTCAACCCGGTTCTCACCGACAGGAACCCTCGGCGCAACATTCGCTTCGTAGGGTCCGGTTCGGGTCCCAGGTGGCTCACAGGTCGCTCCCGTACTCTTCTCAATGCGCTCATATGAGAGCGAATTAACCGGAGCCACAGATTCAGCACATAGCCACCGGATATGGTTACGGGCATGACTGAGTCACACCCCAGGATCAGTAAGGCTGTCATCCCCGCGGCAGGCCTAGGCACCCGGTTCCTGCCGGCCACCAAAGCCACTCCCAAGGAGATGCTGCCGGTCGTCGACAAGCCGGCGATCCAGTACGTGGTCGAAGAGGCCGCGTCGGCGGGTCTTGACGACGTCCTGATGATCACGGGCCGCAACAAGCGCCCGCTGGAAGACCACTTCGACCGCAACTACGAGCTCGAATCGGCGCTCCAGAAGAAGGGCGACGCCGGCCGGCTCGCCAAGGTCCAGGAGTCCAGCGACCTCGCGACCATGCACTACGTGCGCCAGGGCGACCCCAAGGGACTCGGTCACGCCGTCCTGTGCGCGGCCCCGCACGTCGGCCACGAACCCTTCGCCGTCCTCCTCGGCGACGACCTGATCGACCCGCGCGACCCCCTGCTGGCCCGCATGGTCGAGGTCCAGGAGCAGCACGGCGGCAGCGTCATCGCCCTCATGGAGGTGGCGCCCGAGCAGATCCACCTCTACGGATGCGCCGCCGTCGAACCCACCGGCGAGGGCGACCTCGTGAAGGTGACGGGCCTGGTCGAGAAGCCCGACGCGGCCGACGCTCCCAGCAACTACGCCATCATCGGGCGCTACGTCCTCGACCCCCACATCTTCGACATACTGCGCAAGACCGAGCCCGGCCGCGGCGGCGAGATCCAGCTCACCGACGCCCTCCAGCAGCTCGCCTCCGACGAGAAGGTCGGCGGCCCCGTGCACGGCGTCGTCTTCAAGGGCCGCCGCTATGACACCGGCGACCGTGGCGACTACCTGCGTGCCATTGTCAGACTCGCGTGCGAACGTGAAGACCTGGGACCGGACTTCCGGACCTGGCTTCGAAGGTACGTAGCCGAGGAGATGTAGGGACTTTGAGCAGCGCCGCGACCCGCACCGCCGGCCAGGATCACCTCTGGTCGGTGGACGACCACCTGGAGGACATCCTCGGCACCGTCCGCCCCCTCGAACCCATCGAGCTGCAACTCCTCGACGCCCAGGGCTGCGTCCTGGTCGAGGACGTCACGGTGCCGGTGTCCCTGCCGCCCTTCGACAACAGCTCGATGGACGGGTACGCGGTCCGGGTCGCGGACGTCGCGGGCGCGAGCGAGGAGTACCCGGCGGTCCTGACGGTCGTCGGCGATGTCGCGGCCGGCCAGGCCGAGGCGCCCTACGTGGGCCCCGGCCAGGCCGTCCGCATCATGACCGGTGCCCCGCTGCCGCCCGGCGCCGAGGCCGTCGTCCCCGTCGAGTGGACGGACGGAGGCCTCGGAGAGGGCCCGGTCACCGGGATGCGCGCGCACAGCGCCTCCCCCGAGGGCGCCTTCGGACAGGTGCACATCCACCGCGCCGCCGAGGCACGCGCGCACGTGCGCGCCGCCGGCAGCGACGTGAAGGCGGGCGACCGCGCCCTCGAAGCGGGCACGATCCTCGGCCCGCCGCAGATCGGCCTGCTCGCCGCGATCGGCCGCGCCACCGTGCGCGTACGGCCCCGCCCGCGCGTGGTCGTCCTCTCCACCGGCAGCGAACTCGCCCAGCCCGGCGAGGCGTTGGGCACCGGCCAGATCTACGACTCGAACAGCTTCGCCCTGTACGCGGCCGCCCGCGACGCCGGCGCCATCGCCTACCGCGTGGGCGCGGTCGCCGACGACGCCGAGACCCTGCGCGCCACCATCGAGGACCAGCTCATCCGCGCCGACCTCGTCGTCACCACCGGCGGCGTGAGCGTCGGCGCCTACGACGTCGTCAAGGAAGCGCTGTCCTCGGTGGGCGACGAGGACGAGGCCGGCGGCGGCATCGACTTCCGCAAGCTCGCCATGCAGCCCGGCAAGCCCCAGGGCTTCGGCTCCATCGGCCCCGACCACACCCCGCTGCTCGCGCTCCCGGGCAACCCCGTGTCGTCGTACGTCTCCTTCGAGCTCTTCGTGCGCCCCGCCATCCGCACGCTCGCGGGCCTGAAGGACGTCCACCGGCCCACCACCCGGGCCACCCTCGCCGCGGACAAGGCGCTGACCTCGCCCGAGGGCCGCCGCCAGTTCCTGCGCGGCACCTACGCGGACGGCACGGTGACTCCCGTCGGCGGCGCCGGATCCCACCTGGTCGCGGCCCTCGCGCACGCCGACGCGCTGATCGTCGTCCCCGAGAGCGCCACCTCGGTCGAGCCCGGCACCGAGGTCGAGGTCGTCCTGCTCGGCTGATCGGCCGGGAGCCGGGCCGCCCGCCGACGCACCGCCGGGTCACGAGAGGGGCGCACGCTCATCACGGAGGCGTGGCGGCGGACGACCGGGCGGTAACGTGTCGCGCACACCAGGCCCACGCGCCGCACCGCGACGGGCCCTGACCGGGAGCGCCCACGCACATGACTGTTCCGTCCCGGGGGGACACCTCCGGACCCCCCGTGCAGGACCGACTGACGCACATCGACGAGGCGGGCGCCGCCCGTATGGTCGACGTGTCCGGGAAGGACGTGACCGCGCGCACCGCGCGCGCCAGCGGCCGTGTCCTGGTCTCGCCCGGCGTCGTCGAGCTGCTGCGCGGCGAGGGAGTTCCCAAGGGTGACGCCCTCGCCACCGCCCGCATCGCCGGGATCATGGGAGCCAAGCGCACCCCGGACCTGATCCCGCTGTGCCACCCGCTGTCCGTGTCGGGCGTCACGGTCGACCTGTCGGTCGCGGACGACGCCGTCGAGATCGTCGCCACCGTCAGGACGACCGACCGCACCGGCGTCGAGATGGAAGCCCTCACGGCGGTCAGTGTCGCGGCCCTCACCGTGATCGACATGGTGAAGGCCGTCGACAAGGGAGCGGTCATCACGGACGTACGGGTGGAAGAGAAGACGGGCGGGAAGTCCGGCGACTGGAGCCGGACATGAGCGCCGGCACCGGCCCGGCCGCCGAGCGGGCCTACCGAGCCCTGGTGGTCACCGCCTCCAACCGCGCCTCCGCAGGTGTCTACGAGGACCGGGGCGGCCCGTTGATCGCCGCCGGACTCTCCTCCTTCGGCTTCGCGGTCGAGGGGCCGAAGGTCGTGCCGGACGGTGACCCCGTGGAGGCCGCGCTGCGCGCCGGTGTCGAGGCGGGCTACGACGTCATCGTGACCACCGGCGGCACCGGAATCTCGCCGACCGACCGCACCCCCGAGGCGACGCTGCGGGTGCTCGACCACGAGATCCCGGGCATTCCCGAGGCCATCAGGGCGTTCGGCCGGGAGAAGGTGCCGACCGCGGCGCTCTCCCGCGGGCTGGCCGGCGTCGCCCGGGGGACACTGATCGTGAACCTGCCGGGTTCCCCCGGCGGGGTGAAGGACGGCCTGGCCGTCCTGGAGCCCCTTCTCGTCCACGCCGTCGACCAGCTCCGCGGCGGCGACCACCTCAGACCCAGCGGCAGTGGGGGTGCGTGCTGAACAGCCCATCCTGGCCCGTCGAGCTGGTGGACGGCGACGTCGTCCTCCGGCCGATAAGGCTGCGCGACCAGCGGACGTGGCGTGAGGTCAACCGGCGCAACCGCGACTGGCTGCGGCCCTGGGAGGCGACCATTCCGCCGCCCACACCGAGCGGCCCGATCGCGCACCGGCCGACCTACCGTCAGATGGTCCGGCACCTGCGGGCCGAGGCCAACGCGGGTCGGATGCTGCCCTTCGTGATCGAGTACCAGGGGCGGCTCGTCGGTCAGTTGACCGTCGCCGGGATCACCTGGGGCTCGATGTGCTCGGGGCACGTCGGCTACTGGGTGGACCAGTCGGTCGCGGGCCGCGGAGTGATGCCGACGGCGGTGGCGCTGGTGACCGACCACTGCTTCCGTACGGTCGGACTGCACCGCGTCGAAGTCTGTATTCGCCCCGAGAACCGGCCCAGCCGAAGGGTCGTGGAGAAACTCGGATTCCGCGAGGAAGGGCTTCGCCCGCGCTATCTCCACATCGACGGCGCGTGGCGGGACCATCTCGTCTTCGCGCTCACCGCGGAGGAAGTGCCCGAAGGACTGCTCACCCGCTGGCGGCGCGGCCGATCGGTCCAGACCAGGCCGGAACAGCTGGGACCGGATCAGTCGGGATCGCAGAACCCGAGCGCGCCGGGCAACGCCGGTAAATGAAATAGGTGTTCGAAATTGATCGCTGAGCGATCAGCTCGGGGCATTAATTTCGCGCTCCCGGTGGCCTGCTGATCGCATCGGTCACAAAAAAAGCTCGAAATATCAGCCAGATCGTGCGACACACCGGCGCAATTGGCAGATGGCCTCACACAAACCCCTCTACCGTGTGAGGCGTGAGCAGCAGCGGCCTCATCTACGCAGTCATCGTCGGGGCCTGGGCCGCCTACTTGGTGCCGATGTGGCTCCGTAGGCAGGACGAGCTGAACGAAGCCCGTCCGACGGAACGCTTCAGCACCGCCATCCGGCTGCTGTCCGGACGGGCGGGCATGGAGCGCCGATACGCCAAGGACCTGCGGGCGCGCTCCGCCGACGAGGGGGAGCCCGACGCCGATCCGGACGACGCCACCGATTCGGTGGACGTCCGGGCCTTCGCCATGCCCCCGACCCGGCCCCAGACGGCGGTCCAGCACCGGCCACAGGTCCAGGAGCGGGTGCAGCAACCGGAGCCGGCCCAGGCGGAACAGACCCCCGGCGGCCGGACGTACGAGACACCGGGCCCGGCCCGGCCCGTACCGCAGCAGTCGTCCGCGTCCGCGCCGAGACACCCGGCCAAGTCCGCGCCCCAGCAGGCCACGTCGTCCGCGGCGGGCCGCGCACCCGGCGTGCGGCGGGCGCTCTCGGCGGAAGCCGAAGCGCGGGCCCGGCGCGTCAAGGTCCTCGCGCGCCGCCGGCGTACGACGGTCATGCTCTTCCTCGCCTTCACGTTCGGCGCGATCGTCGCGGCCGTCGGCGGCCTCGGGCTTCTCTGGGCGCCCGCCGTGCCGGCCGTGATGCTCAGCTCCTACATCGTGTACCTGCGGGCCCAGGAGCGTCGGCGCTTCACCTACGTCATGGACCGCCGCCGGGCCGAGGTCGCCGCGCAGCGGCTGCGGGAGCGTCAGCCCCGCCGCCGGGCGGCCGCCGACCTCGCGGTGGACGAACCGGAGGAAGGCCCAGGGGCCGACACCGACACCGGGCTCTCCGCGCTCGCCGCGGACCGTCGCGCCCTTGTCGAGCAGACGGACCACGCCGAGTGGGTCGACCAGCAGCGCGAGCGTCAGCGTGGCCCCCGACAGGGCGACAGCTGGGACCCGGTGCCGGTTCCCCTGCCGACGTACGTGACCGCGCCCGTCGCGCCGCGGGCCACCTCCGACGTCGACCTCGGGGCGCCGGACGCCTGGAGTTCCGCGCGGTCCAGCTCCGTCGAGCCGAGCGCCCACGAGGCCGAACCGGCCGAGGAGAACCCCGAGTGCGACGACGACTGCGCGGAGGCGGCGGACGACGGCCGCAGCGACGCGCGCCGGGCCGCGTCGGCGCGACGCGCCCGCGAGCGCGGCCGCACCCCGCTCTTCGACCAGTACGAGGACGGCGAACGGCCGCGTGCGGCCAACGAGTGAGAAGCCGGCCGACCGGCGCCCGGGAGGGCCCGGCTGACCAGCCAGGAACGGATTTCCAAGCACCGCGATCGGGATGCTAGAGTTTCACTCGTTGCAAGGGCCTGTGGCGCAGTCTGGTAGCGCACCTCGTTCGCATCGAGGGGGTCTGGGGTTCAAATCCCCACAGGTCCACCGCAGCCAAGAGCCCCAGCCGGAGAGATCCGGCTGGGGCTCTTGCCATGTCCGCACCGTGACGCGGACAACTCCCGCCGTGGAGCGGGCCCCTGGAGGCCCGCTCCGGTCGGCGCCCGATCCGGACGCCGGGTCCTAGAGGGCCTTGGCGTAGCAGAGGCTCAGGTCGTGGAAGCGGTAGTAGCCGAACTTCGCGCACGGGGCATAGCCGCTCGACGCGTAGAGGGACACCGCCTCGGGCTGTTTGGCGCCGGTCTCCAGGACCATGCGGACGCGGCCCGCCGCACGGGCGTCCTCCTCCAGGGCGGCCAGGACGCGCCGGGCCAGACCGAGACCGCGGGCCTCGGGGACCACGTACATGCGCTTGAGTTCGGCGTCGCCGTCCGAGTAGGCCTCGGCGTTCTCGTCCTGGGTGCGCCAGCCGCCCGTCGCCACCGGCCGGTCCCGCTCGTCGTACGCGATCAGGTAGAGGCCCACGGGCGGGGCGAACATCCACGCGTCGAGGTGCGTGGCGTCGCCGCCGTCGCCGTAGCGCTCGGCGTACTCGCCCTGCACCTGGTCGTTGAGCTTGACGGCGTCGGGATGGTCGAAGGGGACCTGGCGGATGTTCATGCGGAATACCGTACATCTATGCGGTGTGGGTGATGGAGTGGTGACGCGTCGTGCGGGACCGGCACGAACGGTGCCTCCCGTCCGGCCGGGCGGGTGATCGAGTTCGGGTCGGGCCCACCGGTTCAGTATCGTGCCCGGGTGCTGACTGTGACCTCTGTGAATGTGAACGGGCTCCGGGCCGCCGCGAAGAAGGGTTTCGTGGGGTGGCTCGCGGAGACCTCCGCGGACGTGCTGTGCCTCCAGGAGGTGCGGGCCGAGCCCGGGCAGCTCCCCGAGGAGGTGCGCGCGCCCGAGGGCTGGCACGTCGTGCACGCCCCCGCCGCCGCCAAGGGGCGCGCCGGTGTGTCCCTTTACACACGCCGCGAGCCGGACGCCGTCCGCGTCGGCTTCGGGTCCGAGGAGTTCGACGCCTCCGGCCGCTACGTCGAGGTGGACCTGCCCGGCGTCACCGTGGCGAGCCTCTATCTTCCCTCGGGCGAGGTCGGCACCGAGCGGCAGGACGAGAAGATCCGCTTCATGGCGGAGTTCCTCGGCCACCTCAAGGGGCTCAGGGAGCGGGCCGCCGCCGACGGGCGCGAGGTCGTCGTCTGCGGCGACTGGAACATCGCCCACCAGGAGGCCGACCTCAAGAACTGGCGCGCCAACCGCAAGAACTCCGGCTTCCTGCCCGAGGAGCGTGCCTGGCTGGGCCAGGTCCTCGACCCGTCCGACGGCGGCTACGTGGACGTCGTCCGCGCCCTGCACCCGGACACCGAGGGGCCCTACTCGTGGTGGTCGTACCGGGGGCGGGCCTTCGACAATGATTCAGGGTGGAGGATCGATCTTCATGTCTGCACACCGGGGCTCGCGGGCAAGGCGGTCAAGGGGTTCGTGGAGCGCGCCGCCACGCACGAGGAGCGCTGGTCCGACCACGCGCCGGTGACGGTCGTCTACGACCTCTGAGCCGGGCGGCGCCGGGTGGCGTCCCGCGTCCCGATCGCCGGGGTGCGGGCGCCCGACGTGCCTCAGTCCTGGTGGTCGTTGCCCCGCAGCCGGCGGTCCAGGGCCATCGACAGTTCCGCTTCCACCACGCTCTTCGCGAGGGGGCGCAGGCGGTGGAGGTCCTGGGGGGTGCGGTCCTCGGTGAGGACCAGGGTGGTGAAGAGTTCGGCGAGGGCGTCGGTGTGGTCGCGCACACGGCGGGCCGCCCGCAGGACGTCGGCGAGCGGGATGCCCTCGCGGACCAGCGCGGCCGAGACGTCCAGCAGGCGGCGGCTGATGTGGACGATCTCGCCGCCGTCCGTGCCGAGATAGCCGAGGTCGAGCGCGGCGGCGAGGTTCTCCGGGGTCGCCTGCCCGGCGAAGACGTCGGCCAGTTCCTCGGGGGAGAGGCGGACCGGGGTCTCCTCGGTCGGCTCGCCGAGGCCGAGCAGCTCGCCCACGTCGCGCCCGTGGTCGAAGGCCTCGGCCAGCTCCGCGATGCCGTTGAGGGTGTGGCCGCGTTCCAGGAGTGCCGAGATGGTGCGCAGGCGGGCCAGGTGGGTGTCGTCGTACCAGGCGATGCGGCCCTCGCGCCGGGGCGGCGGTATGAGCTTGCGTTCCCGGTAGAAGCGCAGGGTGCGCACGGTGATGCCGGCCTTCTCGGCCAGTTCCTCCATGCGGTACTCGTGCCCGCCGGGGTCCGGGAGGCCGGTGTCGGCGAGCGGGCCCGGGCCCTGTTCGCGGGTCGCGCGCGCCCGTGGGCCGACGCCGCGCGCACCGCTCCCCGGCGTCCGCGCGCCCCGCGCTCGCGCCCCGGCGCCCCGCTTTCCTGATCCCTCGGCCACCTGCGCACCCTACGTCGTACCCCCGGTAACTTTCCCGTCCCCGACCCCTACCCATCAGTACGAAGCTGTTCTACGCTCCGATTGCGCCAGTGTTCACTGGCAGAGTCGTGCGGACCAGGGAGGCGTCGGGATGACCGAGCACGAGCATGTACGGGTGGCGGTGATCGGGTCCGGGTTCGGCGGGCTGGGGGCCGCGGTGCGGCTGCGCCGCGAGGGCATCACCGACTTCGTCGTCCTGGAACGGGCCGACAGCGTGGGCGGCACCTGGCGGGACAACAGCTACCCGGGGTGCGCCTGTGACGTGCCGTCGCACCTGTACTCGTTCTCGTTCGCGCCCAACCCCGAGTGGCCGCGCACCTTCTCGGGCCAGGAGCACATCCGGGCCTACCTGGAACACGTGGCCGACGTCTTCCGGCTGCGCCCGCACCTGCGGTTCAACTCCGAGGTGCAGATGATGACCTGGGATGCGGAGAAGCTGCGCTGGGGGATCGAGACGAGCAGCGGCTATCTCACGGCGGACCTCGTGGTCTCCGCGACCGGGCCGCTGTCCGACCCCAAGATCCCCGAGATCCCCGGGATCGACACGTTCACCGGCGAGGTGTTCCACTCCGCCCGCTGGGACCACGACTACGACCTGCGCGGCAAGCGCGTCGCCATGATCGGCACCGGGGCCTCCGCCATCCAGATCGTGCCGGCGATCCAGCCGGACGTCTCCCGGCTCACCCTGTTCCAGCGCACCCCGCCGTGGGTGATGCCGCGCGTCGACCGGGCGATCACCGGCGCCGAGCGGTGGCTGCACCGGCAGCTGCCCTTCACCACGCAGGCCCGGCGCGGACTGCTCTGGGGCATCCGGGAACTGCAGGTGCAGGCGTTCACCAAGCGGCCCGACGAACTCGGCCTGGTCGAGCGGCTGGCCAAGCGGAACATCGCGCGCGCCGTGAAGGACCCGGCGCTGCGCGCGAAACTGACGCCCGACTACCGGATCGGCTGCAAGCGCATCCTGCTGTCGAACGCCTACTATCCGGCGCTCACGAAGCCGAACGTGGACGTCGTGGCCTCCGGCCTCACCCGGATCGAGGGCTCCACGCTGGTCGCCGCCGACGGCAGCAGGGCCGAGGCCGACGCGATCGTCTTCGGGACCGGCTTCCACGTCACGGACATGCCGATCGCCGACCGCGTCGTCGGGGCGGACGGCCGGACGCTGGCCGAGGCGTGGAAGGACGGCATGAAGTCGCTGCGCGGCGCGACCGCGGCCGGCTTCCCCAACTGGATGACGATCATCGGGCCCAACACCGGGCTCGGGAACTCCTCGATGATCCTGATGATCGAGTCCCAGCTGAACTACATGGCCGACTTCGTACGGCAGTTGGACGTCCTCGGCGGGCGCGTGGCGCTCGACGCGCGGCCCGCGGCCGTGGACGCCTGGAACGACCGCGTGCAGGAGCGGATGAAGCGCACCGTGTGGAACACCGGCGGCTGCACCAGCTGGTACCTCGACGCCAACGGCGTCAACACGACCGTGTGGCCCGGCACCACGACGGAGTTCCGGGGCGCCACGCGCCGGGTCGACCTCGCGGAGTACGAGGTGGTGCGGGCGGCGGAGCCCGCACCCGGACCCGCGGTGACGAGTACCCGCACGAAGAAGGCGGTGGCGGAGGCGTGAGCCGGCTGACGCACGACGCGCACGGGGTGTACGCGCCGCCCCCGCCCGTACGGGAACTGGTCGCGCACTCCGCGGACGGCGCGACCCTGCACGTCGAGGTGCACGGCCCCGAGGGCGCGCCCGCCGTGGTCCTGGCGCACGGCTGGACCTGTTCCACGGCCTTCTGGGCGGCGCAGATCCGGGACCTCGCCGTCGACCACCGAGTCGTCGCCTACGACCAGCGCGGTCACGGGCGCAGCCCGGCGAGCGAGCTGTGCAGCACGGACGCGCTCGCCGACGACCTGGAGGCGGTGCTCGCGGCCACGCTGGCGCCGGGCGAGAAGGCGGTGCTCGTGGGGCACTCGATGGGCGGGATGACGCTGATGGCGGCGTCCACCCGGCCCCGTTTCACGGAGCACGCGGCGGCGGCGCTGCTGTGCAGCACGGGGAGCACCCGGCTGGTCGCCGAGTCGCGGGTCGTCCCGCTGCGGGCCGGCCGGCTCCGGACGCGGGTCACCGGAGCCGTGCTCGGCTCCCGCGCGCCGCTCGGGCCCGTCACACCGGTCGCCCGCCGGATCCTCAAGTACGCGACCATGGGCGCCGGTTCGTCCCCGCTGATGGTGGACGCCTGCGCGCGGATCGTGCACGCCTGCCCGCGGACCGTGCGGCACGCCTGGTCGGCGGTCCTGGAGTCGCTCGATCTCGACCACGGCGTACGGGAGTTGCGGGTGCCGACGGCGGTGATCGCGGGGACGGCGGACCGGCTGACCCCGGTCGTGCACGCGCGGGCCCTGGTGGCGGCCCTGCCGAACTGCGTCGGCAGCACCGAACTCGCGGGGGTCGGGCACATGACGCCGATCGAGGCGCCGGAGCTCGTGACCGCCCGGATCCGGGAACTCGTCACGACGTACACGCAGACCGCCGGGAAGATCGAAGAGATCAAGGAGGGCGCATGAGCAAGGTGAGTCTCGAAGGACAGGTCGCGGTCGTCACGGGGGCGGCGCGCGGCGTCGGGGAGCTGCTCGCGCGCAAGCTCTCCGCGCGCGGGGCGAAGATCGCCCTGGTCGGCCTGGAGGCGGACGCGCTGAAGCAGGTCTCGGAGCGGCTGCACAGCGAGAGCGACCACTGGTACGCCGACGTCACCGACCACGAGGCGATGGCGCGGGTCGCCCAGGAGGTCAAGCAGCGGTTCGGCAAGGTCGACATCGTCGTCGCCAACGCCGGGGTGGCGAGCGGGGGTCCGTTCCTGGACTCCGACCCGGTCGCCTGGCGGCGGGTGATCGAGGTGAACCTGATCGGGTCGGCGGTGACGGCGCGGGCGTTCCTGCCGGTGCTGATGGAGAGCCGCGGTTACCTGCTCCAGATCGCCTCGCTGGCGGCGATCACGCCGGCTCCGATGATGACGGCGTACTGCGCGTCCAAGTCGGGTGTGGAGGCGTACGCGCACAGCCTGCGGGCCGAGGTCGGCTACAAGGGCGTCCGGGTGGGCGTCGGGTACCTGTCGTGGACGGACACGGACATGGTGCGGGGCGCCGACCAGGACGAGGTGATGCGGGAGCTGCGGCAGCGGCTGCCGTGGCCGTCGAACAAGACGTATCCGCTGGGTCCGGCCGTCGACCGGATCGTGGCGGGGATCGAGCGCCGCTCCAGCCATGTGTACGCGCAGTGGTGGCTGCGCGGGATGCAGGGCATCCGCGGGTATCTGCCCGGGATCATCGGCGCCGTCGGGCAGCGGGAGATGCGGCGGTTCGAGCCGCGGCTCGGCACCGTGCGGACGGGGCTCGTCGGGGCCGGCGGAGCGGCCGACGAGCAGGAGCGGGAGGCGTCGGCACCCTGATTCACCGGGGGGTCTCACGGAGCGTGACTGATCGAAATGCGCGGTACGTCCCTGCGTGTCAGTCTGATCGAGGCCCGAACACCCGTCCCTCGCAACGGGATCGACGGGATCGGGCCGACCCCCCTCACCCACTACGGGAGTGAATCTCATGGGCATGCAGGACCAGTTCAAGGACAAGGCCGAGCGTCTTCAGCAGAAGGCCAAGGGCAAGCCGGGCGCCGCGCGTGACGAGGCGAGCGAGCGTTCCCCGCAGGAGCGCGACCACGCCATGCCGGCCACGGACCGTGCCCGGCAGGAGGCGCAGGACCGCTTCGACCAGGACTTCGACGCCTGATCGGCCTTCCGTTCTGCATGAGTCGGGGTGCCCTCCGCACGGAGGGCACCCCGCTCTGCTGTCGGCCCGCCGGCTGCCGTCGGAACGGGCGCTGTCGGCGCTGTCAGTCCGGGCGCGGAGGGAGCTGCGGGCGCGTCCGGTCCGGGACGTTCGAGTAGTCCGGCGGGGACGCGGCCGGCTGGCTGCGCAGCAGGTCCAGGGAGAGCTGGATGGCGTCGTCGAGCTGGGCGTGGCGGCCCTCCGCCCAGTCGAGCGGGGTGCGCAGGATCTCCAGGTCGGGGGCGACGCCGTGGTTCTCGACGGACCAGCCGTAGGCGTCGAACCAGGCGGCGTTCATCGGCACCGTGATGACGGTGCCGTCGCCGAGCCGGTGCCGGCCGGTCATGCCGACGACACCGCCCCAGGTCCGCTGCCCCACCACGGGGCCGAGCTTCAGCAGTTTGAACGCGGCGGTGATCATGTCGCCGTCGGAGGAGGTCGCCTCGTCGGCGAGGGCCACGATCGGGCCGCGGGGGGCGTTGGAGGCGTACGAGACGGGCTGGGCGTTGCGGGTGAGGTCCCAGCCGAGGATGGTGCGGGTCAGTTTCTCGACGACCAGCTCGCTGATGTGGCCGCCCGCGTTGCCCCGCACGTCGATGATGAGGGCCGGGCGGGAGACCTCCATCCGCAGGTCGCGGTTGAACTGGGCCCAGCCCGAGCCGCCGAGGTCCGGGATGTGCAGATAGCCGCAGTGGCCGCCGCTCAACTCCCGCACCACCTGGCGGCGTTTGGCCACCCAGTCCTGGTAGCGCAGCGGGCGTTCGTCGATCAGCGGGACCACCGCGACCCGGCGGGAGCGGCCCTCGCCCTCGGCCGGCCGGAAGGTCAGTTCCACGGTGGTGCCGCCCGCGCCGGCGAGCAGGGGGTAGGGGCCGGTGACCGGGTCCACCGGGCGTCCGTCGACGTGGGTGAGAACGGCGCCCACGCGGATGCCGGTGCCCGCCAGCGGGGAGCGCGCCTTGGAGTCGGAGGAGTCGCCGGGCAGGATCCGCTTGAGCATCCAGTTCCCGTCGCGGCGGACGAGGTTGGCGCCCAACAGGCCCTGCCAGCGCTGGTAGTGGGCGGGGCCCTCGTTGCGGCGGGCGGCGCTGACGTAGGCGTGCGAGGTGCCCAGTTCGCCGAGGACCTCGCGCAGCAGGTCGGCGAACTCGTCGGGGGAGGCGACCCGTTCGACCAGCGGGCGGTACTGCGCGAGCACCGCGTCCCAGTCGATGCCGCACATGTCCGGGTCCCAGAAGTAGGCGCGGGTGATGCGGCCGGCCTCGTCGTAGGCCTGGCGCCACTCGGCGGGCGGGTCGACCTCGTGCAGGATGCGGCGCAGGTCGATCCAGACGGTGGAGTCGCTGTCGCCGGACTCGGTGGCGGGGACGGCGCGCAGGTCGCCCTCGTCGACGACGACGAGCCGGGAGCCGTCGCCACTGACGGCGAACCAGTCGAGGTGGTCGACGAGTTCGGACTTCTTGGCCTTGGTGATGTTGAAGAACTCCAGGGTGGGACGGCCGGTCGTGTCGTCCGGGTTGGCGAAGGTCTCGCCGAGCGCGCCGGAGATCGGCCAGCGCAGCCAGACCAGACCGCCGCCCGCGACCGGGTACAGCGCCGAGTACTTGGAGGCGGTGACCGGGAAGGGGGTCACCCGGCTCTCCAGGCCTTCGAGTTCGACGGTCGCCGCCGTGCCGTCGTCCGACTCCTCCTCGACGGGGTCGAGGCCCCCGGCGACCGGCCGCCCGTCCGGGTTCAGGGCGAACGGGGAGGGGGTGGCGGAGGACAGGGGGACGAGGTAGGGGCGGCAGCCGAGCGGGAAGGACAGGTCGCCGGTGTGCACGTCGTAGACGGGGTCGAAGCCGCGCCAGGACAGGAAGGCGAGGTAGCGGCCGTCCCGGGTGAACACGGGGTTCTCGTCCTCGAAGCGGCCGTTGGTGACGTCGACGACCAGGCGGTCCTTGATGCGGGCCATCTTGATCTGCCGCAGGGAGCGGCCGATCCCGGGATGCGACCAGGTCAGCCAGGCGCCGTCCGGGGAGAACGCGAGGTCGGTGACCGGGCCGTTGATGGACCGGATCAGCTCGGTCACCTCGCCGGTGGACTCCTCCGTCGCGTCCAGCAGGAGCAGCCGTCCGTCGTTCGAGGCGACGGCGAGGCGCTCGCCCTGCGGGTCCGAGACCAGTTCCAGGACTCGGCCGAGTTCCCCGGAGGCGAGGCGGCGCGGTGCGCGGTCGCCGGTCGCGCGCGGCAGGTAGGCGATCTCGACGGCGTCCTCGCCCTCCGCGTCGGTGACGTAGGCGACCTGGCCGCCCGAGCCGAGCATCTCCGGGAGCCGGACGCGGACGCCGGGGGTGTCCGCGATGGTGCGCGCGGGGCCGTCGCGGTGGGTGAGCCAGTACAGGCTGCCGCGGACGACGACGGCGCTGGCCCGGCCCGTCTCGTCGACGGAGATGCCGTCCACGTGCTGGGCGGCCGGCACCTGGTAGGGGCGCCGTCCCGCGCGCGGGCCGCCGAGCCGGACGTCGAGGCGGCGCGGGACCGACGTGGGGGAGAGGTCGTCGACGATCCACAGGTCGCCCGCGCACTGGTAGACGACGCGGGTGCCGTCCGACGCGGCGTGCCGGGCGTAGAAGGCGTCGTGGTCGGTGTGCCGGCGCAGGTCGGAGCCGTCGTGGGCGCAGGAGTAGAGGTTGCCGACGCCCTCGTGGTCGGAGAGGAACGCGATCCGTCCGCCGACGAACATCGGGCAGTCGAGGTGGCCCCCGATGTCGGCGACGAGCTGCCGGCCGTGCAGCCAGATGCGGCCCATGGCGCCGCCCCGGTAGCGCTTCCAGACGGCGGGTTCGTGCGGGGGCGTACCGGTGAGCAGCAGCGTCCTGCGCTCGCCGTCGATGTCGGCGACGGCGATGTCCGAGACGGGCCCCCAGGGCAGCTTGCCGCCGGGGTCGCCGTCGGTGGGGACGCTGTGGGCCCAGGTGAAGTACGAGAAGGGCTGTCCGTGCGAGGCGACGGCGAGGATGTCGCCGTCGGGGGACCAGCCGCAGACCTGGGTGTCCGCGCTGCCCCAGTAGGTGAGCCGGCGGCCGGGACCGCCGTCGACCGGTGCCAGGTGGATCTCCGGGACGAGGCTGCGCCAGCTCGTGTAGGCGATGGTCCGGCGGTCCGGCGAGAAGCGGGGGTGGCCGACCTTGGTGCGGTCGACGGTGAGCCGCCAGGCGCGCCCGCGGCCGTCGAGCGGGGCGACCCACAGGTCGTCCTCGGTGACGAAGCAGAGCCGGTCCCCGCTCAGGTGCGGGAAGCGCAGGTAGCCGGGGGAGTGCTCGTCCGTGGTCGCGTTCTCGTGCTCGTCGCTCACCTCCCCATGCTTTTCCGCCGGAGAGGCCCCGGCAACTTGTGGAACGGGGGAATCCGGCGCCGTTCCACTCCCCGCAGGCCGGCCGTTTCCTCGCTTCGGCCGTCCGGTTCCCGGTGCGGGCGTGACTCAGCCCACGTACGAAACGGTTTCGTTTCGTTGACGTCGGGGGTATCTTCGGAGACATACGAATCCGTGTCGTACGAAGCAGAGGTGACCGGGATGACTGAGGCCGCAACGGTGCGTCGCAGTCGGATCACGCCCGAGCGCGAGGCCGAGCTGTACACGGCCGTGCTCGACCTGCTTCGGGAAGTCGGCTACGACGCCCTCACGATGGACGCCGTCGCCGCCCGTACCCGTGCCAGCAAGGCCACCCTCTACCGCCAGTGGGGCGGCAAGGCCGAGCTCGTCGTGAAAGCGCTGCGGCACCACAAGCCGCTGAAGTTCTCCGACATGGACACGGGAAGCCTGCGGGGCGACTTCCTGGCACTCGCCGCCCGGCAGGACGACTGCCAGATGGAGCAGGACTCCGCGCTGATGCGGGGGCTGGCCATGGCGGCGCACGGGAACCCGGATCTGCTGAAGGCGTTCCGGGAATGGCTGGTCGAGCCGGAGATGGAAGAGCTGCGCCTGGTGCTCCAGCGCGGCGTCGACCGAGGTGAGATCCGTGCGGACAACCCCGCGATGCAGTTCGTGATGCACATGCTGATCGGCGGCTTCGCGGCTCGCACCATGATCGACGAACTCCCGCCGACGCAGGCCTTCCTGCATTCGTACATCGACGCCGTGGTCCTCCCCGCTCTCGGCGCCTGATCCCTCGGCCCTCCACCCCCTTCACCTTCCTCACCCTCTCCAAGCCCCTGTAGTTGCACCTGACGCGCCGCTCACGTCGTCGGGCTGATCACCCCTGCCCCCACTCGGGTGGTCACACCAGCCCCTGCCATCCCACGACCTGACCGGGAGTTCGCCCTCGTGGCCACGTTCCTCTACAAACTCGGCCGATTCGCCTTCCGGCGACGGCACTTCGTCGCCCTGATGTGGGTGGCGCTGCTGACCCTCGCCGGTGTCGGCGCGGCCTCCGCGCCCGTCGCCGGGGCATCCTCCTTCTCGATCCCCGGCACCGAGGCGCAGAAGGCCTTCGACCTGCTGGAGAACCGCTTCCCCGGGATGAGCGCCGACGGAGCGACCGCCCGCGTCGTCTTCAAGGCCCCCGACGGCGAGAAGGTCGCGGACCACGACAACAAGGCGACCGTCGAGAAGGCCGTCAAGGTGCTCGGCACCGGCTCCGAGGTCACCTCCGTCGACGACCCGTTCAAGGCGCACACCGTCAGCAAGGACGGGTCGATCGCCTATGCCTCGGTGAAGTACAAGGTCTCCGGCATGGAGCTGGAGGACGCCTCGAAGGACGCCCTCGAGTCGGCGGCGCAGGACGCGCGGGACGCCGGGCTGACCGTCGAGGTCGGCGGTGACGCGCTCCAGGCGACACCCGAGACCGGGTCCACCGAGGTCATCGGCATCGCGATCGCCGCGGTCGTCCTCGTCATCACCTTCGGCTCACTGATCGCGGCCGGACTGCCGCTGCTCACCGCGCTGATCGGTGTCGGCATCGGCGTCTCGACGATCACGGCCCTCGCCAGCGCCCTCGACCTCGGCTCCACCACCTCCACCCTCGCGATGATGATCGGCCTCGCGGTCGGCATCGACTACGCCCTGTTCATCGTCTCCCGCTACCGGGCGGAACTGGCCGAGGGCCGAGAACGCGAGGAGGCGGCCGGACGGGCCGTCGGCACCGCGGGCTCCGCCGTGGTCTTCGCGGGCCTGACCGTCGTCATCGCCCTGGTGGGCCTGTCGGTCGTCAACATCCCGATGCTCACGAAGATGGGCGTCGCCGCCGCGGGCACCGTCGCCATCGCCGTCCTCATCGCGCTGACCATGATCCCCGCGCTGCTCGGCTACGCGGGCCGCAGGGTCCAGCCGGCCGGCAAGAAGAGCAGGCTCCTCGGCGGCGGGCGCGCCGCCAAGAAGGAGGGCAAGCCCAACATGGGCACCCGCTGGGCGAGTTTCGTCGTCCGTCGCCCGCTCGCCGTGCTGCTGCTCGGCGTGATCGGCCTCGGCGCGGCGGCCCTCCCGGCGACCTCCCTCGAACTGGGCCTGCCCGACGACGGTTCGCAGCCGACGTCCACCACACAGCGCCGTGCCTACGACCTGCTGTCGGACGGCTTCGGGCCCGGCTTCAACGGCCCGCTGATGGTCGTCGTCGACGCCAAGGCGAGCGACGCCCCCAAGGCCGCGTTCACCGAGGTCACCGACGAGATCAAGGGCCTCAAGGGCGTCGTCAGCGTGTCGCCCGCGGTGCCCAACAAGTCCGGCGACACCGCGATGATCACGGTGGTCCCCGACTCGAAGCCGTCCTCCGTCAAGACCGAGGACCTGGTGCACGCCATCCGCGGCGCCGGCGGTGAGATCAAGGCCGACACGGACGCCACGGTGCTCGTCACCGGCTCCACGGCCATGAACATCGACTTCTCGCAGAAGCTCAACGACGCGCTGATCCCGTATCTCGCGCTCGTCGTCGGTCTCGCGTTCCTGCTGCTGATCGTGGTGTTCCGCTCGATCCTCGTCCCGCTGAAGGCGGCCCTCGGCTTCCTGCTCAGCGTGATGGCGGCCCTCGGCGCGGTCGTCGCGGTCTTCCAGTGGGGCTGGCTGGCCAACCTGATGGGCGTCGAGGAGACCGGCCCGATCATGTCGATGATGCCGATCTTCATGGTGGGTGTCGTCTTCGGTCTGGCCATGGACTACGAGGTGTTCCTCGTGACCCGCATGCGCGAGGCGTACGTGCACGGCGAGAAGCCGAGCCAGGCGATCGTGACCGGGTTCAAGCACGGCGCGCGGGTCGTCACGGCGGCCGCGGTCATCATGATCGCCGTGTTCTCCGGGTTCATCGGCTCCAGCGAGTCGATGATCAAGATGATCGGCTTCGGCCTCGCGATCGCCGTCTTCTTCGACGCGTTCGTGGTCCGCATGGCCATCGTCCCGGCGGTGCTCGCCCTGCTCGGCAAGCGCGCCTGGTGGCTGCCGAAGTGGCTGGACCGCGCGCTGCCGAACGTGGACGTGGAGGGCGAGGGCCTGCGCGCCCTCGACGAGAAGCGCCGCGACGGCGACGAGGACCGGGAACTGGCCCGCGTCTGATCCGTCAGTGAGCCACCGGGGTGGCGGCCGTGTACGTGCGACGAAGGAAGCGGATCAGGGCTTTCGCGTCGAGCTGCACGACCGCCACCCCTTTCGGCGAGTGGAACTCCAGGACCGCCTGCACCCGACCGCACGGCCAGACGCGGACGTCGCCGCTGCTGGCGGGGACCCGCAGGCCCTGCTCCAGGAGTTCACGGGCGAAGACCCATTCCTTGGGGCCCGGCAGGGTGATGTGCACCTGCGGGGGGTCGCTCTCCGGGTCGTAGCGGAGGGCCACCGGGACGGCCCGGTGTTCGTCCTCGGCGGAGTCGGCCGTGTCGGTGACGATGTGAGCGCGTGCGTACTGTTCGACGGCGTACATGAACCGACTCCTCACGCTGCGTAACCTGTGCGGAATGTGTGAATCCGTCACCATTCCAATGTCGCACATCTCACGGAAACCGCTCTCCGGCTGCCCGCGACCCCTCCTTCATGTGCGTCGTGTCGTTCCCCTCCGTCTTCCCGGTCACGGCGAGCGCATGTACGGAACACCGTGAGGCACTGGTCACGCCCGCCGGTGAGGAGGGCGGAGCCGGGCGGTGAGGAGGGCGGAGCCGGGCAGCCGGCGACTATTCGAGGGTTCCTCGCTCTTGCAAGTAGTTCGCAAGTGGGCACTATCATCGAACGGTGCATGTGCCTGACGGATTCATCAACGTCCCTGTCTCCGCTGTCACGGGAGTGGTCGCCGCCGGCGCCATCGCCGTCAGCCTGCGAGGCGCCCGACGCGAACTCGACGAGCGGACCGCGCCGCTCGCCGGCCTGGTCGCCGCCTTCATCTTCGCCGTACAGATGCTGAACTTCCCCGTAGCCGCCGGGACCAGCGGACATCTGCTCGGCGGTGCGCTCGCCGCGATCCTCGTCGGCCCCTACACAGGGGTCCTGTGCGTCTCCGTCGTCCTGCTCATGCAGGGCATCCTCTTCGCCGACGGCGGCCTGACCGCCCTCGGCGTGAACATCACCGACATGGCGATCGTCACCACCGTCGTCTCCTACGCCCTCTTCCGCGGCCTGGTGAAGGTGCTGCCCCGCACGCGGCGCTCGATCACCGTCGCGTCCTTCGTCGCCGCGCTGCTGTCCGTCCCGGCCGCCGCCGTCGCGTTCACCCTCATCTACGCCGTCGGCGGCACCACCGACATCGCGATCACCAAGGTCGCCACCGCGATGATCGGCGTCCACGTCCTCATCGGCATCGGCGAGGCCGTCATCACCGCGCTCACCGTCGGCGCCGTCATCGCCGTACGCCCCGACCTCGTGTACGGCGCCCGCGGCCTCCAGCAGCGGCTCAAGCTGCGGGTCAACGGCGAACTCGTCGACACGCCCGCCGCCACTCCCGCCCGGGTCCCCGTCGCCGCCCGCTCCTCGCACCGCAAGGTCTGGATCACCGGGCTGGTCACCTCCCTCGTCCTCGCCGGGTTCGTCAGCTTCTACGCCTCCGCCAGCCCCGACGGCCTGGAGAAGGTCGCCAAGGACAAGGGCATCGACGCGAAGACCGAGAAGCACGCCACGGAGGACTCCTCGCCGCTCGCCGGATACGGCGTCAAGGACGTCTCCGACGCCCGCGTCTCCGGCGGCCTGGCCGGAGTGATCGGCGTCGGCGTCACGGTCGTCGCCGGGACCGGCGTCTTCTGGGCGATCCGCAGGCGCCGTACGACCGACAGCTCGCCCACGTCCGTGCCGGAAGGCGTCTGACGTGGGGGCGGGTCACACTCACAAGCTCTACCGGCACGGGCACTCGCCCGTGCACGGCCTGCCGCCGCACACCAAACTCGCGGCCACCCTCGCCTTCGTGATCGTGGTCGTCTCCACGCCCCGCGAGGCGATGTGGGCGTTCGCGCTGTACGCCCTGCTGCTCGCCGCGGTCGCCCAGCGGGCCCGCGTACCGGCCGGCGTGCTGCTGAAGCGACTGCTGATCGAGATCCCGTTCGTGGCCTTCGCCGTGCTCATGCCGTTCGTCGCCGAGGGCGAGCGGGTGCACGTCCTCGGCCTGTCCCTGAGCGTCAACGGGCTCTGGGGCGCCTGGAACGTCCTCGCCAAGGGCACCCTCGGCGTCGCCGCCTCCGTACTCCTCGCCTCCACCACCGAACTGCGCGAACTGCTCCTCGGCCTGCAGCGCCTGAAGCTCCCGCCGCTCCTCGTGCAGATCGCCTCCTTCATGATCCGCTACGGCGACGTCATCACCGACGAGATGCGGCGCATGCGCATCGCGCGGCAGTCCCGCGGCTTCGAGGCGAGCGGGATCCGGCACTGGGGCGTCCTCGCCAAGTCGGCGGGCGCGCTGTTCATCCGCTCCTACGAACGCGGAGAGCGCGTCCACCTCGCCATGGTGAGCCGCGGTTACGCCGGAACCATGCCCGTCATCGACGAGGTGACCGCGTCCCGGGCGCAGTGGTCGTACGCCCTCGCCCTCCCGTGCGCCGCCCTCGTCGTCTGTGTGCTGGGATGGACGCTGTGATGTCTGCCGAAACCCCCGCGCCGCCCCCCGCCGGCGACGCCGTGCCCGCCTCCCTGGAGGTCTCCGGCCTCGCCTTCGCCTACCCCGACGGGCACCAGGCCCTCTTCGGCGTGGACTTCACCGTGGGGCGCGGCGAGCGCGTCGCGCTGCTCGGTCCCAACGGCGCGGGAAAGACCACCCTCGTCCTGCACCTCAACGGCATCCTGACCGGTGGCGCCGGAACGGTGCACGTCGCCGGACTCCCGGTCGGCAAACGGCACATGGCGGAGATCCGGCGCCGGGTCGGCATCGTCTTCCAGGACCCGGACGACCAGCTGTTCATGCCGACCGTCCGCGAGGACGTCGCCTTCGGACCGGCCGCCGCGGGAGTGAAGGGCGCCGAGCTGGAGGAACGCGTCCGCACCGCCCTGGAGCGCGTCGGCATGGAGGCTTTCGCCGACCGCCCGCCGCACCATCTGTCCTTCGGACAGCGCCGCCGGGTCGCCGTCGCGACGGTGCTCGCGATGGAACCGGAGATCCTCGTCCTCGACGAGCCCTCCTCCAACCTCGACCCCGCGTCCCGGCGCGAACTCGCCGACATCCTCCGCTCGTTGGACGTCACCGTCCTCATGGTCACCCACGACCTGCCGTACGCCCTCGAACTGTGCCCGCGCGCCCTCGTCCTCAGCGACGGCGTGATCGTCGCCGACGGCCGGACCGGCGAGCTGCTCTCCGACGACGCGCTGATGCGCACGCACCGCCTGGAGCTGCCCTTCGGCTTCGATCCGCGCTCCGTGACAATGGGAGCGTGACGAGACAAGAGGACGCCGGACCGCCGGCCGGGCCGTACACCGCGACCCCGGCGACGGCCGGCGCGGACGGGCCCGTGGACGTGAACGGCACCGTGGCCGCGGGATTCGAACCGGTCAGGGAGGCGTTCGCCCGCAACTTCGCGGCCCTCGGGGACCGGGGCGCCGCCGTCACCGTGTACCGCGACGGGCGCAAGGTCGTCGACCTGTGGGGCGGCACCCGGGACGTCGACGGCACCGAGCCCTGGCAGCACGGCACCGCGCAGATCGTGCGCTCCGCGACGAAGGGGGTCGCCGCCGCCGTCGTCCTGCTGCTCGCCCAGCGCGGCCTCCTCGACCTCGACGCACCCGTCGCCTCCTACTGGCCCGCGTACAAGGCGCGCGGCAAGGAGCACACCCGGGTCCGGCACCTCCTCGCGCACCGCGCCGGCGTACCGGTCCTCGACCGGCCGCTCACCCCCGCCGAGGCCGCCGACCCCGACATCGCGGCGGCGGCCGTGGCCGCGCAGACACCGGTCTGGCAACCGGGCACCGACCACGGGTACCACGCGCAGACGTACAGCTGGCTGACGGGCGAGCTGGTCCGGCGGATCACCGGGCGCACGATCGGCGCGTGGATCGCCGAGGAGATCGCCCGGCCGCTGGACCTGGACCTGTGGGTCGGGCTTCCGCCGGAGCAGGCCGGCCGGGTGGGCCGGGTCGCCCAGGTCGAGGCACCGCCCGCCCCCGGCGGCCTGCGGACCCGTCCCAAGCGCGCGGTCGTGGAGGCCTACGCCGACCCGGACAGCGTCACCCGCCGCGCCTTCGCCGCGATCACCCCGATGCCCGACGAGAACGACCCCGCCTACCGCGCCGCCGTCCTGCCCGCCTCGAACGGCATCGCCACCGCCGACGGCCTGGCCCGCTTCTACGCCGCGCTGATCGGCGAGGTGGACGGCGTCCGCCTGTTCTCACCGGAGACGGCGGCGGACGCGCGGGCCGAGCACTCGGCCGGACCCGACCGGGTCCTCGTGGTCAACACCCGCTTCGGCCTCGGCTACATGCTCCACGGCCCCGCCTCGCCGCTGCTCTCCCCGGACTCGTTCGGCCACCCCGGCCGCGGCGGGGCCCTCGGCTTCGCCGACCCGGAGTCGGGCATCGCCTTCGGCTACGTCACCAACGGCTTCCGCACGAGCGTGACGGCGGACGCACGGGCACAGGCGCTGGTACGGGCGGTGCGGGCGGCCGTCGACGCGTAGACCCGGTGAGCGGCGGCCGGAGGCGGGGGGTGGGGGGCGGCTGGACCTCCTTCACGCCCGAGGTGGCTTCCGGGGCGTCACCGGTACCCACCCCCCTGAGCCGCGGGCCCCGCGCGGGGGCGTCTCCGTCCGGCCTCGGTGCCGAACCCTGGCCGCGGCCACCGACAACCGGCGTTCCCGCGACCGCTATCCGGTGTGCAGCATCAGGCCGATGCCGACGACCAGGAGGCCGGCCGCGGCGATCCGGGGTGCCCCGAACCGCTCCTTGAAGAACACCGCGCCGATGGCCGCGCCGACGATGATCGACGACTCCCGCAGGGCCGCGATCGGCGCCAGTTCGGCGCGTGTCTGGGCCCACAGGACCAGCCCGTACGCCGCGACCGAAAGGGCCGCGCCGAGGAACCCGACCGCGGCGACCGGCTTCAGCACCGCCACGGTGTCGCCGCGCCAGCGGTGGATCGCGAACGCCGGGATCACGACCCCCTCGACCGCCATCAGCCAGGCGATGTACCCGAGGGAACTGCCGGAGGCCCGGACGCCCAGACCGTCGACGACCGTGTACGCGGCGATCGACACGCCCGTCGCGAGGGCCGCGCCGATCGCCGCCCAGTCGGGGCGCCGGCCGCGCAGCCCCCACAGCGCGACGCCGGTCAGCCCCGCGCAGGACAGGGCGACGCCGGAGGCCGCCCACCCGTCGGGCACCTCGTGCGCGAAGACCGCCGCGAGCACGGTGACGATCAGGGGCGCGGTGCCGCGCGCGATCGGATACGCCTGCCCGAAGTCCCCGAGGCGGAAGGAGCGCATCAGCAGGACGTAGTACGCGACGTGGATGACGGCGGAGGCGATCAGGTACGGCCAGGCCCCGGACGCCGGGAACGCCACGAACGGCACCATGACCAGGCCGATCAGCATGCCCCCGCCGGCGATCAGCGTGAAGCCGACGAGCTTGTCGGTGATGCGGTGCGCGATCGCGTTCCAGCACGCGTGCGTGACGGCGGCGAGCAGCACCGCCGCGGTGACGAGCGGTGTCATTCGGTGCGCTCGCGCACGTCCACCAGCGTGCCGCCCGCGTGCGCGACCAGGCTCTCGGGGTCCATCGGGAAGACGGTGTACGGGGTGCCCGCGGCGGCCCACACGGTGGCGTGGTCGAGCAGTGAACGGTCCGCGAGGACACGGGTCTTCGTCCGGTGCCCGAAGGGCGGCACCCCGCCGATCGCGTACCCCGTCGTCTCCCGTACGAGGTCCGCGCGGGCCCGGGTGACCTTCTCGGCGCCCAGCGCCTCCCGCACGCGCTCCATGTCGACCCGGGAGGCGCCGTCCATCAGCACGAGCACGGGGACGCCGTCCGCCGCGAAGATCAGGGACTTGCAGATCTGGCTCAGGTCGCAGCCGATCGCGGCGGCGGCCTCGGCGGCGGTACGGGTGGCGTCCGGGAAGCGCCGGACCTGTCCGGTCAGCTCGTCGAGCCCCAACTCCCGCAGCGCTTCGGCGAACCGGGGGTGGACGGTGTCCTCACCACGGGATGCGGATCCCGCGGCGTTCTCATCGGTGGCGGTCATGCGCAGCACGCTAGCGGTCGGTGTACGCGGCACGCGACCGGGTTCCCGTCGGGCCGGGAACGCCTGAGGGGCGCCCTCGGCAAGGGCGCCCCTCAGCTGCGTGACCTAGCTGCCCGCCTTCAGCAGTGCCGCGACGATCGGGCCGGCCGTGTCGCCGCCGTGGCCGCCCTGCTGGACGACGCCCGCGCCCGCGAGGTCGCCCTTCCACGCGGTGAACCAGCCGTTCGGCTGCTTCTGGTTGTCGACCTCGGCGGAGCCGGTCTTGGCGCCGTAGTCGGGGCCGAGGCCGGACATGGCCTCGGCGGCGGTGCCCGCGGCGGCGGTGTACTGCATGACCTCGCGGAGCTGGGAGAGCGTGGACGCCGACAGGGTGCGGGAGGCCTTGGCCAGGGTGCGGTGGTCGACCGTAGGGGAGACCAGGTACGGCTGGTGGAAGGTGCCCGTCCTGACCGTGGCGGCGATGGACGCCATGTTCAGCGGGTTCATCCGGACACCGCCCTGGCCCATCAGGGACGCCGCCATCTGCGCCGCGCTCTGCACCGGCACCGAACCGTCGAACGACGGGACGCCGACGGCCCAGTTGTTCATGCTCAGCCCGAAGACCTGCTGGGCCTGCTTCGTCAGGTCGTCGTTCTCGAGCTTCTTCGCCTGGGTGATGAAGGCGGTGTTGCAGGACCGCGCGAAGCTCGCCTTGAACGTGCCGTCCTTGATCTCGAAGTCGTCGTCGTTGTGGAACTTCCAGCCGCCGTACGTCGCCGTCTTGGGGCAGGGGTGCGGCTTGTCCGCGGAGGCCAGGCCCTTGTCGAAGAGCAGCGAGGCGGTGATGACCTTCATGGTGGAGCCGGGCGCGAGGGAGCCCTGGAAGGCGGTGTTGAAGCCATGGGAGGTGTTGGCGACGGCGAGGATCTCGCCGGTCGAGGGGCGCAGCAGGACCACCGACGCCTTCTCCTTGGCGGCGACCCGGCGTTCGGCCTCCGCCTGGAGGGCCGGGTCGAGGGTCGTCGTCACCTTGCCGGGCGTGCCCTCGCTGAGCGTCACGAGCGTCTTGTCGGGCGTCTTCTGGGCGCCCTTCTTCGCGGCCTTGCGGACCACGCGCAGCTCGATGCCGGCCTTGCCGCCGGCCGTCTTGCCGAACTTCTCGCGCAGCCCGTCGAGGACGGTGCCCAGGGACGGGAACTTGGCGGTGGTCAGTTCCCCGCCGTCGCGGTCGAGGGCGGTGACGGGAGGCGTCCCCGACGCGCCGGTGACGAGCCGGTCGCCGTCCTGGAGGTCCGGGTGGACGACGGACGGCTTCCAGCCGACCAGAGCGGCACCGTCCTTGGCCCGCCGTACGACGGTCAGCTTCGAGGAGTACGTCAGGGGCTTGGACGTGCCCTTGTAGCTGACGGTGGCCTTGACGGTGAACGGGACGTCGGCGCCCGACCGCTTGCCGCCGGTCAGGGTGACGCCGGTGATGTGGGCGTCCTTGCCGTAGCCGGTCAGGGCGGTCGTGGCGGAGGCCGAGTCGTCGGTGGCGGCGGCGGCCCCGGCGACGTCGCCCTTCTGCCAGGCGGTGAGGAAGGCGGTGGACGCGGTGTGGACCTCGGTCGCCGTCAGCGGACCCGTCCGCACCGTCGTGTGCGCGGTGCCGGTGGACGTGTCGTCCCCGGCCGCGCTGCCCCCGTACAGGCTGTAGGCGCCGAACGCTCCGCCGGCGACGACCACCGCGATCACCCCGCCGATCACGGCGGGCTGTCTCGTCCTCGGTCGCTCGGCGACCCGTCTTCTCTTGCCCACGGCCGATCGTCCTCCGCTGTCCCCTGGTGCCCTGTGGCGCCCCCGCGCCTCTCGCTCCTCAACGAGATGCCCCACCCTAGGGTCCCGCCCTGTGCGAAGTGACCTCAGCCACCCGTTCGTAGCACTGCTGCGACGATCGGACCGGCCGCGTCGCCGCCGTGTCCGCCCTCCTGGGTCATGGCGGCGGCCGCGATGTCGTTCCGGTAGCCGGTGAACCAGCTGTTGGAGACGGTCTGTCCGTCGACCTCGGCGGAGCCGGTCTTGGCGCCGACGCTGCCGCCGAGTCCGGCCATCACCTGGGCCGCGGTGCCGCTGACCGCCGTGCGGTTCATCATCGTGCGCAGCTGCGCGACCGTACCGCCGGACAGGCCCTTGGCGGTGGCCAGTTCGCGGCCGTCGAGGGAGCGGGCCACGATGACCGGCTGGCGGAAGGCCCCCGTCATGGCGGTCGCGGTCACCGAGGCCATGTTGAGCGGGCTCATCTGGACCTGGCCCTGGCCGATCATGTTGGCCGCGGTGTCCGGGCCGCCGGAGGCGGGAACCGAGCCGTCGAAGGACTCGATGCCGGTCTTCCAGTTGTTCCTGCCGAGCCCGAACCGCTGCTCGGCCTCGTTCGTCAGCGAGTCGACCTTCACCTCGTCCGCGTACTTCACGAACGCCGTGTTGCACGAGCGGGAGAAGCTGTCGGACAGGGTCGCGCTCTCCTGCGGCTGCATGCCCTTGAGGTTGTGGAAGGTCTGGCTCTGCCAGGTCGCCGTGGGCGGGCAGGGCGCGGGTCCGGTCGATGTGGTGATGCCGTTGTCGATGAGGGTCGCCGCGCTGATGATCTTCATCGTGGAGCCGGGGGCGAGCTTGCCGAGGAACGCCGCGTTGAAGCCGTCCTGGCGGTGGTTGGCGACGGCCAGCACCTCGCCGGTGCTCGGCTTCACCGCCACCACGGACGACTCCGCGTACCGCTCGACCGCCTTCTCGGCGGCGGCCTGTGCGCTCGCGCTGAGCGTCGTACGGACCTTGCCGGGACGTCCCTCGGCGAGGGTGGCCAGCGTGGTGTCGGGGGTCTCGCTGGTCCCGTGGTGGATCGCCAGCTCGATGCCGGGCGTGCCGCCCGCCTTGTCGCCGTACTTGTCCCGCAGCGCGTCCAGGATCGGCCCGAGCGAGGGGTACTTGTCCTTCGTCAGGACAACGTTGTTCCGGTCCACGGCCTCGATCGCCGGGCTGGCCGACTCGCCCGTGACCAGGGTGTCCCCGTCCTTCAGCTGCGGGTGGACGACGGACGGCTTCCAGTCCACCAGTGCCTTGCCGGTCGTCTCCCCGCGCACCACGGTCAGCCGGGACTCGTACGCGAGAGGCTTGCTCTTCCCGTCGTACGACACCGTCGCCTTCACGGAGAACGGCACGGTCGCCCCGGCCGTCGCGCCCGGCGTGATCCGCACGTGGGTCAGGTGCGCGGCGCCGCTGTACCCGGCGAGCAGGCTCTCGGCGCCGGCCTCGTAGTTCGTGTAGTCCGCCGCCTTCGCCGCGTCGCCCTTCTCCCAGGCCGTGAAGAACGCCCGGCTGGTCTCCTTGACCTCGGATCCGCTCGGCGGCCCGGTCCTCACCGGTGCGGGACCGGCGGCCCCGGTGCCCCCGCTGACCGCGGTGACGAAGTTGTACGCGCCGTACCCGGCGCCCCCCAGGACGACGGCGAACACACTGCCGATGACGGCAGCCTTGGCCCCCTTGCGCATCGCGCGATTCCCTCCCCGTGAACCCTTCCCCGAACTTCTGAACGCGTTCAGAAAAGCCGCTCTCCCCGAACTGTAGATGCGGGTGGGGCCGCCATGACAGCGGTTTCTCCGAATCGTTAGCCCGGGGCGCGCGGTTATGTGTGTGAACGCCATCCATCGGCGGGATCGGGGCACTGGTTCCGGCCACGCCAACGCCAGGAGGGCACGGCCACCGGCCGCGCCCTCCTGGTCTGTTGCCCGACTAGACCCACGTATCCAGCCACATCCGCGATCTCCATTGATCGATGGGGATCGCGGTGCCGGTGTACAGGGGCCAGAAGTAGATGAAGTTCCAGGCGATCAGGAGGACCAGGACGCCTGCTGCCGCCGCTCCTGCCGTGCGGCGGCGTTCCGTCGCGCCCGGGGGGCCGAGGATCGCGCCGATCATCATCGTGACGGCCAGGCAGAGGAACGGCACAAAGACGACGGCGTAGAAGAAGAAGATCGTGCGCTCCTGGTACATGAACCAGGGGAGGTAGCCGGCGGCGACGCCGCAGGCGATCGCGCCCGCCCGCCAGTCGAGGCGGAACGCCCAGCGCCACAGCACGTAGAGGATCGCGAAGCAGGCCGCCCACCACAGCAGGGGCGTGCCGAGGGCCAGCACCTCGCGGGCGCACTTGTCGCCCGCGTCGGAGGGGCAGCCGTCCTTGCCGGGCAGCGGGGACTCGTAGAAGTACGAGACCGGGCGGCCGAGGACGAGCCAGCTCCACGGGTTGGACTGGTAGGTGTGCGGCGAGGAGAGGCCGACGTGGAACTTGTAGACCTCGTGCTCGTAGTGCCACAGGCTGCGGACCCAGTCGGGCAGGAGCGTCCAGGTGCCGCCCTTGCCGTCCGTCGCCGCCCAGTTCCGGAAGTAGCCGCCGCTGCCGTCGGTCGGCGACAGGATCCAGCCGGTCCAGGAGATCAGGTACACGGCCACCGCGACCGGGACCGTCGCGAGGAAGGTGATGCCGGTGTCGTGCCTGAGGGCCGCCGTGTACGGGTGGCGGGCGCCGGCGACCCGGCGGGACCCCACGTCCCACAGGACCGCCATCACACAGAACGCGGCGAGGACGTACAGGCCGTTCCACTTCGTGCCGATCGCGAGGCCCAGCATCAGGCCGGCCGTCCAGCGCCAGGGCCGCCAGCCGAGGCGGGTGCTCTCGGCGGTGTCCGCGTCGGGGCGGACCGCGCCGTCCTCGTCGACGGGCAGCGCGGCGGCCAGCCGGGCCCTCGCCTTGTCCCGGTCGATGACCAGGCAGCCGAAGGCCGCGAGGACGAAGAACATCAGCACACCGTCGAGCAGCGAGGTGCGGCTCATCACGAAGTGCAGGCCGTCCACCGCCATGAGCGTTCCCGCGAGACAGCCGAGGAAAGTCGACCGGAACAGCCGCCGCCCGATCCGGCACAGCAGCAGCACCGACAGCGTGCCGAGCAGCGCCGTCATGAAGCGCCAGCCGAAGGGGTTGAACCCGAACATCCACTCGCCGAGCCCGATGACGTACTTGCCGACCGGCGGGTGCACGACATAGGCGGCGTCGCTGGGGATCCGGACGTTGCCGTTGCCCTGGAGGATCAGGTCGTTGGCGTCCTTCGCCCAGTTGACCTCGTACCCGCGGTGGATGAGGGCCCAGGCGTCCTTGGCGTAGTACGTCTCGTCGAATATCACCGCCTTCGGGCTGCCCAGATGCCAGAACCGCAGCAGCCCGGCGAACAGGGTCACCAGAAGCGGGCCACCCCACCCCGACCAGCGGTGGAAGCGGTCGGCGACCTCCTGGCGCAGACCGAGGGCGGCCCAGATCCGCGACCGTGGCTCGGGGTACGGCGGTACGAGCCGGTCGCGCACATCGCTTCGGGGCGGCGCCGTGTAGCCGAATCGGCGCAGCCGCCGCTGCCACGACGGCCGCTGATCGTCGGCGGCCTGGCCCTGCCGGGTGTCCGTGGAGGACGCGGTACTGGTCACCGCGCCATCGTAGGGAACGCGTCTGTGGGAGTCCCGCGCCTGGGCCCTTCCGGCCGGATGAGCTTGTCGGACGGTACCCCTGCGAGGATGGGAGCGTGACAGGAATCCTTGTGTTGGCAGGCACCCCCATCGGCGACATCTCGGACGCGCCGCCGCGGCTCGCCGCGGAACTGGCCGGAGCCGATGTCGTCGCCGCCGAGGACACCCGCAGGCTGCGCCGGCTCACCCAGGCCCTCGGCGTCCAGACGTCCGGCCGTGTCGTGTCCTACTTCGAGGGGAACGAGGCCGCCCGGACCCCGGAGCTGGTCGAGGCGCTCGTCGGCGGGGCGCGGGTGCTGCTGGTGACCGACGCCGGGATGCCGTCCGTGTCGGACCCCGGCTACCGGCTCGTCGCGGCCGCGGTGGAGAAGGACATCAAGGTCACCGCCGTACCGGGCCCCTCCGCCGTGCTCACCGCGCTCGCCCTGTCCGGGCTGCCCGTCGACCGGTTCTGCTTCGAGGGCTTCCTGCCGAGGAAGGCCGGTGAGCGTCTCTCCCGGCTACGGGAGGTCGCCGAGGAACGCAGGACGCTGGTCTACTTCGAGGCCCCGCACCGTCTCGACGACACCCTCGCCGCGATGGCCGAGGTCCTCGGCCCCCAGCGCCGCGCCGCCGTCTGCCGCGAGCTGACCAAGACGTACGAGGAGATCAAGCGCGGCCCGCTGGGCGAGCTCGCCGCCTGGGCCGCCGAGGGGGTCCGCGGCGAGATCACCGTGGTCGTCGAGGGTGCCCCGGACAAGGGCGCGGAAGAACTCGACGCCACCGAGCTGGTGCGCAGGGTGCAGGTGCGCGAAGAGGCGGGGGAGCGCCGCAAGGAGGCGATCGCCGCCGTCGCCGCGGAGGCCGGAATTCCCAAACGGGACGTCTTTGATGCCGTCGTCGCGGCAAAGAACGCCGCCCGAACCGCCCCATAGAAGGGCAAAGGGCCGGCTCCAAAAGCAAAGCTCAGGCCGCGTAGCGGGGCCGTTCCGACAAGGAACGGCCAAAACGGCTCCAACAGTCGACAGGGCGGATGCGTTCGTGCCGGGAGAAGCGTCCACTGGATGAAGGGACGCACCCGTCCCTCGCCTCCGGCGCATCGGCGGACTCCAGGGGAAACCCGTCGATGGAGGTGCCGGAGGTGCTTGTCCAGCGGACAAGAGGAGCAGTCGGAATGAGTGAGACCACAGGACGGACCGGCGGCGTCGCCGCGGGTCAGGTCACCGAACAGACCGGGCATCGCAGTGCGGCGACGGCCGTTGTCCACGAATCGTATTCCTTCGCCTGCATGCGCTGCGGGCACGGCTGGGAGCAGTCCTACGCGATCGAGCACCACCGCGACGCGGAGGGCGCCGAGTTCGTGACCTACGTGGCGGACGGCCAGGTCGTGCCGTCGCCGCTCAGTCGTCCTTCCTGCCTGTACTGCGACAGCCACGTGGTGCGCATCATGCGCGCCGGTCAGGTGTCCTCCGTCCGCGCTTCCCTGCACTCCGTGACCAAGCCCCGGCCGGTACCGCGGCAACCCCAGGAGGGTGACGAGGGAGCGGAAGGGGCCGCTTCCGGCGACTCCTCCGCGACGCCGAACGAACCGCACCACTGGCACCTGTCGGACCTGCTGCACCCGTTCCAGCACCGCAGGGCCGGCTGATCCCGCAGGCCGGAGCGGCGACGGCCGCGACGTGAAGGAAGGCATGCCCCCTTCGTAGGATCGGGGCATGCCTTCCTCCGTATCCGACGCCTCCGGCAAGAACGCCGCGCCTCCGCTCCCCGAGCCCCTGCGCGTCCCGGTCGCCGACTCGCACACCCACCTCGACATGCAGTCCGGCACGGTCGAGGAGGGCCTCGCCAAGGCCGCGTCCGTCGGCGTCACCACCGTCGTCCAGGTCGGCTGCGACCTGAACGGCTCCCGCTGGGCGGCCGAGACGGCGGCCGCGTACGACGCCGTGCACGCCACCGTCGCCCTGCACCCCAACGAGGCGCCCCGGATCGTGCACGGCGATCCCGACGGTTGGTCGCGGCAGGGCGCCCGGCGGCCGGGCGGTGACACCGCGCTGGACGAGGCGCTCGGGGAGATCGACCGCCTCGCCGCCCTCCCGCAGGTCAAGGGCGTCGGCGAGACCGGCCTCGACAACTTCCGCACCGGCCCCGAGGGCAAGGCGGCCCAGGAGCGCTCCTTCCGCGCCCACATCGAGATCGCCAAGCGGCACGGCAAGGCCCTGGTCATCCACGACCGCGACGCCCACGCCGACGTGCTGCGCATCCTCAAGGAGGAGGGCGCCCCCGAGCGGACCGTCTTCCACTGCTACTCCGGTGACGCCGCGATGGCCGAGGTCTGCGCCCGCGCCGGCTACTTCATGTCCTTCGCCGGGAACATGACCTTCAAGAACGCCCAGCCGCTGCGCGACGCGCTCGCCGTGGCCCCGCTCGACCTCGTCCTCGTCGAGACGGACGCGCCCTTCCTGACCCCCGCGCCGTACCGCGGACGGCCCAACGCGCCGTATCTCGTTCCGGTCACGGTGCGTGCCATGGCCGCGGTGCGCGGGATCGACGAGGACACCCTCGCGACCTCGCTCTCCGCCAACACCGCGCGCGCATTCGATTACTGAGCGATAACGGCTCCGGGGGTTTTCCCTGGTCGGACGCCGGTCTCCGGTGGGGGAGTATCGCGACACAGCGTAGCCGCGTTGCTTGGGAGAGTGACGACCGCTCCGCTAGGTTCTGGTCGCCCGATCCGGACCCCTGGAGCGTGTCGTCGTGAGCAGCTCGCGGTACGAGCAGTACGAGACGTACGGACCCACCGGTGGCGCCGACGCCACCACGGTCGTCGACGCCGCCGGCGCCGCCGTGACCGCAGGCACGCCCTCCGAGGCCGCCGTGCCCGGTGGACGCCACGCGCGCGGCCCGGTCCCCGCGCGGGACGCGGCGGGCGGGCCCGGTGGGCCGGGCGGGGCAGTCCCGCCACCGGGATCCGGAGAGGTCCACGCGGCACACGAGGCGTACGGCGACTACTCGGGCTCCGGCTCCGGGGCGGGTTCGGGCTCCGGCTACGTGGAGTACGTGCGCTGGGAGCCGTACGGCCACGGGTACGCCGACACCTACCGCCCCGCGTACGAGGCGCGCACGCCAGGACACGGGACGCCGGACACGCCCGGAGCGCCCGCGCCCGGGGCTCACCGGGACTTTCCCGAGCCCGCCGGCCCGGCCGCCCCCGCCGAGCCGCGTCTCCCGCGCCAGTACACGGACGCGCCCGCCCAGGCCGGCGCTGCCGTGCCCGGGAGCGGGTTCGCGCAGGCGGACACCGTCGTCGACGGAAGCGGGTTCGCGCGGGCGGACACGGTTGTCCTCACCGACGCGATGGCGTTCGCGGACACCGTGGTCGTCACCGTGCCCGACCGGGAGGCGGTCCGGCCCGACGGGGGCGACGGGGTCCGTCCGGCCGGCGGGCGGGCCGACGCGCGCCGCGCGGCCCGGCGCAAGCGCGTCACCGACCGGCCCGACGCGCTGCGCCGGCTGCTCCCGCAGGCCCTGGTCGTCGCCTTCCTGGCCGGCGGCACCTCCGCGTTCGTCGCCAGCGACAAGGCGATCGAGCTCAGTGTCGACGGCAGACCGCGCACGCTGCACACCTTCGCCGACGACGTGACCGAGCTGCTCGCCGACGAGGGTGTGAAGGTGGGCGCCCACGACGTCGTCGCGCCCGCTCCCGGCACACCTCTGGCGAACGGTGACGAGGTCGCGGTGCACTACGGACGTCCGGTGAGCCTCACCATCGACGGCACCCAGCGCCGGGTGTGGACCACCGCGCACACCGTCGAGGGGGCGCTCAGACAGCTGGGGGTCCGTGCCGAGGGCGCCTACCTGTCCGCCTCGCGCTCCCAGCCGATCGGGCGGGCGGGACTGGAGCTCGACGTGCGGACCGAACGCACCGTCACGATCATGGCCGACGGCCGGGCCCGGACCATCCGCACCAACGCGGCGAGCGTCGGGGAGGCCGTCGAGGCGGCCGGCATCGCCCTGCACGGGCAGGACACCACGTCCGTCCCGGCGGGGAGCTTCCCGCGCGACGGGCAGACGGTCACCGTCCTGCGGGTCACCGGGACCCGGGAGGTCCGCGAGGAACGGATCCCGTTCGAGGTCCGGCGCACCGAGGACGCCTCGCTGTTCAAGGGCACCGAGGTCGTCGAACGGCCCGGCCGGTTCGGCGCGCGGCGCGTGACGTACGCGCTGCGGACCGTCAACGGCGTCCACGAGAAGCCGCGCCGTATCCGCGCCGAGGTGGTGCGGGAGCCGCAGGTCCAGCTGGTCAGGGTCGGTACGAAGCCGCACCCGGCCTCCGTCGACGGCGCCGACCACCTGAACTGGTCCGGTCTCGCCGCGTGCGAGTCCGGCGGCCGTCCCAGCGCGGTGGACCCGTCCGGCACGTACGGCGGCCTCTACCAGTTCGACACCCACACCTGGCAGACCCTGGGCGGCAGCGGACGCCCCCAGGACGCATCCGCCGCCGAACAGACGCTGCGCGCGAAGAAGCTGTACGTGCGCCGGGGCGCGAGCCCCTGGCCCCACTGCGGCGCCCGCCTCCACGGCTGAGCCCACCCGGCGGTCCGGCCCGCTCTCCCCGGACGGGGTCCCACGCCACGGGCGCCGCCTCGCGCAGGGGAACACCTTCCCCGGCGAGCACGCCGTTCTCCGGCGAACCCTCCGCGGCCGGAAGCGGCAGCGGGCCATGCCCCTCAGCGGGCGTTGAACGGCGGCAGGCCGGTTTCCGGCGCACGGGGCCGGACCGCTCCCGCGTCGGGGGTGTGCGCCCGGTGTGGCGTCCGGGCACTCCGGCCTCCGACTCCGTTCGAGGGCGGGGGAGTCGGCCGGAGGCCCCGTCCCAGGCGGCGCGCCCCGCGCCCGGTGAGGGGCGTGAGCCCGGTGGGTCGGTTCGCACCCGTACCCTTGGGGCGTGACCAGCCCCACCCCCGACGCCCTCCTGGGCCCCGCCGACGTCCGCGAACTCGCGGCAGCCCTCGGCGTACGGCCCACCAAGCAGCGCGGCCAGAACTTTGTGATCGACGCGAACACGGTGCGCCGCATCGTGCGGACCGCGGAAGTGCGGCCGGACGACGTGGTCGTGGAGGTGGGACCCGGCCTCGGCTCGCTGACGCTGGGCCTGCTGGAGACCGCCGACCGGGTCGTCGCCGTCGAGATCGACGACGTCCTCGCGAGCGCCCTGCCCGCGACGGTGGCGGCGCGCATGCCGGAGCGGGCCGACCGGTTCACGCTGGTCCACTCGGACGCCATGCAGGTCCGGGAACTGCCGGGCCCGCCGCCGACCGCGCTGGTCGCGAACCTCCCGTACAACGTCGCCGTGCCCGTCCTGCTGCACATGCTCGACACCTTCCCGACCATCGAGCGCACCCTCGTGATGGTCCAGGCGGAGGTCGCCGACCGGCTCGCCGCGGCGCCCGGTTCGAAGGTGTACGGCGTGCCGTCCGTGAAGGCGAACTGGTACGCGGAGGTCAAGCGCGCCGGTTCCATCGGGCGCAACGTCTTCTGGCCTGCCCCCAACGTCGACAGCGGGCTCGTGTCGCTCACCCGGCGTGCCGAGCCGATCTCCACGACCGCCCCGAAGAACGACGTGTTCGCGGCGGTGGACGCGGCCTTCGCGCAACGCCGCAAGACCCTGCGCGCCGCCCTCGCCGGTTGGGCCGGTTCGGCCCCCGCGGCCGAGGCCGCGCTGGTCGCCGCGGGTGTCTCCCCGCAGGCCCGCGGCGAGTCCCTGACGGTCGAGGAGTTCGCCCGGATCGCGGAGAACCGCGGCGAGGCGAAGGGCGCCGACACCAGGAACGCCCGCCGCTACCGCCCCGAGACCGGCAGCGCCGAGCACGCCGAGCACGCCGAGAACGCAGAGCAAGCCGAGCACGCCGAGCACGCCGAGAACGAGGAGTCGACCCAGCCGTGACGGAGACGGTGACGGTACGCGTCCCTGCCAAGGTCAACGTCCAGCTCGCGGTCGGCGGCGTACGCCCCGACGGCTTCCACGACCTGGCCAACGTGTTTCTCGCGGTCGGCCTCTACGACGAGATCACGGTCACCCCGGCCGACGAGCTGCGCGTCACCTGCGCGGGCCCGGACGCCGGCCAGGTGCCCCTGGACCGTACGAACCTCGCGGCCCGTGCCGCCCTCGAACTCGCCCGCCGGTACGGCGTCGACCCCGCCGTCCACCTCCACATCGCCAAGGACATCCCCGTCGCCGGCGGCATGGCGGGCGGCAGCGCGGACGGGGCGGGCGCGCTGCTCGCCTGCGACACGCTGTGGGGCACGAACGCCTCGCGCGACGAACTCCTCGACGTCTGCGCCGAGTTGGGCAGCGACGTGCCGTTCAGCCTGGTGGGCGGGGCGGCGCTCGGCACCGGCCGGGGTGAGCAGCTGCGCACCCTGGAGGTCGGCGGGACCTTCCACTGGGTGTTCGCGATGGCCGAGCACGGACTGTCGACCCCGGCGGTCTTCCGGGAGTTCGACCGGATGCACGAGGGCGTCACCGTCCCGGAGCCGGTCGCCTCGCAGGAGCTGCTGGACGCGCTGGCGAAGGGGGACGCCGCGGCCCTCGCGAGCACCGTCTCCAACGACCTCCAGCCCGCGGCCCTCTCCCTGTTCCCGGCCCTCGCCGACACCCTCGTCGCGGGCCGCTCGGCCGGCGCGCTCGCCGCGCTCGTCTCCGGCTCGGGGCCGACCACGGCGTTCCTCGCCCCGGACGCGGTGGCCGCGCGCACGGTCGCCGAGGCGCTGAGCGCGTCTGGCACCTGCCGATCGGTCCGCGTCACCCGGTCCCCGGCACCCGGCGCGCACGTCCTCGGCTGACCGGCGGACCGCCCCGCGACGGGCCGGGAGCGGGCAGGGAGGGGCGAGGGGGAGCGCGCGGGAGGCGACGCCCGGCTCGCGGACTACCCTTGAGGGTCGATCGTCCCCCTTGTTCAGGAGAGAAATGGCCGTCAACCTGGTCAATGTCGAGTCCGTCAGCAAGGTGTACGGCACCCGTGCACTGCTCGACGGGGTCTCCCTCGGCGTCAGCGAGGGGGACCGCATCGGCGTGGTCGGCCGGAACGGCGACGGCAAGACCACCCTGATCCGCATGATCGCCAAGCTGGAGGAGGCGGACACCGGGCGGGTCACGCACTCCGGCGGCCTGCACACCGGCGTCCTCACCCAGCACGACTCCCTCGACCCCACGGCCACCGTCCGCCACGAGGTCATCCGCGACATGGCGGACCACGAGTGGGCGGGCAACGCCAAGATCAGGGACGTGCTGACGGGTCTCTTCGGCGGCCTCGACCTGCCCGGCTTCCCGCAGGGCCTCGACACCGTGATCGGTCCGCTCTCCGGCGGCGAGCGGCGCCGTATCGCGCTCGCCAAGCTGCTCATCGAGGAGCAGGACCTGATCATCCTCGACGAGCCCACCAACCACCTGGACGTCGAGGGCATCGCCTGGCTCGCCCAGCACCTGCGCGAGCGCCGCTCCGCGCTCGTCTGCGTGACCCACGACCGGTGGTTCCTCGACCAGGTCTGCACCCGCATGTGGGACGTGCAGAAGGGCTCGGTCTACGAGTACGAGGGCGGCTACTCGGACTACGTGTTCGCCCGTGCCGAGCGGGAGCGCATCGCCGCGACCGAGGAGGTCAAGCGGCAGAACCTGGTCCGCAAGGAGCTGGCGTGGCTGCGGCGCGGAGCGCCCGCGCGCACGTCCAAGCCCCGCTTCCGCGTCGAGGCCGCCAACGAACTGATCGCCGACGTGCCGCCGCCCCGCGACAAGAGCGAGCTGATGCGCTTCGCCGGGACGCGCCTCGGCAAGACCGTCTTCGAGCTGGAGGACGTCACCGTGCAGGCCGGGCCCAAGGTGCTGCTCAAGCACCTGACCTGGCAGCTCGGCCCGGGTGACCGGGTCGGCCTCGTCGGCGTGAACGGCGCGGGCAAGACGTCCCTGCTGCGCGCCCTGGCCGACGCCGCCCGCAGCGGTGGCGAACAGCAGCCCGCCGCCGGCCGGATCGTCACCGGCAAGACGGTGAAACTCGCGTACCTCTCCCAGGAGGTCGCCGAACTCGACCCCACCTGGCGGGTCCTCCAGGCCGTCCAGTCGGTGCGCGACCGCGTCGACCTCGGCACCGGGCGTGAGCTGACCGCCGGGCAGCTGTGCGAGACGTTCGGCTTCAACAAGGAGAAGCAGTGGACGCCGGTCGGCGACCTCAGCGGTGGTGAGCGCCGGCGGCTCCAGCTGCTGCGCCTGCTGATGGACGAGCCGAACGTCCTCTTCCTCGACGAGCCCACGAACGACCTCGACATCGAGACCCTCACGCAGCTGGAGGACCTCCTCGACGGCTGGCCCGGCTCCATGATCGTGATCTCCCACGACCGCTTCTTCGTCGAGCGCACCACCGACAACGTGTTCGCGCTCCTCGGCGACGGCACACTGCGCATGCTGCCGCGCGGGATCGACGAGTACCTGGAGCGGCGCAGGAAGATGGAGGAGGTGGCCGCGGCCGCCGTTCTCGCCGCCGCCCCCGCCCCCGTCAAGTCGGCCTCCGCCGCCGACGCCCGGGCCGCCAAGAAGGAACTCCAGAAGATCGAGCGGCAGCTGGACAAGATGTCCGAGAAGGAGACCAAGCTGCACGCGCAGATCGCCGACAACGCCACGGACTTCGGGAAGGTCGCCCAACTCGACGCCGAACTGCGCGAGTTGACCGGCGAGCGCGAGGAGCTGGAGATGCGCTGGCTGGAGCTGGCCGAGGACGCGTGACCTCCGGGGGCGCCCGCCCGGCGTGATCGTCGGGCGCGCACGGCCCGTCGGGACGGCGTGCGCCTCCCGGCGGGCGCCCCTGCGTTCGGGGACGCGCCCCTCGCCGGAGCGGGGAGGACCCACCGCCCCCGCTGATGAACTTCCCTTGCGTGTCCGGCGTGAAGGCCCCGTGAAGACGCGTAACAACGGCATCACAGCCCGGTTCTCCCTTGGGTACAGGGCGCGCACCGGCCCCCTGCCCGCGCCCCCCGCAGTGATAGAAAGAGCCGTCTGAGAACAGTCTGAGAACCACCGGGTGTGGCGGAGATCCAGTGCCGCCGATGGGGCGCCACATCAGTGAAGAGGGGGAAGCGCTGATGAGTCAGCCGCCGAGTCAGCCGCCGCAGGGCGGGTTCGGAGCACCGCAGGACCAGCCGCCGACGGGCGGTTCGGGCACACCGCAGGACCCGCGCTCGCAGGGCGGCTTCGGCGCGCCGCAGCCTCCGCCCCAGCAGCCGCCGCAGAATCCGCCCGCCGGTCCGCCGCCGGCCACGCCCCCCAACACGCCCCCGCCGCCGCAGGGCGCACCGCCGCCCCCGCAGCCCGGCTACGGATACCCGCAGCAGCCAGGACCGTACGGCCAGCCGCAACAGCCCGGTCCGTACGGCCAGCCGCAGCAGCCGGGACCGTACGCCCAGCCGGGGCCCTACGGTCAGCCCGGCCCCTACGGCTACCCGCAGCAGCAGCCGGGCTACGGCTACCCGCAGCAGCCCACGTACCCGGGCGGCCCCGGCACCCCGCCGCCCGGCGGCTCGAAGAACCCGTTCAAGGGCAGGCCCGCGCTCGTCGTCGCGGCGGCCGTGGCCGGACTCCTCGTCGTCGGCGGCACCGTATGGGCCGTCACCAGCGAGGGTGACGGCGGGAAGAAGCCCGTCGCGAAGGAGAGCCCCAGCCAGAGCCCGAAGGCGTCCGCGTCGGACGACCCGGTCAACCCCGGCGACGGCAGCGGCGACGGCGGCGAGGACGACGAGAACCTGAACGCCGGCCGCAAGCCGGGCGAGGCGAAGGTGCTCTGGTACAAGTCCGCCCCGGACGCGCCCGGTTCGGGCGCCGACGCGCCCGGCCTGTGGATCACCGGCAAGGCGGCGGTCAAGGCCGCGTACAAGCAGGTCTTCGCGTTCGACGTCGGCAACGGAAAGCCGGCCTGGGACGCGCTGACGTTCCCGCAGAAGATCTGCGCCGTCACCCCGCAGAAGACGTCCGACGACAAGGTCGTCATCGCGTACATGAGCGGCTCCAGCAGCAGCGCCAAGTGCAACCAGCTCCAGCAGATCGACCTGAACACCGGGGCCAAGGGCTGGAGCGGCAAGGTCGCCGACGGCGGGCTGTTCGACAGCGCGCTCTCGATCGAACTGTCCATCACCGGCGACACCCTGACCGTCGGCCGCTCGATGTCCGGCACGGCGTACGACGTCTCCAGCGGCAAGAAGCTGTGGGACAAGGAGAAGTACGGCGCCAGTTGCTACCCGGCCGGGTTCGCCGGCGGCAGCAAGCTGCTCTCCGTCTCCTCCTGCGGCGCCGGCAGCGACACCGAGCACGACGAGGTGCAGGAACTGGACCCCTCCACCGGCAAGGTGAAGTGGACCACGAAGATCGCCAAGGGGTGGAAGGTCCAGCGCGCCTACTCCGTGGACCCGGTCGTCCTCTACCTGACCAACGACGCGAAGAAGACGGTCAACGTCAGTGTCCTGAGCGACAGCGACGGCGCCATCCGCGCGCAGCTCAAGAGTGACGACGGCTTCGCGCCCGAGTGCGGCTTCGCGATCCTCAGCCGCGACCTGACGGGCTGCTTCGGCGCCGTCGCCGACGCGAACACCCTGTACCTCCCGACCGACGAGAAGACCGGGGCCAACGAGGTCGTCGCGTTCGACCTGGCGACCGGCAAGGAGAAGTGGCGGGTCAAGTCCCCCGCGGACGCCACGATGATGCCGATGCGGACGGAGGGCGGCACGCTCGTCGCCTACGTCGAGGCGTCGTACGACGGCGGCGGACGCGTCGTGTCCGTCCCGACGACCGGCAGCCACAAGCCCAGCACGCTCCTGCAGAACCCGCAGGGCACGGCGAACATCGAGAGCAGCTTCTTCTCGAAGGCCGTCGACTACGTGGACGGGCGCTTCTACATCTCCACCACCCGGCTGACGGGCAACGACGAGGCGAAGGAGAAGCTGATGCTGGCTTACGGCAAGTGACCGCAGCCCGCCTCCCGTTCCCGCGCGATCCCCGCGCGCACCGGCCCGCCGCCCCTTCGTCCCCAGAGGTACCCACGCCATGAGCCAGCCGCCCCCGCCGCCCCCGAACCAACCGCCGTCGGATCAGCCCCCGTCGGACCAGCCCGAGCCGAAGGAGCCGCAGAAGGGCGGCTTCGGCGCGCCCCAGGACCCGCCCCCCGGCGGTTTCGGGGCCCCACAGAGCCCGCCGCCCGGTGGCTTCGGCGCACCCACGCCGCCTCCGCCGCCCGCGCAGGGGCCCGGCTACGGCTACCCGCAGACGCCCCCGCCCCCGCAGACGGCACCGCCCGCGGCCCCGCCGCAGCAGCCCTACGGCTACCCGCAGACTCCGCCCCCGGCCCAGCCGGGCTACGGCTACCCGGGCCAGCCGCAGAGCCCCTACGGCGCGCCCGGCCAGCCGCAGAACCCGTACGGCGCGCCCGGCCAGCCGCAGAACCCGTACGGCGCGCCCGGCCAGCCCGGCCCCTACGGCTACCCGCAGCAGCAGACCATGCCGATGCAGCCGCAGGCTCCCCAAGGGGGCTCCGGCGGCGGGAAGTTCAACGCCCAGATCGTCATCATCGTGGCGGCCGTCGTGGTCATCGCGCTGATCATCGGTGGTGGCGTCCTGTACATGACCTCCTCCGGCAAGAACGACGACAAGAAGAACTCCGCCGACTCGGGCGGCGGCACCGGTGGCAAGGGCGGCGACGGCAAGGGAACCGGCGGCACCTCGTCCAACGGACAGGAGAAGGTGCCTGCCAGCACCGCCTCCAGCCCGTTGTTCCAGATCCCCGCGCCTGCCGTGCCCAAGGGCGACACCAGCGTGACCACGGTCGGCTCCTGGCTCACCGACAAGGTGTACGCCAAGAGCGGTGTCGCCGAGATCAACGGCTACGACCCGGACTCCGGCGCCAAGACCTGGACGATCAAGCTCCCCGGCCCGGTCTGCCAGGCCAGCCGGCACACCACCGACTCCGACCGCACGGCGATCATCTACGAGCCCGCCATGCCGACCAAGGCGGACCCGTCGCACGGTTGCAGCCAGCTCGCCGCCATCGACCTCGACGCCGGCAAGAAGCTCTGGACGCGGACGATCAAGTCCGGTGACCAGCCGATCAACCTCGACAACGTGACGGTCAGCGGCAACACGGTCGCCGCGGGCAGCACCAGCGGCGGCGGCGCGTTCGACATCTCCACCGCCAAGCCGCTGTGGGCCCCGAAGACCACCGACAGCTGCTACGACTCCGGCTACGGCGGCGGTCCGAAGCTCGTCGCGGTCCGCAAGTGCGGCGAGTACGGCAGCTCGCGCCAGCTGCACATCCAGACCATCGACCCGAAGACCGGGAAGGTGATCTCCGAGTACAAGATGTCTCCCGGCATCGAGTACGCGAGCGTCGTCTCCACCGATCCGCTGGTCGTCGCCGCCGACGTCGGCGACTCCGCCGGGGACGGCAGCGGCATCTCGGACTTCTTCTCCATCGACAACAAGACCGGCACGCTGCGCACGAAGATCTCCGCGCCGGGCAAGACGTACGCGGCCCGCTGCGACGGCATCACCAGGATCGAGTACTGCTCCTCGCTCGCCGTCGGCAACGACAGGCTGTACATCCCGACCGAGGAGCACGACGGCTCCGGCGAGTACAGCCGGACCAACGAGATCGTCGCCTTCGACCTGGCCACCGGGAAGCAGACCGGCCAGCGCGCGGACGCCGGCGACGGCTACACCATCACCCCGCTGCGGATGGACGGCACCAATCTCCTCGCGTACAAGCGGCCGCCGTACGACAAGGGCGGGCAGGTCGTCACGATCGACGGGACCTCGTTCAAGGAGACCAAGCTCCTGGAGAACCCGGGGGACCAGTCGGTGCGCGACGCGGAGTCCAGCATGCTCCCGGAGTACGCCGAGATCCTCTTCCACGACGGGCATCTGTACATGTCCCAGGTCTTCGCGGACAAGCCCTCGACGACGGGCGACAAGGAGTACCTGGCGATCGCCTTCGGAACCAAGTAGCCCACGAAGCGGACTGTTTCGTTCGGTTGCTGTCGCGCATGCGGCCCCGTCCCTGTTCAGGGGCGGGGCCGTACGCGTACCCCGCATCACTCCCTATTGGGAGAGAATTCGATATTCCGGGGCACTTCTCTCCAGTAGGGGAAGCGCAACGTCGAACAAGCGTGTAGCTTCCGGGGGATGGAGAGCCGGGGGGCTTCTCATCCACGGGGAACCAGTGGGGATGCTTGGGGGGACTGGGGGGTTGCCTGATGGGAGTGCGGCTCATGGTGGTCGATGACCACCGACTGCTGGCCGAGGCGTTGGCCTCGGCACTGAAGCTGCGCGGGCACCGGGTGCTCGCCGCGGCGGCGCCCGCCGCGGGGGCGGCGGAGCTGGTGATCACCCGGGCGCCGGAGGTGTGCCTGATCGGCACCGCGACACCGGCCGAGCCGGGGATCTTCGACCCGGTGGTGCGGATCAAGCGGGAGCGCCCGCAGGTGGCGGTCCTGGTGCTCGGTCCGGTCCCGAACCCGCGCGGTATCGCCGCCGCGTTCGCCGCGGGCGCCTCCGGCTACGTACGTCATGACGAGCGCATCGAGGGGGTCGAGCGCGCCATCATGAAGGCGCGGGCGGGCGAGGCGGCCGTCGCGCCGCAACTGCTCCAGGGCGCCTTCAGCGAACTGCTCAACCCCGCGGCCCAGCCCGACGACGAGGGGCAGCGCCTGCTCCAGATGCTCACGCCCCGCGAGGTGGAGGTCCTCGTGCGCGTCGCGGACGGGGAGGACACCCGGCTCATCGCGGCCGGCATGGGCATCGCGCCCTCCACGGCCCGCACCCACGTCCAGCGGGTGCTGATGAAGCTGGGCGTCGGCTCCCGTCTCGAGGCGGCGGCGCTCGCCGCCCGCACGGGACTGCTCGACCGCGCGGGCCCGATCCCCGCACCGGCGGCACCGCACCCGTCGGAGAACGACCCCTTCTGAGAGCGCCGCGGGCCCTGAGGTCCGCGCCCCGATGTCCGTCCCCGGGCCACCGGTCCTACGGGGCCGGGGGCTTGCCCTCGTCGAAGCTGGCGAAGTACGCGGCGGCCATGTCCTCGTCCCCGTGGCCGTGGGCAGCGGCGCGGGCGAAGCGTTCGGCGGCGGCCTCGGCGACATCGAGCCGGACGCCGTTCTCCCGCCCGGCCGCGACGATCAGCCGGGCGTCCTTCTCCGCGGTGGTGACCGCGAAGGCGGCGGGGGACAGCCGTTCCTCCAGGACGAGAGCGGCCTTGGCGTGCAGATAGCCCATGTCGAGCGGGCCGCCGGCGATGAGGCCGAAGAAGTCCTGCGGGTCAACACCGAGCGCCTTCGCCAGCGCGAGGGCCTCGCCGGTCGCGGCGGTGGCCGCCAGGACCCAGCTGTTGGCGACGAGCTTGAGCCGGGTGGCGCTGCCCGCGGCGCCGTCCTCCCCGGTCCACACGGTCCGCGAGCCGACGGCGTCGAAGACCGGCGTCACCGCGTCCCGGGCCGCCACCGGGCCCGCGGCCAGCACGGTCAGCTGTCCGGCCTCGGCGGGGGCGCGCGTCCCGAGGACCGGCGCGTCGAAGAAGGCGAGTCCGTGCTCGTCGGCGAAGCCGGCCAACTCCGCGACGCCTTCGATCCCGGCGGTCGTCGACTGCGCCCAGACAACCCCGTCCCGCAGTCCGGGCGCCGCCTGCCGCATCGTGTCGAGGGTGGCGGGCCCGTCGTAGAGCATGGTCAGGACGACGTCGGCGCCCCGCACGGCCTCCTCGGGCGACGCCGCGACGTACGCCCCGTCGGCGGCCAGCGGCTCGGCCTTGGCGGCGGTGCGGTTCCAGACCCGGACGGTGTGCCCGGCCCGAGCGATGTTGCGGGCCATCGCGGCCCCCATGATCCCGGTACCCAGGACGCTGACGGTGAGTGTCTCGTTCATGGGGTCAGCCTTCCCGCTGGACGGGGTTCATGCGCGGCGGCGCGGCCCTTCGACCCGTCAGTCCCCGTAGCCGTCACGGAGGATCCGCCGGGCCACCGTCCTGCGCACGGTGGTGAGTTCCGCGCCGATACGCAGCTCACGTCCGGCGTCGGAGACGACCGCGGGCGGTACGGGCGGTCCGATCCGCAGCGCCGTCTGGCGCAGCCAGGTCGGCGGGTGGGTGGAGTCGACACTGTGCCCCCGCCGGATGCTGGCCCGGCGCTGCCGCTCGCGTTCGTGGTCCGGGACGGATCTCAGGTCGGCGGCGAGACGTTCCCACAGCCCGTCGGCCCGGTCGTCGTCGCCGCGGGTGCGCGGTCCCCTTACGGAGGACGCGTTGGCCTCGCGCATCAGCGTGACCTCGGCCGATCGGGAGACGAGCAGCCGGTCGAAGAGCTCCACCGCCGCCTCGGTGGACCCTGCACGGGCGGCCAGCCGGTCGGCGAGGTACTCGCTCCGCTGGGCGCCGCGCAGCGTCAGCCGGTCCAGCAGGAGCAGCAGCCCGAGGAGGATCCAACGGGGCAGGGCGTAGAACACGTTGATGGTCACCGTGAGCAGGGTGACGTCCGGGTAGGGGTGGAAGAAGTACTCCCAGGTGAACAGCGAGCGGTACGCCGTCGCGACGACCCGTCTGTGCCGGGTGTCGCCGTTGCTGTAGTGGCCGAGCTCGTGACCGAGCAGGGCGATGCGCTGCTGCGGGGTCAGGATCTCCCACAGCGGCAGCCCCAGGGTGAGCAGGCGGCGGTCGCCGATGCCGTAGGTCACGACGCTCGCGTTGATCGAGCTGTCGACGGCGATCGCGTCGACTCCGCGGGTGCCGACGACGACGGCCACCTGGTCGACGAGCGTGAACAGTTCCGGTGCGTCGGCGCGGCGCAGGACGGGCACGTCCGTCGGCAGACGCGTCAGCCGGGGCCGGAGCGACCACGCGAGGGTGAGGAACAGCGCGCCCGGCACCATGCCGAACCCGCCCCAGCCCCGGATCAGGAAGCCGATCCCGGCTCCGGTCACGGCCACGGTGACCGCGTGGACGGCGAGGGCGAGGGCGTAGGCGAGGACCGAGGAGGCGTCGCGCCGGGGCCGCAGGGTTCCGCCCGCGGTCAGTTCGGCCAGCAGCCTCTCGCCGTAGCGCCGCGCCTGGGCGCGCTGGGCCCGGGCGAGGCGGCCCGGTCTCTCCTCCGGCGGCGCCGGGTCGACGTTCCAGTCGCAGGCGGCGCACCACGCGCTGAACCTGCCGTGGACGCGGATCTCGGTCCCGCAGTCCGGGCACGCCTGGACCGACTCCTCAGCGGCGGTGTGCATCGTGAACTCTCCCCCTGCCCCCACGGCCCCTCCCCAGAGACCGTCTGTACATGACATGGTGAAGCTGATCACACCGGTGACGCCGCGTAAAGCGACTGGTCCGGGCGGAGCCGGCGCTCTCGGTCCGACGCCCGCCCGGACATGCCTCGGGGCCGGGTTCCCGTGGGAACACCGGCCCCGGGCAGCGGGGTCGAGCCGGTGGAGCTACTCCTTCGGCGGTGTGGCGCCGTCGGCCGGGGTGTCCGGAACCGGGGCGGCCAGCGGGCGGAGCCAGATCCAGGCCAGGAAGAACAGGCCGAGGATCAGCATGCCGAGGCCGGTCCACAGGTTGATGTTGACGCCGACCGCCTTGTCGATCTCGGCGTCGGAGGCCGTGATCCCGGCGATCGTGACGATGATGCCGTAGACCACGAACAGGCCGCCGATGATCAGGCGGATGTCGAACAGCCGGGCGGCGGTCGTGGACTTCTGCTGAAGTTCCGTGACCTCGCGCTGGAGGTCACGTTCCGAGTTGTCGGACATGGTTTCTTGATTCTCCCTCGTCAGGACCCGTCGGAACTCGTCAGAGCGAGAACGGGATGTAGCAGGCGGCCGCCAGGATCACGGCGCCCCAGCCCAGCAGTGCCGGCCTGCGGTACCAGGCGTCGTCGCCGGCGGCCGGCGGCTCGGCCATGCCCGGGGAGCGGGTGCCGTAGACCAGGCCCTCCAACTCCTCGGCCGGCTTCGGGGCGGTGAACAGCGACACCGCGACCATGACCACGGCACCGGCGACGAAACCGGCGATCGCGGAGACGAAGTTGGCGCCCTGGTCGGACGGGAAACCGATGATGCCCTGCTTGTAGAAGACGAAGTAGTTCACCATCGCGGCCGTCGTACCGGCCAGCAGACCCCAGAAGCCGGACTTCACCGACGCGCGCTTCCAGAACATGCCGACGATGAAGACCACGAACATCGGCACGTTGAAGAAGGAGAAGAGCGTCTGGAGGTAGCTCATGATGTTGGAGAACGACGACGCCAGGAAGGCCGTCCCCATCGACGCCAGGACACCGATCACGGTGATCCCGCGGCCGAAGCGCACGTAGTAGGCGTCCTCGCGGTCCTTGACCACGTACCGCGCCCAGATGTCGGTCGTGAACACGGTGTTGAAGGACGAGACGTTGGCCGCCATGCCCGCCATGAACGCGGCCAGCAGACCGGTCACGGCGATGCCGAGGACACCGTTCGGCAGCAACTCCTGCATCAGGTAGGGGATCGCGTCGTTGTACTGGAGGTCCGATCCCTTCATGCCGATCTTCGGGACGAGGACGGCGGCCACCAGGCCCGGGATCATCACCAGGAAGACGATGAAGATCTTCGGGTAGGCCGCGATGAGCGGGGTGCGCTTGGCCGCCGAGAGGTTCTTCGCGGACAGCGCGCGCTGCACCTCGGCGAAGTTCGTCGTCCAGTAGCCGAAGGACAGCACGAAGCCGAGACCGAGCACGATGGTCAGCCAGTTGGCGCCGAGCGGGTTGGCGCTGCCGATGCCGGTGCCGCCCCAGGCCGTCGTGAAGTCGTGGCCGTGCGAGGCGTCGAGCGAGTCCGTCAGACCGTCCCAGCCGCCGACCCGCTTCAGGCCGAGCGCGGCGATCGGGATCAGCGCCGCCAGGATCACGAAGAACTGGAGGACCTCGTTGTAGATCGCCGAGGACAGCCCGCCGAGGGTGATGTACGCGAGGACGAAGAAGCCGGCGACGACGATCGCCACCCACTGCGGCCAGCCGAGCAGCGCCTCGACGACGATCGCCAGCGAGTACAGGTTGACGCCGGCGATGAGGATGGCGGCGAAGGCGAACAGGATCGAACTCAGCAGGTGCGCGTACTTGTCGAAGCGCAGGAAGAGGAACTCGGGCACCGAGCGGACCTTGGAGCCGTAGTAGAACGGCATCATCACGAGGCCCAGGAAGACCATCGCCGGGATGGCGCCGATCCAGTACCAGTGCACGGTGTAGACGCCGTACTGGGCGCTGTTGGCCGCCATGCCGAGGATCTCGGTGGCGCCGAGGTTGGCCGAGATGAAGGCGAGGCCGGTGATCCAGGCCGGGAGCGAACGCCCGGAGAGGAAGAAGTCGAGGCTCGTCTTGACCGAGCTACGGGCCGCGAAGCCGATGCCGAGGACGACCACGAAGTAGATGCCGAGGATCGTGTAGTCGAGTGCGTTCGTGGGGAGCCGCAGCTCGGCGGCCAGCACGCTGCCCGATGGTGGGAGATATGTGGGGGACTGCATCAGAACTCGCTTCGTCGCGTGAACGTATCGGACCGGAACCTACGCCGCCGCTTCTAATAAATGAACACTTCCGATGGTGTCCTTTGTTTGATTGTGATGTTGACGGCGCTGGTGCCTTGTGGTTTGTTATGTTCGGTTATGTTTGAAGGTTTGATCGGGTGTGGATGGGGAGTCCGACAGTGAAGAAGACCTCGACCCGGCTCGCCGACGGTCGTGAGCTCATCTACTACGACGCACGGGACGACCAGGTCCGCGACGCGGTGGACCGGCGCCCGCTCGACCCGACCGTCACCACCTCCGAGGTGCGCCGCGACCCGCTGCTCGGCGACGCGGTCGCGATCGCCTCGCACCGGCAGGGCCGCACCTACCACCCGCCGGCCGACGAGTGCCCGCTGTGCCCGTCCTCCGGCGACCGGCTCAGCGAGATCCCCGACTCCTCGTACGACGTCGTGGTCTTCGAGAACCGTTTCCCCTCGCTCGCCGGAGACGCGGGCCGCTGCGAGGTCGTCTGCTTCACCTCCGACCACGACGCGTCCTTCGCCGACCTGACGGAGCGGCAGGCGGCACTCGTGCTGGAGGCGTGGACGGACCGCACGGCCGAACTGTCGCATCTGCCCTCCGTGGAACAGGTCTTCTGCTTCGAGAACCGCGGCGCCGAGATCGGCGTGACACTCGGTCACCCTCACGGGCAGATCTACGGCTACCCCTTCACCACGCCGCGTACCGCCCTGATGTTGCGGTCCCTCGCGGCCCACAAGGAGGCGACCGGCGGCGAGAACCTGTTCGACGAGGTCGTCGCGAAGGAGCTGGCGGACGGTTCACGGGTCGTCCTGTCGAGTGACCACTGGGTCGCCTTCGTGCCCTACGCCGCGCACTGGCCCTACGAGGTCCACCTCTATCCGCGCCGCCGCGTCCCCGACCTGCTCGGCCTCGACGAGGAGGCACGCACAGAGTTCCCCCAGGTCTATCTGGAACTCTTGAGGCGCTTCGACCGGATCTTCGACGGCCCGGACGGTGCGAAGGACGGGGCGAGCGGGTCCCCGACGCCGTACATCGCGGCCTGGCACCAGGCCCCGTTCGGCCCGCTCGACGAGTTCGACGGCGTCAACCGGGACGACTTCGCGCTCCACCTCGAGCTTTTCACCATTCGCCGCACTTCCGGCAAGCTGAAGTTCCTCGCGGGTTCCGAGTCCGGCATGAGCGTGTTCATCAACGACGTGCCGCCGGAGACCGCGGCTCAGCGACTGCGAGAGGTAGCGAGTTCATGAGTGGGAAGTACCTGGTCACCGGTGGAGCCGGCTATGTGGGCAGCGTGGTCGCCCGCCACCTGGTCGAGGCGGGCCACGAGGTCACCGTCCTCGACAACCTCTCGACGGGATTCCGCGAGGGCGTCCCCGCCGGGGCCTCCTTCGTCGAGGGCGACATCCGCGACGCCGCCAAGTGGCTGGACTCCTCGTACGACGCCGTCCTGCACTTCGCCGCCTTCTCCCAGGTCGGCGAGTCCGTGGTGAAGCCCGAGAAGTACTGGGACAACAACGTCGGCGGCACCATGGCGCTGCTCGCCGCGATGCGCGACGCCGGTGTGCGCAGGCTCGTGTTCTCCTCCACCGCCGCGACCTACGGCGAGCCGGAGACCACCCCGATCGTCGAGTCCGCGCCGACCCGCCCCACCAACCCCTACGGCGCCTCCAAGCTCGCCGTCGACCACATGATCACCGGCGAGGCCGCCGCCCACGGACTGGCCGCGGTCTCGCTGCGGTACTTCAACGTGGCCGGCGCCTACGGCGACAGCGGCGAGCGGCACGACCCCGAGTCGCACCTCATCCCGCTGGTCCTCCAGGTCGCCCAGGGCCGCCGCGACGCCATCTCCGTCTACGGAGACGACTACCCGACCCCGGACGGCACCTGCGTCCGCGACTACATCCACGTCGCGGACCTCGCCGAGGCGCACCTGCTGGCGGTCGCCGCCGCCTCGCCCGGTGAGCACCTGATCTGCAACCTCGGCAACGGCAACGGCTTCTCCGTCCGCGAGGTCATCGAGACCGTGCGCCAGGTGACCGGACACCCGATCCCCGAGGTCGTGACACCGCGCCGCGGCGGCGACCCGGCGATCCTCGTCGCCTCGGCGGACACCGCCCGGGAGCGGCTCGGCTGGAACCCGTCCCGCGCGGATCTCGCGGGCATCGTCGCGGACGCGTGGGAGTTCGCACAGAACGTAGCGAAGGGATAGCAGGTGGAGCAGGTGGGGGTACGTGAGGGCTTCGAGGAGCTGTACGGGGCCGCGCCCGAGGGCGTCTGGGCGGCACCGGGCCGCGTCAACCTGATCGGCGAGTACACGGACTTCAACGAGGGGTTCGTGATGCCGCTCGCGCTGCCGCACACGGCGGTCGCGGCGGTCTCCCGCCGGTCCGACGGGGTGCTGCGGCTCAACTCGGCGGACATCGAAGGGCCCGTCGTCGAGCTGCGGGTCGACGAACTCGTGCCGCGCTCGGACACCGGCTGGGCCGCGTACCCGGCGGGTGTCGTGTGGGCGCTGCGCGAGGCCGGCCACGCGGTCGGCGGCGCGGACATCCACCTCGCCTCCACGGTCCCCACCGGCGCCGGCCTGTCCTCCTCCGCCGCCCTGGAGGTCGTCACGGCCGTCGCCCTCGACGAGCTGTACGGCCTCGGTCTCACCCGCCCCGAGCTGGCCCGCGTCGCGCAGCGCGCCGAGAACGACTTCGTCGGCGTGCCGTGCGGGATCATGGACCAGACCGCCTCCGCCTGCTGCACCGAGGGCAACGCCCTGCACCTCGACTGCCGGGACCTGTCGATCCGCCAGGTCCCCTTCGACCTCGCCTCCCAGGGGCTCGAACTCCTCGTCGTCGACACCCGCGTCAAGCACGCGCTGGGGGACGGGGCGTACGCCGAGCGGCGGGAGGGGTGCGAGGAGGGGGCTCGTCAGCTGGGCGTCTCCCACCTGCGGGACGTCGCCCACGAGGGGCTCGACGCGGCGCTCGCGCGGCTGTCCGACGAGCGGGTGCGCCGCTATGTCCGGCACGTCGTCTCCGACGACCACCGGGTGGAGCGGGTCATCGCCCTGCTGGACGCGGGTGACGTCCGCGCCATCGGGCCCGTCCTGACGGACGGTCACGCCTCGCTCCGGGACGACCTGCGGATCTCCTGTCCCGAGCTGGATCTCGCCGTCTCGGCGGCGAACGCGGCGGGGGCGCTCGGGGCGCGGATGACCGGTGGCGGGTTCGGGGGCTCCGCGATCGTGCTGCTGGAATCCACCGACGTGGACGCGGTCGGCAAGGCGATCGCCGAGGCGTTCCTGTCGGCGGGCTTCACCGCCCCCCGCATCTTCCCGGCCGTTCCCTCGGCGGGGGCCCGGCGGGTCGGCTGAACCCGGGCTCTTTTCGCCCCTTGGCCCCTACCCTCCCCCAAGGTCTCGGCTTCGCTCGACCAGGGGGGACCCCCGTCGTCCCCGGGGGCTCCGCCCCCGGACCGCCGCTCCTCAAACGCCGGAGGGGCCGAGACCCTTCCAGCGCTTCGTCAGGGTGTACTCCGTGATTCCCGGGGGGTAGTCGGGGATCACGGAGACCACCTCGTAGCCCTGTTTGCGGTAGAAGTCGGGGGCCTGGAAGTCCCAGGTCTCCAGGCGGGCCGCGTCGCAGCCGCGCTCCGTGGCCGCCCGTTCGGCGTCGGCGAGGAGCCGGCTGCCGAGACCGCTGCCGCGATGACGGCCGTCGACCCACAGGTAGGTGACGTGGAGCCAGGTCGTCCACGTGTGCCCCACCAGCCCGCCGGCCAGGTCACCCGCCTCGTCCAGGGCCCACAGCTGGAGCGGACGCTGACGCTCGCCCGGGGTCCCGCGCAGCGCGCGCAGCACCGGGGACGCCGCCGTGTTGGTCTCCAGCAGTCGCCGACGGAGCAGATCCCGACGGTCTTTGTCGTCTCCTGTCTCGATACGAAACATAGGGCTCACCATAAACGCGCTGGCCAACCAGTTCTGCAAATTGCCTTCCGCTCCACGCCCCCGCCCGTACCCTGATGAGCAGTACCGGTGGGGGCCGGTGCTGATCAGGGGGCGAGACAGTCGGGTACGACGCCCGAAGTGGGGGTAGCACTTCCAGCACGGCGGCGGCCGTGCGGCTGCGGCACCCCGCTTCCGGGTCGCAAGCTGGCTCGGGATCACTTCGGGCGCCGTACCCGTACCGACCGTCCCCCGACAGTGGGGGTTTCAGTGGTTCGCATCCGAGTACTGGTCGTCGACGACCACCGCATCTTCGCCGAGTCGCTCGCCGCAGCTCTCGCGGCCGAGCCCGATGTCGACGTGTCCGCGGCAGGCAGCGGGCCCGCCGCGCTGCGCTGCCTGGAACGCGCCGCGGCCGAGGGCCGCCGGTTCGACGTGCTGCTCGTCGACGCCGACCTGGGCGGCAATCTGCCCGGCATGCGCCCGGCGGTGCCCGTCCAGGAGAGCAACGAGGACGGCCTGGTGGACGGCATCTCGCTGGTCGCCGGCGTGCGCACCGGGCAGCCGGGCGTCCGCATCGTCGTCCTGGCGGAGAAGGACGATCCGCGCCGGGCCGCGCTCGCCCTGCAGGCCGGCGCCTCCGGCTGGGTCGCCAAGGACTGTTCGCTGTCGCGACTGCTCACCGTCATACGGGGTGTCCTGCGCGACGAGACGCATCTGCCGCCCGCCCTGCTCACCGGGGTGCTGCGGGAGCTGACCGCCGCGCGCAAGCACCGCACCGAGAGCGAGCGGCTCGTGGAGTCGCTGACGCCCCGTGAGCGCGAGGTGCTGCGCTGCATGGTGGCCGGACTGGGCCGCAAGGCCGTGGCGGAGCGGCTGTTCCTCTCCCCGCACACCGTCCGCACCCATATGCAGAACGTGCTGGGGAAACTCGGCGTGCACTCGACCCTCGCCGCCGTGGCCCTCGCCCGGCGCGCCGGGGTCGGACCCGTCGACCTAACCGGGGATGTTGTCGAACGGGGCGGTCAACTGGCGTAGCAGCCCGGCCAGTTCACCGCGCTGCGCCCGGCTCAGCTCCGCGAGGATCGCCCGCTCCTGTTCGAGCAGCCCGGCCAGCGCCTGGTCGGCGCGGTCGCGACCCTCCTCGGTGAGCCGGACGAGCACACCTCTGCGGTCGCTCGGGTCCGGGAGGCGCTCCACCAGGCCCTTCTTCGTCAGGCGGTCGATGCGGTTCGTCATCGTGCCCGACGTGACCAGCGTCTGGGTGAGGAGCTGTCCGGGGGAGAGCTGATACGGGGATCCCGCGCGCCGCAGCGCCGTCAGGACGTCGAACTCCCAGGGCTCCAGGCTGTGCTCGGAGAACGCCAGTCGGCGCGCGCGGTCCAGATGCCGGGCGAGCCTGCTCACCCGGCTCAGTACCTCCAGCGGTTCCACGTCGAGGTCCGGGCGCTCCCGGCGCCACGCAGCGACCAGCCGATCGACCTCGTCCTCCATGACGATCAGTGTAGTGGTTGTGTCGACATGAAGTCTCTTGATGTGGAGTCTCTTGACGTCAAGAGACTTTGTGGGTGAGGCTGGACACCGGAACGGCCGACCCCGGCATCCCGTCCGGCGGCCCCCACCGCTCCGCCGACCCGCGAGGAGACCCGCCCATGGCAGCCACCCCCACCTGGGACCCCCACCAGTACCTGCGCCACGCCGCGCACCGTGCCCGCCCCTTCGCCGACCTGCTCACCCAGGTCACGGACCTGCCCGGCGATCCCGCCCGCATCGCCGACCTCGGCTGCGGCCCCGGCAACGTCACCGTCCAGCTCGCCGAACGCTGGCCCACCGCCCACATCACCGGCTACGACAACTCCGCCGAGATGCTCACCGAGGCCGAGGAGTACGCCGGCCCCACCGCCGGCGGCGGCCGCCTCGACTTCGCCCACGCCGACCTCACCGACTGGGCGCCCACCGAGACGTACGACCTCATCGCCTCCAACGCCGCCCTCCAGTGGGTGCCAGGACACCTCCAGGCCCTCCCCGGCTGGCTCGACGCCCTCGCACCCGGCGGCACCCTCGCCGTCCAGATGCCCGACAACATCGACGCGCCCCTGCACGTCCTCATGCGCGACCTCGCCGGCTCCGCCCGCTGGAACACCCGCCTCGCGGGCGTCCTGCGCGCCACCGACTCCGTCCACGACCCGCTCGTCTACCTGGACCGCCTCGAAGCCCTCGGCTGCACCACGGACATCTGGCAGACCACGTACATGCAACTCCTGAACGGACCCGACGCCGTCCTCGACTGGGCCAAGGGCACCGGGCTGCGGCCCGTCCTCACCACCCTCGCCGACGACCCCGAGGCCCGCGACAGCTTCCTCACCGCCTACCGCGACCTGCTGCGCGACGCCTACCCCGAGCAGTCCTACGGCACCGTCCTGCCCTTCCGCCGGCTCTTCGTCGTCGCCCGGAAGAAGGGCTGATGCTCACCGCCGTCGACCACGTCCAGCTGGCCGCCCCACCCGGCTCCGAGGACCGGCTGCGCGCCTACTACGTCCACGCCCTCGGGATGACCGAGACACCCAAGCCGCCCGCCCTCGCGGCCCGCGGCGGCTGCTGGTTCACAGCCGGAGCCGTCCAGCTCCACCTCGGCGTCGAAGCCGGCTTCCGGCCCGCGAAGAAGGCACACCCCGGACTCCGCGTCACCGGCATCGACGCCTACGCCGCACGGATCGCCGCCACCGGCGCCCCCGTCACCTGGGACGACGAGCTGCCCGGCCACCGCCGCTTCTACTCCGAGGACCCCGTCGGCAACCGCCTCGAATTCCTCGAACCCCGCCCGAAAACCCTTCCGGGCGGGACCGCCACAGGGGAGCGGTCCCGCCCGGAAGAACACTTTTAGGCCCTGGGCCCTAAGCCTTGCGGTGCCCTATCAGCCGGGGCTTCGGCTCCAGACCGTCCAGACCGTGCCAGGCCAGGTTCACCAGATGCGCCGCCACCTCCGCCTTGCGGGGCTTACGGACGTCCAGCCACCACTGGCCCGTCAACGCCACCATGCCCACCAGGGCCTGCGCGTACAGGGGAGCCAGCTTCGAGTCGAAACCGCGGCTCTTGAACTCGCGGCCCAGGATGTCCTCCACCTGGGTGGCGATGTCCGAGATCAGCGACGCGAACGAACCCGTCGACTGCGGGATCGGGGAGTCACGGACCAGGATCCGGAACCCGTCCGTGTACTCCTCGATGTAGTCCAGCAGAGCGAAAGCCGCCTGCTCGCACAGCTCCCGCGGATGGCCCGCCGTCAGCGAACTCGTCACCATGTCCAGCAGCCGGCGCATCTCCCGGTCCACCACGACCGCGTACAGGCCCTCCTTGCCGCCGAAGTGCTCGTACACCACCGGCTTGGACACCCCGGCCTTCGCCGCGATCTCCTCCACCGACGTGCCCTCGAACCCCTTCGCCGCGAACAGGGTGCGGCCGATCTCCAGCAGCTGCTGACGACGCTCCGCGCCGGTCATGCGGGTACGGCGCGCGCGCCGCGGCTTCTCGTTGCTGCCTGAGGTGCTGCTGGAGTCGGTCGCCACGCCGTCAATCATGCCGCTTCAGCGGATTCCGTCTTGCGCCGGGAGCCGTTCCCGTCTTCGTTCCGGCGGGAATCGAGCCGCGACCGTGACGGCCACCGCACGTCGTACGCCCAGCCGAGCTGCTCGCACCAGCGGATGATCCGCGCCGAGGAGTCGATCTGACCGCGGTCCACACCGTGCCGCGCCGACGTCGGGTCCGCGTGATGCAGGTTGTGCCAGGACTCACCGCACGACAGCACGGCCAGCCACCACACGTTGCCCGAACGGTCACGCGACTTGAACGGCCGCTTGCCCACCGCGTGACAGATCGAGTTGATCGACCACGTCACATGGTGCAGCAGCGCCACCCGCACCAGAGACCCCCAGAAGAACCCGGTGAACGCGCCCCACCAGGACATCGTCACCAGACCGCCGATCAGCGCCGGCAGCGCCAGCGACAACAGCGTCCAGAAGAGGAACTGACGCGAGATCGCCCGGATCACCGGGTCCTTCACCAGATCCGGCGCGTACTTCTCCTGCGGCGTGCGCTCCTCGTCGAACATCCAGCCGATGTGCGCCCACCACAGGCCCTTCAGCAGCGCCGGGACCGTCTCCCCGTACTTCCACGGCGAATGCGGGTCACCCTCCGCGTCCGAGAACCTGTGGTGCTTGCGATGGTCGGCGACCCAGCGCACCACCGGCCCCTCGACCGCCATCGAACCCGCGATCGCGATCGCGATCCGCAGCGGCTGCTTCGCCTTGAAGGAGCCATGCGTGAAGTAGCGGTGGTAGCCGATCGTGACGCCGTGGCATCCCAGGTAGTAGAAGAAGACCAGCAGGCCGAGATCCAGCCAGCTCACCCCCCACCCCCAGGTCAGCGGCACCGCCGCGAGCAGCGCGACGAACGGAACCGCGATGAAGAGGAGCAGCGTGAGCTGTTCGAGCGACCCCTTCCTCTCGCCGCCCAGCGTGGCGGCGGGAAGCCGGTTGCCATCGTCGTCCGCCTGCGGGGCGTCGTCGATCACATCGGAACTCGTGGTCATGGGCGTCCCCTGTGGGGTTCGAAGGTCATGAAGGGCGGGGAAGAGAGTCCGGGTGCGGCCCCCATGGTTCACCCGTCGACGAACGGGAGACCCTACGGGTCCGTAACCTACGGCGACGTAAGTATGTCAGCGCGCAGCCCGGCGGCAAGAGCCCGACAGCCTGCGCGTCCGCATGGACACCTATCCTTGGAGTCGGTCGGACAGCGCGGTCCGCTCTGATTTCTTCCCGGATGCCTCCTCGCCAAGCGGCACCCGCCGCGCGGTCGAACACCCGGGTTCCCTCCCAGCCGAGCTTCAGACGAGATTCCCCACTCTTCAGACGAGCTTCAACACTGCAAGGAGCCGCACCTGTGAGCAGTGCCGACGACCAGACCACGACGACCAGCAGCGAGCTGCGCGCCGACATCCGCCGCCTGGGCGATCTGCTCGGTGAGACCCTCGTACGGCAGGAGGGCCCCGAGCTCCTGGAACTGGTCGAGAAGGTCCGCCGCCTGACCCGCGAGGACGGCGAGGCCGCCGCCGACCTGCTGCGCGGCACCGAACTGGAGACCGCCGCCAAGCTGGTCCGCGCCTTCTCGACCTACTTCCACCTCGCCAACGTCACCGAGCAGGTCCACCGAGGCCGCGAACTGCGCGCCCGGCGCGCCGCCGACGGCAGCCTCCTCGCCCGCACCGCGGACCGCCTCAAGGACGCCGACCCCGAGCACCTGCGCCAGACGGTCAAGAACCTCAACGTCCGCCCGGTCTTCACCGCCCACCCCACCGAAGCGGCCCGCCGCTCGGTCCTCAACAAGCTGCGCCGCATCGCGGCCCTGCTGGAGACCCCGGTCATCGAGGCCGACCGCCGCCGCTACGACACCCGCCTCGCCGAGAACATCGACCTCGTCTGGCAGACCGACGAGCTCCGGGTCGTCCGCCCCGAACCCGCCGACGAGGCCCGCAACGCCATCTACTACCTGGACGAACTGCACGTCGGCGCCGTCGGCGACGTCCTCGAGGACCTCACCGCCGAACTCGAACGCGTCGGCGTCGTCCTCCCCGACGAGACCAGGCCGCTCACCTTCGGCACCTGGATCGGCGGCGACCGCGACGGCAACCCGAACGTCACCCCCGACGTCACCTGGGACGTCCTGATCCTCCAGCACGAACACGGCATCAACGACGCCCTGGAACTCATCGACGAACTCCGCGGCTTCCTGTCGAACTCCATCCGCTACACAGGCGCCACCGAGGACCTCCTGGAATCCCTCCAGACCGACCTCGAACGCCTCCCGGAGATCAGCCCCCGCTACAAGCGCCTCAACGCCGAGGAGCCCTACCGGCTCAAGGCCACCTGCATCCGGCAGAAGCTGGAGAACACCAAGCTCCGCCTCGCCAAGGGCACCACCCACGAGGACGGCCGCGACTACCTCGGCACCGCCGAACTCCTCCGCGACCTCATCCTCATCCAGACCTCGCTGCGCGAACACCGCGGCGGCCTGATCGCCGACGGCCGGATGAACCGCACCATCCGCACCCTCGCCGCCTTCGGCCTCCAGCTCGCCACCATGGACGTACGCGAACACGCGGACGCCCACCACCACGCCCTCGGCCAGCTCTTCGACCGCCTCGGCGAGGAGTCCTGGCGCTACGTGGACATGCCGCGCGACTACCGCGCCAAGCTCCTCGCCAAGGAACTGCGCTCCCGCCGGCCGCTCGCCCCGACCCCCGCGCCGCTGGACGCCGCGGGCAACAAGACCCTCGGCGTCTTCGAGACCGTCAAGAGGGCCCTGAAGACCTTCGGGCCCGAGGTCATCGAGTCGTACATCATCTCCATGTGCCAGGGCGCCGACGACGTCTTCGCCGCCGCCGTCCTCGCCCGCGAGGCCGGACTGCTCGACCTGCACGCCGGCTGGGCGAAGATCGGCATCGTGCCGCTCCTGGAGACCACCGACGAGCTCAAGGCCGCGGACACCATCCTGGAGGACATGCTCTCCGACCCCTCGTACCGCCGCCTCGTGGCGCTGCGCGGGGACGTCCAGGAGGTCATGCTCGGCTACTCCGACTCCTCCAAGTTCGGCGGCATCACCACCTCCCAGTGGGAGATCCACCGCGCCCAGCGCCGGCTCCGCGACGTCGCCCACCGCTACGGCGTCCGCCTGCGCCTCTTCCACGGCCGCGGCGGCACCGTCGGCCGCGGCGGCGGCCCCTCGCACGACGCCATCCTCGCCCAGCCCTGGGGCACCCTGGAGGGCGAGATCAAGGTCACCGAGCAGGGCGAGGTCATCTCCGACAAGTACCTCATCCCCTCCCTCGCCCGCGAGAACCTCGAACTGACCGTCGCCGCCACCCTGCAGGCATCCGCCCTGCACACCGCGCCGCGCCAGTCCGACGAGGCCCTCGCCCGCTGGGACGCGGCGATGGACGTCGTCTCCGACGCCGCCCACTCCGCCTACCGCAAGCTCGTCGAGGACCCCGACCTGCCGACGTACTTCCTCGCCTCCACGCCGGTCGACCAGCTCGCCGACCTGCACCTGGGCTCACGGCCCTCCCGCCGGCCCGGCTCGGGCGTCTCGCTCGACGGACTGCGCGCCATCCCGTGGGTCTTCGGCTGGACCCAGTCCCGGCAGATCGTGCCCGGCTGGTTCGGCGTCGGCTCGGGCCTCAAGGCCCTGCGCGAAGCCGGCCTGGACACCATGCTCGACGAGATGCACGAGCAGTGGCACTTCTTCCGGAACTTCCTCTCCAACGTCGAGATGACCCTCGCGAAGACCGACCTGCGCATCGCCGGCCACTACGTCGACACCCTCGTACCCGACGACCTCAAGCACGTCTTCGAGGCCATCCGGGCCGAACACGAGCTCACCGTCCGCGAGGTGCTGCGCGTCACCGGCGGAGAGAAGCTGCTCGACACCAACCCGGTGCTCCAGCAGACCTTCTCCATCCGCGACGCCTACCTGGACCCGATCTCCTACCTCCAGGTCGCCCTCCTCAAGCGCCAGCGCGAGGAGGCCGCCGCCGGCCAGGAACCCGACCCGCTGCTCTCGAGGGCCCTGCTCCTGACGGTCAACGGCGTCGCCGCGGGCCTGCGCAACACCGGCTGAGCCCCCCTCCGCCGGGCGGCACAGCCCGGCGGAACACGAAGGCGCCCTCCCCGTCCGTCGTATCCGAACGGACGGGGAGGGCGCCTTCGTGTGAACCGGGAGGCAAGAGAGGGGGCGGCGGAGCGCCCCGGGGGCCTACAGCGCCAGGAACGCGGCCGTCAGCAGGGCAAGACCCGCACCCGCCATCACCCAGGCCGCCCGCGTCAGCCGCAGCCCGCCCGCGACCACCACCGACGCCAGCAACAGCGCACCGGCCAGCGGCGACCACGCGTACAGCAGACCGGCCGGACCGCTGCGGACCACCTCGTCACTGTCCGGCTTCACCGTCACCGTGTACGTCCGGCCCTTCCGCACCGCGGGCTCCTGGTCGATACTCACCCGGTCCCGCGCCCGGTAACCCGGCGACAGCGGCGTGAACCGCCCCCAGCACGCCCCGTCCGCACACGACACCACCGCCAGCGTGCCCCGCTCCCGCCCCTTGCCCAGCATCACGTGCTGAGCGGTGCCCCAGGAGGCCCAGACACCCGCGACCAGAATGAGCAGCGTGACCGCGCCCATCGTCGCGAGCCGCCCGAAACGCAGCGCCGCGTACGCGCTCTGACGGGAGGTGACAGCAGGCATGGCGGGGATCATTGGCCATGGCTGAGCGCTTGGTCAACTCCGGCGGGGACAAGTCCACCGTTGTACCCGCACATCGACCGCCGTACGAGCCTTCGGGCGCCCCCGGCCCGACCTCAGGAGTTGTACGTGCTCTGCGCCCGCTCCAGGCCCTCGATCACCAGAGCCTCCACCGCGTCAGCGGCCCGGTCCACGAAGTAGTCCAGCTCCTTGCGCTCCGCCGACGCGAAATCCTTCAGCACGAAATCCGCCACCTGCATCCGCCCCGGCGGACGCCCGATCCCGAACCGCACCCGGTGATAGTCCGCGCCCATCGCCTTCGTCATCGACTTCAGCCCGTTGTGACCGTTGTCCCCGCCACCCAGCTTCAGCCGCAGCACCCCGTAGTCGATGTCCAACTCGTCATGGACCGCCACGATGTTCCCCGTCGGCACCTTGTAGAAGTCCCGCAGCGCCGGCACCGGACCACCCGACAGGTTCATGTACGACATCGGCTTCGCCAGGATCACCCGCCGGTTCGCCGGACCCGGCGGCCCGATCCGCCCCTCGATCACCTGCGCCTGCGCCTTGCCCGCCCGCTTGAACTTCCCGCCGATCCGTCCCGCCAGCAGATCGGCCACCATGAAGCCCACGTTGTGCCGGTTCATCGCGTACTCCGGGCCCGGATTCCCCAGGCCCACGATCAGCCAGGGCGCGGTGGCGTCGGTCGTCACGTCCGTCTCTCCCATCTGTCCTTGATACGCGGCAGCCGCCGCCCCTGACAGGAGCGGCGGCGGCACAGCTGAAGATGCGGCGAGGATCAGGCCTCGGCGGGCGCGTCCGCCGAGGCGGACTCGTCCTCGGACGCCGGCTCCTCGGCCTGCGCGGAGAGGACCTGGAGGACGACCGCGTCCTCGTCGATCGCCAGCGTGGTGCCCTTGGGGAGCGTGATGTCCTTGGCGTGGATGGAGGCACCGGCCTCCAGGCCCTCGATGGAGACGGTGACCGACTCCGGGATGTGCGTGGCCTCGGCCTCGACGGTCAGCGTGTTCAGGACGTGCTCCAGCAGGAAGCTGCCCGGGGCCAGCTCGCCCTCGGTCTGCACGAAGACCTCGACGGTGACCTTCTCGCCGCGCTTCACGAGCAGCAGGTCGACGTGCTCGATGAAGCCCTTGATGGCGTCACGCTGGACGGCCTTCGGGATCGCCAGCTCGGTCTTGCCCTCGATGTCCAGCGTCAGCAGGACGTTCGGGGTACGCAGGGCGAGCAGCAGCTCGTGGCCCGGCAGCGTGATGTGGACCGGCTCCGTGCCGTGACCGTAGACAACCGCGGGAACCTTGCTCTCACGGCGGATGCGACGGGCGGCACCCTTGCCGAACTCGGTGCGGGTGCCGGCGGCGAGCTTGACCTCGGACATGTTCACTCCTCGTAGAACTGGGAAACCTGGCGAAAAAGGTCACCCGGCCAAACCATCGGCCTGCTACGAAGAGCGCGTCGATAACGGACCGCCGTACCCGCCTCAGACAGCGGAACGGCCTCCCTCGCCGAGCAACTGTGACAGCTTACGGGGCGGGGAGGCCGTACAAGAAATCGATCTAGAGGACCGGCGGAACCGAGGCCTACTGCTCCTCGAACAGGCTCGTCACCGAACCGTCCTCGAAGACCTCACGCACCGCGTTCGCGATCGTCGGCGCGATCGACAGCACCGTGATCTTGTCGAGCTCCAGCTCACCCGGCGTCGGCAGGGTGTCCGTGAACACGAACTCACTGACCTTCGAGTTCTTCAGACGGTCCGCCGCGGGACCCGACAGCACACCGTGCGTCGCCGTCACGATGACGTCCTCCGCGCCGTGCGCGAACAGCGCGTCCGCCGCGGCACAGATCGTGCCGCCCGTGTCGATCATGTCGTCGACCAGGATGCAGACCCGGCCCTCCACGTCACCGACCACCTCGTGCACGGTGACCTTGTTCGCGACGTCCTTGTCACGGCGCTTGTGCACGATCGCCAGCGGCGCGTCCAGACGGTCGCACCAACGGTCCGCCACCCGCACCCGGCCGGCGTCCGGCGAGACCACCGTCAGCTTCGACCGGTCCACCTTGGCGCCCACGTAGTCCGCCAGGATCGGCAGCGCGAAGAGGTGGTCCACCGGACCGTCGAAGAAGCCCTGGATCTGATCCGTGTGCAGATCCACCGTCAGAATGCGGTCCGCACCCGCCGTCTTCATCAGGTCCGCGATCAGACGCGCCGAGATCGGTTCACGCCCACGGTGCTTCTTGTCCTGGCGCGCGTAACCGTAGAACGGCACGATCACCGTGATGCTCCGCGCGGACGCCCGCTTCAGAGCGTCGATCATGATCAACTGCTCCATGATCCACTTGTTGATCGGAGCCGTGTGGCTCTGCATCAGGAAGCAGTCCGCACCGCGCGCCGACTCCTGGTAGCGGATGTAGATCTCGCCGTTCGCGAAGTCGAAGGCCTTCGTCGGGACAACCCCGACACCCAGCTTGTGGGCGACCTCCTCGGCAAGCTCGGGGTGGGCGCGGCCGGAGAAGAACATCATCTTCTTCTCGCCGGTCGTCTTGATCCCGGTCACAGCACTGTCTCCTCAGAGGTCTACTCAGTGGGCGTGAGAGGTCGTCTCAGCTGGGTTGCGAGAGGCCGTCTCAGCTGGGGTGTGCGCTTATCACGGTACGCCGTCCCAGACGCACCGCTTTCCGGTCAGCCTTCGCTTTCCGTCCCCCGGGCAGCCGTCTCCGCGGCCTTCGCCGCCGCGCTCCCGGGACGCTTACGGGCCACCCAACCCTCGATATTCCTTTGCTGGCCACGGGCCACGGCCAGCGAACCGGGCGGCACGTCCTTCGTGATGACCGACCCCGCCGCGGTGTACGCGCCGTCCCCGACCGTGACAGGAGCCACAAACATGTTGTCCGAACCCGTACGGCAGTGCGAGCCGATCGTCGTGTGGTGTTTGTCCTGTCCGTCATAGTTCACGAACACACTGGCGGCACCGATGTTCGAGTACTCGCCGATCGTCGCGTCCCCGACATACGACAGATGCGGAACCTTCGTCCCCTCACCGATCGTCGCGTTCTTCGTCTCCACGTACGTGCCGACCTTCGCCTTCAGGCCCAGCCGCGTCCCCGGACGCAGATACGCGAACGGCCCCACCGTCGCCTGCGGACCCACCTCGGCACCGTCCGCCACCGTGTTGTCCACCCGGGCACCCGCACCCACCCTGGTGTCCCTCAAGCGGCAGTTGGGACCCACCTCCGCACCCTCCGCCAGATGCGTCGCACCCTGCAACTGCGTCCCCGGGTGCACGATCGCGTCCTGCTCGAACGTGACCGTCACATCCACCCACGTCGTCGCCGGATCCACGACACTCACACCCGCCAGCATCGCCTCGGTCAGCAGCCGGTCGTTCAGGATGCGCCGCGCCTCCGCGAGCTGCACCCGGTTGTTGATGCCGGCGATCTCCCGGTGGTCGCCCGCCACGGCCGCGCCCACGCGGTGCCCGGCCTCGCGCAGGATCCCGAGGACGTCCGTCAGGTACTCCTCACCCTGGCTGTTGTCCGTCCGCACCTTGCCCAGCGCGTCCGCGAGGAGCTGCCCGTCGAAGGCGAAGACGCCGGAGTTGATCTCACGGATCGCCCGCTGCGAGTCACTCGCGTCCTTGTGCTCCACGATCGCGGTGACCGCGCCGCTCGCGCCGTCCCGCACGATGCGGCCGTAGCCGGTCGCGTCGGGGACCTCGGCGGTCAGCACCGTCACGGCGTTGCCGTCGGCGGCGTGCGTCTCGGCGAGCGCGCGCAGCGTCCCGCCGCTGAGCAGGGGGGTGTCGCCGCAGACCACGACGACCGTGCCGTCCACGCCGCCGCCCAGCTCCTCCAGGCCCATCCGCACGGCGTGCCCGGTGCCGTTCTGCTCGGCCTGCACCGCGGTCCGCACGGCGGGGTCGATCTCGGTGAGGTGGGCGACGACCTTCTCGCGGGCGTGACCCACGACGACGACCAGGTGCTCGGGGTCCAACTCGCCCGCCGCGGCGAGCACATGACCGACGAGGGAACGGCCACAGATGTCGTGCAGGACCTTGGGTGTGGCCGATTTCATACGGGTGCCCTCACCCGCTGCGAGAACGACGACGGCTGCCGGGCGATTGGCGCTCACGGGAATGCCCTTCGGCTTCGGATGCTTGGGGTGTGGACATCCGCAGGATACCGGGGCGTATCAGGAGGGATATGAGAGCGGGCCCTGACAGAGGTGTCAGGGCCCGATCAGGTCAAGCTCCCGGGGAAGGAATCGAACCCTCATTCAATGGACCAAAACCATTTGTCCTGCCATTAGACGACCCGGGATGGTTCGTCCGTTATATCCGATTCAATGGACCGGCTTCGCGTGCGGACAACACTATGCCGTACCACCAGCCTTCGATGCGACGGTACAGCTCGGCGCTGCCGAGGACCCGGATCACCAGACAACCTCGGTAGTCCTGGCCGAGGTTCTTCCGGTTGGTCTTCGGGTTGTGCCGCTTGAGATAGGTCTTGCCGAGCGCCGTGGCGTCGGTGCCCACGAGTTCCGCCCAGAACCGTTCGGCGCCTTCCACGTCGCCCGACTCGTGGATGTGGACGTGGAGTCGCAGGCGATCGGAGGTCACGCCCAGCAGGCGCAGCCAGGCGAGGTAGACCTCGATCATGTGGGGATCGCTGTTGATGAACGTGACCCGCTCCTGAGTGAGGTGCGGCTTGGTCTTGGAGCCCTCGGCCCAGTAGAGGCCGACGCCCAACAGGAAGAGTTCACGGTCGGAAAGGGCGCCGATCTCGGCCGTGGCGGCCTGCTTCGTCCGGCGGCGCTCCTCTTCGCGCAGCCGCATCGTGACCTCCCAGCCGCGCTTGGCGATGGCCGAGGCCTCTTCCCGGGTGCGTTTCCTCCGCTCCGGCGTCGGCAGATCGCGTACCCATAGGGAGATCGAGCTTTTCGAGCAGCCCAGTTCGAGCTGGATGCGGTCGTAGGTCCAGCCCTGGAGGCGTAGCTCGCGGGCCCTCGCGCGGAGGTCGTCCTTCGCCCTCGGGTGACGTGGGCGGTCGGGAGGGGGCTCGCCTTCCAGGAGGCGGTTGAGGATGTCGTTGTTGTGGACCTGGATGCGGTCCCGGATCCGGCGACGGCTGAGGCCGGCCTCGCGGAGCGACAGTGCCTGCTCCCGGAGTGCCTCGAAGTCGTCGTAGCCGCGTCGTGCATGTGCCATGGGCATATCGTCCGGGCGGAATCGGGTCTTCCGGGGTTGAAGGGTGAGTCAGTCAACAGTTCGAGGGATAACTGTTGATTTCGCTTCTGTTCGAGGGGGTGGGTGGTGTAGGCCAGTAGGTGAAACTCACCGGAAAAGGGGCGGGGCCCGCCCGTAGGCTGGAGTCATGACCACGACGGGGGAAGAGCACACCGCGGCCGGGACCGGCCCGTGGTGGTGGGTCAGGTGGCGCAGTGCCGTGCTGGACGCGGGGCTCGCGCTGGCGTCCGCGGCCGAGTGCGGGGGCGAGGGGGTCAGGTTCGCGCACGACGCGGGGCTGCCCGTCCCGATCGGTGTCGTCTTCGGGGTGATCGCCGGGTCCGTGCTGCTGGTGCGGCGGAAGTGGCCGATCGCGGTCGTGCTGGTGTCCATCGCGATCACGCCCGCCCAGATGGGGTTCCTGATGGGCCTCGTCGGGCTGTACACGCTCGCCGCGTCCGAGCTGCCCCGCCGTATCACCGCCGCGCTGGCGACGATGTCCTTCGCCGGCATGCTGATCGTGACGTTCGTGCGGACCCATCAGGGTGTGATGAGCGGCGACGTGACGATGGGGGACTGGTTCGTCCCCTTCGCGTCGATCACGACCGCGATCGGCATGACCGCGCCGCCCGTGCTTCTCGGCCTCTACATGGGGGCGCGGCGCCGGCTGATGGAGAGCCTGCGGGAGCGGGCGGACTCGCTGGAGCGTGAGCTGCAGTTGCTCGCCGAGCGGGCGGAGGAGCGGGCGGAGTGGGCCCGTAACGAGGAGCGCACGCGGATCGCGCGGGAGATGCACGACGTGGTCGCGCATCGTGTGTCCCTGATGGTCGTGCACGCGGCGGCGCTGCAGGCGATCGCGCGCAAGGATCCCGAGAAGGCGGTGAAGAACGCCGCCCTGGTGGGGGACATGGGGCGGCAGGCGCTGACGGAGTTGCGGGAGATGCTGGGTGTCCTCCGGTCGGGGAACGGGCCGGACGCGCGGGTGTCGGCTGTGTCCTCGTCCTCGTCCTCGTCCGGGGTCTCTGTGTCCTCGGTGTCGGCGGTCGCGTCGGTGCCGTTGGCGGCGGTGGGTGCGGCGGCGGCCGTGGCGGCCTCGCGGGCGGCGGACGGGTCGGGGTCCCGGGCCGGGGTGGGCGCGGGTCCGGGTGCGGGTGCCGGCGGGGTCGTGGAGGGGCCGTGTCTCTCGGAGCTCGACGAGTTGGTCGGGCAGTCGGCGGCGGCCGGGATGGTCGTGGCGCTGTCGGTCGAGGGCGACGTGCGGGCGTACGCGCGGGAGATCGAGCAGACCGCGTACCGGGTGGTGCAGGAGGCGTTGACGAACGTCCACAAGCACGCGGCGGGTGCGAAGACGTATGTGCGGCTGGCGCATCGGGTGTCCGAGATCGCGATGCAGGTGGAGAACGAGTGTCCGCCGGAGGTGGGGGCGGGGTCGTCGGTGCGGTTGCCCAGTGGGGGGAACGGGTTGTTGGGGATGAAGGAGCGGGTGGCGGCGCTGGGGGGCGTGTTCGTGTCGGGGCCCACGGACGCGGGGGGATTCCGGGTGTCGGCGGTCATCCCGGCGTAGCCCTCCGGGGTGGTCGCGGTTCGCGGTGCCGGTCCGGTGGGCGGGGCGGGGCCGTGCCGGTAGATCCGCCAGTTGCCCCGGCGTAGGCCTCCGGGTGGGTGCTTGCGCTTGCGGGTGCGGTTCGGTGGGGGGTCGGGGCCGTGCCGGTCCATCCGCCCGTCGCCGTTGGATCAGACGTGGGTCGAGCAAGTGGGAGCTGCTCGATCCGGGCGTGAGCGACGGGCATCTGATGTACCGGCACGGCCCCTTCCGCCGGACGACTGCGGGCCGTTGCATGGCGGGGGTGCAGGGCGCAGTCCGTCCGGCCGCAGCTTTCAGCCCCTCCGGCGGGAAAAGTTCAGCCCCTCCGGCGCTTGAGGAGCGGGGGCTGGGGCGGCGCCCCGGGGTGGGACGGGTAGGGGCGGAGGGGGCGAAAGAGCGTTGGGGGCTACGCCGTGAGGCGGGTGGGGGGTGTGCCGGTGAGGAGGGTGGTGAGGGCCGCGTCGATGTGCGCGCCCACGTACCAGTCGCCGGTGTGGTCGAGGGCGTAGACGCGGCCCTCGGCGTCGATGGCGAGGAGGGCGCGGGAGTCGGACTCCTCGCCGAGGGGGCAGACCTCGGTGTCGAGGGCGCGGCCGAGATCGGCGAGGGTGCGGGCGAGGTGGAGTCCGTGCAGCGGGTCGAGGTCGAGGGCGGCGGGGGCGACCTGTCGTCCGGGGCCCGTGGCGGTGACGTGCAGTCCTCCGAACTCCGCCCAGGCCTCGACCGCCGCCGGGAACACGGCGTGCCGGTGTCCGGCGGGCGACGCGTGACCTCGTAGGGCGTCCGCCCAGTACTCGGCCTGCTTTATGTCCCAGCGTCCGGGCTGCCATCCAGCGGAGCGCAGCGCGGAGTCCACGGGTTCGGGGAAGCGGGTCGACGTGGGTCCCCCGGGCCCGGGGGGAGCGGTGAGCTTGGAGGAGGAGCGTTCTGCTTGCATCTGCCGTTCGTTCGTCGGGGGATGGGACGGTGGCGTCGCGGGACGCCGGTTCTGGATACGTGTGCGGGGGTGGGGGATGTTCAGGCGTCCTGTGCCGACGGGTCGACGATGCGGACGCCGAAGTGGTCGCTGAGGGCGGTGCAGGAGCGGCAGGGTGCGGCGAAGCTGCCGTGCAGGGGGTCGCCGTCCTCGCGGATGCGGCGGGCGGTGAGTTTGGCCTGCTTGAGGGCTTTGCGGGCTTCGCCGTTGGTCATCGGCTTGCGGGCGGCGCGCTTGCTGCGCTCGGCGTCGGCGGAGGCGATGTGACGGGAGATGAGGATGGCCTCGGCGCAGCGGCCGGTGAAGCGGTCGCGCTGGGCGCCTGTGAGGGTGTCGAGGAAGTCCTGGACCAGCGGGTGAAGGGCGGGTGGCTGGTCGCCGCGGGCGGCGGTGCCGGTGAGGGTGGCGCCGCGGACGGAGAGGGCGGCGGCCACGGTGGGGAGTATGCCGTCGCGTCGGTGCAGGAGGACGGGGGTGTGCGGTGCCTCGTCGCTGCTCCAGCCGACCCGGGGGTCCCCGGACGTGCCCGTATGCGTCGCGCTCATGATCTTTTCCCTCCCGTGCATCCCCCGGTGCGGAGACAGACTGCCAAATGCCGTGGCGTGTGCGGAAGCTGGGGCGTCGCGACACGCCCGGTCTTCGGCTGTGGGTCACGGCGGGGTGACGGCTGGTCACGGAACCGGAGGCCCGGTGACCGGTGTCGTACAACCGCATAGGCTGTCGACATCCGGGCTCCATCCAGCTACTGAGAACGCCGCAGGGGGCAACAGCCATGACGACAGGTCGGCTCGGGCTGGGGGCACCTCCCAGCCGCCAGGCCGGGGGGCAAGCCGTGCCGCCGAACGCGGCCTATGCCGGGCAGGTCGTGCATTTTCCGGACCCTGTCCGGGCGGCCCGTCATCCCAGGGGTGTGCGGATCGACGAGCACGGTTATCCCGACTTCTCGCTCTACGCGCGTGCTGCCGCGGAGATCGCCGAGCCCCCGGAGGGGTTCGGTGTCGACGAGTTGCGGCTGACGGACTACGTCTCGGCGAACGCGGCTCTGGCCGCGGCCGGGCACGATCTGTGGGACACGATCCCGGCGGTGGCGACGCCGCACGGTTGGACGTGGCATCACGTGGCGGGGACCAGGCGGCTGGAGCTGGTGCCGGTCGAGGTCAAGGCGCTGCTGCGGCATCACGGTGGTGTGGCGACGACGGCTGTGGACCAGGACAAGCGGGGGACGCGGCCGTTGCAGGAGACGCGGCCCGCGCACTTCGGGCTGCCGAAGTCGTCGGTCGCGGTGACGGAGGAGCAGGTGCAGGGGGTCGAGGAGGATCTCGGTTACCGGCTGCCGGGTGCCTATCGGTCGTTCCTGAAGGCGGCGGGCGGGTGTGCGCCGGTGGGTGCCGCGCTCGACGCGGAGTTGGGGCTGCTGGTGGACCAGCCGTTCTTCACGGTGCGGGACGAGGCCGCGGTGAACGACCTGGTCTATGTCAACAAGTGTCTGCGCGACCATCTGACCAAGGACTACCTGGGTGTGGGGTTCGTGCAGGGTGGTCTGCTGGCGGTGAAGGTGAAGGGCGACCGGATCGGTTCGGTGTGGTTCTGCGCGTTCGACGACGCCCGTGACCAGGACGCGTGGCCGCCTGCCGAGCGGGTGCAGCGGTTGCTGCTGCCGTGCGGTGAGGACTTCGACGCGTTCCTGTCCCGGCTCGCGGGCAATCCGCCGGAGCTGGAGACGGTGGCGAATCTGATGGTGGACGGCGGGTTCGCGTACGCGGTGTCCGTCGCGTCGGACGCCGAGGGGCCGGCTGCGGCTTCGGTGTCCTCCGTGTCTTCGGTGGGGGAGTGAGCTTGCGATGGTGACGTTCGCGCAGGCGCAGGAGCGCGCCGAGGAGTGGATCAACGGGGACGTGCCCGGGTATCAGCACCGTGAGGTGCGGGTGCGGGAGTTCGAACTCGGTTTCGTGGTGTGGGCGGAGGACCGGGCCGAGGGGCCGCGTTCCGACGGGGGCGCGCAGCGCCTGGTGATCGCCCGGGACAGCGGGGAGGCCACGTTGTGGCCCGCGCTGCCGGTGGGTGAGGTCATCCGCCGGTACGAGGAGGAGTACGGGGGGCCGGACGGTGCTCCCGAACCGGCGCCGGAGCCCGCGGCGCGGGTGGATCTGAATCAGACGTCGTTCCTGTTGAGTCCTCCGGAGTGGTTGCAGGAGGCCGCTGACCGGATGGGTATTCCGGACCGGCGTGCCGGGGCGGGGTCGTCGGCGTCGGACGGGGCGGGTTCCCGGCCGGCTGCCGCCGCTGCCGCCTCTTCGGGCGACGGGTCGTTGAACGGTGCTTCGGGGGACGGGAGTTCGCTTCCGGGTGCATCGGGACATTCGGGGGCGCATGGTGTCCCCTCCGCGCCGGGGGCGCACGCTGTTTCCTCGCCGTCGGCGCCGGTTCCGCCGCCCGTTCCCTCGCCGGCCACTCCGGCGCCGGGTGTGCCGTCCGCTCCCGGTGGTGCCACTCCGTGGCCGGCCGCCGCGAGCGCCGACGACGCGGATCCGGGTCTGCGGGACACGACGCCGGGAGTGCCCGCCGACGCGACGCCGTGGGCCGGGACGGACACGAACGCGGACGCGGGGGACGACCGTTCCGTACCGCTGCCGGCGACCGTGTTCGCGCCGCCGCTGACCGGCTCCGACGATTCCGGGACCACGCCGCCCGCCTCGCTGCCGGAGGCCAAGACGGCCCTGATGTCCGGGGGCAGTCAGCTTCCGCGTACCGCCATGGCCCCGAAGGTCGAGCAGCCCGGTCCCGGTGCGCCCTCCGGTTCCTCGCAGGGACACGGCGAGCCCGTGGTCCCGCCGCCCGCTGCATCTTCGTACGGCTATCCGCAAGGTCCGGGCGTGGGTCCGGGCACGCCGCCGCCCGGTGCGTCCGTTCCCGGCGGTCCGCAGGGGACGCCGCCCGCGTACGGGTTCCCGCACGGGCCCGGCACGCCGCCGCCCGCCGCTCCGCAGGCTCCGGGTGCTCCCGGCACGCCGCCCGCGGCGCCGGCGCGGCCGCTGCCGCCGCACGCCGGTGACATCGCCGACGCCGCGACCAGCAAGGCCCAGCCGCCGCGCGGGGGGCGCCCCGCCGGGTCGGGGGCGCCGCATCCGCCGAGCGCTCCGGGTGTGCCGGGTGCACGGCCGGGCAGCGTTCCGCCGCCCGGGCCGGGTGCTCCCGGTGCCCCGGCGGGCGGGTACGTGCCGACGAGTCTCGTGCCGCAACTGGGCCCCGACGGACCCGAGGGCGCGCCGGGCGCACCCCAGCCTCCGGCTGCCACGCCTGCGGGTGACGGTGTGCACCACGCCGCGACCATGCTGGCGGGGCCCGCGGTGGGCGGCCCGCAGCCGCCGGGCACCCCGGGCGCACCCGGTGCGCCGGGCGCTCCCTGGCAGCAGCAGAACGGTCCCGGTGCGCCGAACACGCCGGGCGGTACGCCTCCTGGTGACGGTGTGCACCACGCCGCGACGATGCTCGCCGGACCGCCCGTCGGCGGCCCGGGCGCTCCGCAGCCGCCGGGTGCCCCCGGTGCGCCGCAGCCCCCTGGGGGCATGCCTCCGGGTGGGGCGCACCACGCGGCGACGGTGTTCGGGGGTCCCCCGGTCGGAGGGCGCGGGGCGCCGCTCCCGCCGCAGGCTCCCGGCACGCCGCCGGGCGTGCCCGGGCCGTTGCCCGGTCAGCAGCCGCCCGCGTACGGCTATCCGCAGGCGGCGCAGCCGACCGTCGGACCCGGCTACCAGGCCGTGTTGCGCTACCGCGCGCAGGACGGTTCGGAGCAGCAGCTGATCCGTCGGTCCGCGCCGGGCACCCCGCACCCGGAGTGGCAGATCCTGCACGAACTGCGGGCGATGAACGTGCCGCCGCAGCAGGTGCTGGAGCTGCACACGGAGCTGGAGTCCTGTGAACTGCCGGGTGCGTACTGCGCGCGGATGATCCGGGAGACCTGGCCGCAGGCACGGATCACGAGCATCGCGCCGTACGGCACCGACCACGCGAGCCGGCAGCAGGGGATGCATCAACTCCTGTCACACCAGGGCGAGTTGCATCAGGTGGCGGACGGACCCGCGCGTCCCGCGCCGGTCCGGGCGCCGATCCCGCCGGTGCACCCCGTGCCGCCGGTCCCGCCGGAGGCGATCGGGCAGGAGCTGGCGGCGGCGTTCGGGCCCGGGGTGTTCCGGTTCGACCAGGGCGCCGTGTCGCGGCAGGGGGTGCCCGACATCGTGGCGCACACCCTGGTCGTGGCCGGGCTGCCGCTCGACATGGGGCCGTTCTTCTGGGCGCAGGCCCAGCCGGGCCGGCCCGTGCCGACGCTCGCCGAACTGGCGCAGGAGCGCGGGGTGGCGGCCGGTCCCGACGCGGGCTCGTACCTGGTCATGGGCAGCGACTTCGGCAAGGCGATCTGTGTGCAGTACGGCACGGCGAACATCGTCGCGGTGCCGGTGGAGGCCGGTCCGGGCGGTGCTCCGGTGCCGCCGCAGTTCGTGAACACGGGACTGCCCGAGTTCGCGCGCTGTCTCGCGCTGCTCGGCCGGATGTGGCGGCTGCGGTTCGGGCTGAACCAGGAGCAGGCGGGCCGCTGGACCGTCGACTTCCAGGCCCAGCTCGCCGCGCTCGACCCGGCGGCGCTCGGTTCGCCCGAGAGCTGGTGGTCGGTCCTGCTGGAGCAGATGTGGGACGGACTCCTCTAGCCGTGGTGCGGCGGTAGCGGAACAGCGGAGCGGCGGCGGGACCGCTGCGGAGAACGGACGAGGCGCCTGCCCGGTGACGGGGCGGGCGCCTCGTCGCGTGTGCGGGCGTTCCGGCCGGCGGTGCCGGTGCTGGCCTCGGGGGGGGCGCGGCGTGACGGGACGCGCCGGTGCGGGGGTCCGTACGAAGGGTCGGGTGCTCTCTTTCCGCGCCCGGCGCGCCGCCCTGCCGTGGGCTCCTGACCTCAAATGACGCGTGAACGACCCCTTCGCGTCCGAACCTGCGGGCGGAGTGTCGCGTTATGAACACTTCCGTGTGATCCATCAAGATGTGCGCCAAATCGTCATTTTGTGTGGGTCGGCGGAGAGGGGTCAAAGGATGAGCAGCACATCGGTGTCGCCGCACGGCTTCATGGCCGTACGAGGACGCGGTTACCGTCCCGAACAGGTCGACGCGTACGCCGCGGCGCTTTCCGCGGACCGCGACGCCGCCTGGGAGCGGGCCGCCCGGCTGACCGTGCTGGAGAGGGAGATGGAGGCCGAGGCGGAGCGGATGCGGGAGACCGTGGCCGGGCTCGTCCCGCAGACGTACGACGAACTCGGCGAGCGGGCCCGGCGGATCTTCCGGCTCGGCGAGGAGGAGGCCGAGGCGCTGCGCGAAGCGGCACGGCAGGGCGCCCGGTCGGCGGTGGAGGAGACCGAGGCGGCGGAGCGGGCGGTACGGGAGGCGGCACAGGCGTACGCCGACGAGGTGTGCGGCGAGGCCGAGGAGCGCGCCCGCCAACGGCTGCTCGCCGCACGGGCCGAGGCCGACGACGTACGGATCTCCGCGCGCCGCGAGGTCAAGGAGAACCGGGGCGAGGCGCTGGCCGCGCTGCGCGAGGTGCGCCGGCGGACCGAGGGGCTCCTCGTCGAGCAGGAGAAGGAGCAGGCGCTGCGCTGGGCGGAGGCCGAGCGGGCCGCCGTCGAACGGGAGGCCGCGTTCGAGGCGCACCACGAGGACCGGGTGGCCCGTGCCGAGGCCGCGCTCGCCGAGGCCGGCGGGGCCCTGGCCGAGGCGGAGGAGTCGGACCGGCGCCGGCAGGACGAGGCGGAGGTGCGGGCGGCCGAGGTGCTCGCCGAGGCGCGGGTCCGGGAGGACCGGATCGCCCGGGAGACCGAGCGCGTGCTGCGTGAGCACGGGGAGCGCTGGGACGACGTGCGCGCCCACATGGACCACGTGCGCAGCAGCCTCATGTCCCTGACGGGGCGCGCCCCCGCCGAGTAGCCCCGCTCCGCGGCGGCGCCGTCATCTCCCCCTCCGCACCGCCCCCGCCAGGATCCAGCCCTCCACCGCCTCGTACTGCCGGCGCTGTTCCTCCGCCTTGCGGCGGCCCGAGACCACCGTGCCGAGCCAGCCGTAGGCGAAGCCCAGCGGGATCGAGACGATGCCCGTGGTGGTGAACGGGAACCAGTTGAAGTCGGCGTTCGGGAAGGCCGCGGTGGGGGAGCCGGACACGAGGTTGGTGCCGGGCATGAGGAGGAGGACCGTGAGCGTGCCGCCGATGAGGGTGGCGAGCAGGCCGGTCTGGGTGTAGCGGCGCCAGAAGAGGCTGTAGACGAGCGCGGGCGCGATCGCGGAGGCGCCGAGGCAGAACGACAGCGTGATCAGCGGTTGCAGGCTGCGGTGCTGGGCGAGGGTGGCGAGCAGGATGGCCGGCCCGCCCACCGCCAGCGCGGAGAGGCGGGCGAGGAGCATCTCGCGGCGCGGGGAGAGTTCGTCGCCGCGGCGGCGGCCCCGGAAGAGGCGGCTGTGCGCGAACACGTCGTGGGCCAGGGAGTTGGCGCAGGCCAGGATCATCCCGGCGACGGAGGCGAGCAGGGTCAGGAAGATCGCCGTCGTGACGGTGGTGAAGAGCAGGGTCTCCGCGGTGGAGACGGACGCGCCGAAGACGGCCCGGGACCCCAGCAAATAGGCCGTGTTGCCCTGCGGGTCGCCCGCGACGATCGCGTCACGGCCGACCAGGGCGGTGGCCCCGAACCCGATCACACTGATGACCAGGACGAACAGGGCCACGCACGGCACCGCCCAGGACAGCGAGCGGCGCACCTGCCGGGCGCTGCCGGCCGTGTACATGCGCATGGTGACGTGCGGGAGGCAGGCGCCGCCGAGGACGACCGTCAGCTCCGAAGTGATCATGTCCAGGCGGGGGTTGGAGCCGCCCGCGAACTGGAGACCGGAGTGGAGGTAGGCCGCGCCGACGCCGCTGTTCCCGGCGGCGCTGTCGAGGAGCGCGCCGGGGTTCCAGTCGAAGCGGTTCAGGACGAGGGCGGCGACCACGGCGCCCGAGCCGAGCAGCATCACGATCTTCAGGATCTGGATGAGGGCGGTGCCCTTCATGCCGCCGATCGCCGCGTAGCTGATCATCAGCGCGCCGAGGCCGATGACGCAGCCGGTCTTCAGGGAGCCGCTGGAGAAGCCGAGGATGAAGGCCAGCAGGTCACCGGCGCCCGCGAGCTGGACGAGCATCAGGGGCAGCAGCGCGACGATGGTCACCGCGCAGGCCGTGTTGCGGACGGCGCGGCCGGGGGTGCGGCGGGCGAGGGCGTCGCCCATGGTGAACCGGCCCGCGTTGCGCAGGGGTTCGGCCAGCAGGAACATCAGCAGCATCAGGGACAGGGCGGTGCTCAGGGCGAGGACGACTCCGTCGTAGCCGGCCAGGGCGATGACGCCGCCGGTGCCGAGCACGGTCGCCGCGGAGATGTAGTCCCCCGCGATCGCGAGGCCGTTGCGCATCGGGGAGAGCGATCCGTACCCGGTGTAGAACTCGTCGAGGTCGTCGCGGTCCGGGCCGGTCATCACACACAGCAGGAGCGTGATCGTGGCCACGGCGGTGAACGCCACCAGCGACATCGTCTGCGCGGAACTGCTGAACCCCGTCATCATGCCGCCTCCCGCCGTGCGTCCAGTTCGGCCTGTTTGCGGATCCGGTCGGCGATCGGGTCGACGCTCCGGCGCGCGGTGTGCTCGTACAGCCCGATCGCCAGGCAGGTCACGGGGACCTGGAGCAGGCCGAGGAGGAGTCCGGTCGACAGCCCGCCGGACACCGTGCTCGTCATCAGCGACGGGGCGAACGCCGACAGGACGAGGAAGAGGGTGAAGTAGCCGAGCGCGGTGAGGGTCGCGACGCGGCGCTGCCGGCGGTAGGCGCCGCGCAGCACTCTGATGTCGCTGTGCTGTCCGAGCGCGCGATGGCGCGGCCTGCGCCGCGGGGCCGGCTCGGGCGGCTTCGGCCGGGGCTGCCAGGGATAGGTCAGGTGCGGCTGGTCGGGTTGGTACGGCTGCTGCGGGGGCCGTGCCCGAGGCGGCTGGTACGGGGGATACACGGGGTAGGAGGGGTCTCCCTGCGGCGGCGGGGGAGGCGGGGTCTGCGGATTCCGGTCGTACGGCCGGTTCTGCCGGTACGGCTGATGCGGGTGCTGTTGACGTGGCCTTGGGTGCTCGGGGGACGAGAATGCGTCGGGCATCCCGGTTCTCCTTGCGTGGCTCGGGTCCGGTGCGGGGACCGCAGGGAGCTGGGGGGTGAGCAGCGCACGCTACTCGTAGGTAGCTCGCGTGCGTAGCGGTTTCGCCGAACTGGTCGGTCGGTATGCGCTTGCTTCGGTGAGCTGGGGTGTTACCCGCGTTCACCTGTGGAGTTCCGCCGGAGTTCCGGAGGGGTTTCGCCGGATGTCACGTGTGGGATCGGAGTGCACCGAGTGACGGAGGAGACGCGCACGCGCTTTCTCCCGTGCGGCCGGTGACGGCCCGCGGTCAGTCCGTGGCGTCCTTGAGGACGGGGAAGCGGCGCGGGGCGACGAGCAGCAGGACGAGGAAGGCGAGGGCGGCGGCCCCCGCGGCGCCGAGGTAGACGGCGTGGACGGCGTCGGCGACCGCGTGCCGCAGATGTCCGGCCGGCGCGCCCGAGTCGAGGGCCCGGGTCACCGCGTCGAGGTCTCCGGCGCCGCCGAGCCGCGCGGCCAGCACGCCGTTGGCGACGGCGCCGAACAGGGCGGCGCCCAGGGTCTGTCCGGTCTGGCGGCAGAAGAGGACGGAGGCGGTGGTCGTGCCGCGTTCGGCCCAGCCGACGGTGGACTGGACGCCGATGAGCAGGGGGAGCTGGAAGAGCCCGAGCGCGCCGCCGAGCAGCAGCATCAGCAGCGCGGGCTGCCACGGCTCACCGGGATACGGGAGGAAGGGGAAGGCGAGCAGCAGCAGGGTGGCGGTGCCGATGCCGAGCATGGCGGTGTTGCGGAAGCCGATCCGGCGGTAGACGTGCTGGCTGAGCGCCGCGGACACCGGCCAGCTCAACGTCCATACGGAGAGCACGAATCCGGCGGCGACCGGGGCGAGTCCGAGGACGGCCTGCGCGTAGGTGGGCAGGAAGACCGTCGGCGCGACCATGAGCAGGCCGAGCGCGCCGAGGGCCAGGTTGACCGCGGCGATGGTCCGGCGGCGCCACACCCATCCGGGGATGATCGGTTCGGCGGCGCGCCGTTCGACGGCCACGACGACGCCGACCAGGGCGAGTCCGGTGCCGAACAGGGCGAGGGAGGGCGCCGACAGCCAGCTCCAGGCGACACCTCCCTGCACGAGGGCGGTCAGCAGGACGCCGCCGCAGGCGAACACGGCGAGGGCGCCCGCCCAGTCGACGCGGGGCCGGCGGGTGAGCGGGGCCCGCTGCGGTTCGTGCAGGTGGCGGACGATCAGCCACAGGGCGACGGCGCCGATCGGCAGGTTGATGAGGAAGATCCACCGCCAGTCGGCGTAGGCGGCGAGGACGCCGCCCAGGGCGGGGCCCGCGATCGCCGAGGTCGCCCACACCGTGGACAACTTGGCCTGGATCCTGGGGCGTTCCTTCAAGGGATACAGGTCGGCGGCGAGGGTCTGCACGGTGCCCTGGAGGGCGCCGCCGCCCAGTCCCTGCAGGACCCGGAAGGCGATGAGCGCCGCCATGTTCCAGGCGGTGGCGCAGAGCAGCGAGCCGAGGAGGAAGACGGCGGCGCCCGCGACGAGGACCGGTTTGCGGCCGAAGGTGTCGGACAGCTTGCCGTAGACGGGGAGCGTGACCGTGACGGCCAGCAGATAGCCCGAGAACAGCCAGGAGAAGACGGAGAACCCGCCGAGGTCGCCGACGATCTGCGGTACGGCCGTCGACACGATGGTGGAGTCGAGTGCGGCCAGCCCCATCGCCAGCATGAGCGCGGCGACGACGGCACGCCGGCGCCGGTCGCCCGCACGGTCCGTGACGGGCGGCTTCTCCCGTACGACCGGTATCCCGGTGTCCCCCTCGCCCACGGGATTCCTTCCCCCTCGTCCGTCTGCCGGGACCAGCTTGCCACTTGGGGATCGGGTCGGGGGAGGGCGTCCGCCGTGGGCCCGCGGGTGGACGCGACCCCGAGGAGTTGTCCACCGAAGGGTGGAGGTCCCCTAGGGGGACCTCCTTACTACGGGTCGGGGCGGGTTCGTCCCGGCGGAGGACGAGACGGGCCGGGGTGCTTCCTTAACCTGGCTTTACGTCGTCGGAGGGCGGGTTCGCCTCGTACGGACCACACCTTGGGGGGTGGGGTTTTCCCCAGCAGAAGACGGGGCCGTGCACCAGCGCGCCCGACCCTCCGCCGGCACCAGACTTACGGACGTAGGCAGCGCACCACACCGGGGCAGCGCGAACACCGCCGTCCTTCCCGACCGTTCGAGACCTTCGCAGCCCAGCAGCTCGCCCTGCTGGCCGACATAGGAGACATACCGTGACATCGGCTGTAACCATTCCCAGGCACGGGGGCACTGGAGGGCGTACGGCCGTCGCCGCGCGAGCGCGGCAGGTCGTCAAGGCGTACGGGTCGGGGGAGACCCGTGTCGTCGCGCTCGACCATGTCGACGTGGACATCGAGCGGGGCCGCTTCACCGCGATCATGGGTCCCTCGGGGTCCGGCAAGTCCACGCTGATGCACTGCCTCGCCGGCCTCGACACCGTCACCTCCGGCCAGATCCTCCTCGACGAGACCGAGATCACCGGCCTCAAGGACAAGAAGCTGACGCAGCTGCGCCGGGACCGCATCGGGTTCATCTTCCAGGCGTTCAACCTGCTGCCGACGCTGAACGCCCTGGAGAACATCACGCTCCCGATGGACATCGCGGGCCGCAAGCCCGACAAGGCGTGGCTCGCCCAGGTCGTCGAGACCGTCGGACTCGCGGACCGGCTCAAGCACCGGCCGAACCAGCTCTCCGGCGGCCAGCAGCAGCGCGTCGCGGTGGCCCGGGCGCTGGCCGCCCGCCCCGAGATCATCTTCGGTGACGAGCCCACCGGAAACCTCGACTCCCGGGCCGGCTCCGAGGTGCTGGGCTTCCTGCGCCGCTCGGTGGACGACCTGGGCCAGACCATCGTGATGGTCACGCACGACCCGGTGGCCGCCTCGTACGCGGACCGCGTGCTGTACCTCGCCGACGGCCGGATCGTCGACGAGATGCACCAGCCGACGGCCGACCAGGTCCTCGACCGCATGAAGGACTTCGACTCCCGCGGGCGGACGTCATGACCGTCCTTCGGACCTCGATGCGCAACTTCTTCGCGCACAAGGGACGCATGGCGCTGTCCGCCGTGGCCGTCCTGCTGTCGGTGGCCTTCGTCTGCGGCACGCTGGTGTTCACCGACACCATGAACACGACGTTCGACAAGCTCTTCGCGGTCACCTCCTCCGACGTGACCGTGCTGCCGAAGGCGGCGAAGAGCGACGACACCCCGCAGAACGGCAAGCCCGAGTCGGTGCCGGACTCCACGCTGGCGCAGGCCAGGCAGGCGGACGGCGTCAAGTCGGCCGAGGGCGCGGTCAGTTCGATGAACGTGACCGTCGTGAACGGCGACAACAAGAACATGGGCTCCACCACCGGCGCCCCGACCATCGCCGGCAACTGGACGCACAACGACCTGCGGTCCATGGAGATCACCTCCGGCCACGCCCCGCGCGGACCGACCGAGGTGATGGTCGACGCCGACACCGTCGACAAGCACCACCTGAAGATGGGCGACGAACTGCGCACCATCGCCGTCACCGGCGACTTCAAGGCCAGGATCGTCGGCATCGCCACCTTCAAGGTGACCAACCCCGGTGCTGCCGTCGTCTACTTCGACACCACGACCGCCCAGCGCGAACTCCTCGGCTCCACCGGCCGGTTCACACAGATCAACGTCACCGCCGCGTCGGGCGTCTCGGACGCGCGCCTCAAGCAGAACGTCTCCACCGCGCTCGACGGGTCCTACAAGATCCAGACGCAGAAGGAGAACGCCGACGAGAACCGCAAGGGCGTCGGCGAGTTCATGAACGTCATCAAGTACGCCATGCTCGGCTTCGCCGGGATCGCGTTCCTGGTCGGCATCTTCCTGATCATCAACACCTTCTCGATGCTGGTCGCCCAGCGCACCCGCGAGATCGGCCTGATGCGCGCCATCGGCTCCTCCCGCAAGCAGGTCAACCGCTCCGTACTGGTCGAGGCGCTGCTGCTCGGCTTCATCGGCTCCGTCCTCGGCGTCGCCGCGGGCGTCGGCCTCGCGGTCGGCCTGATGAAGCTCATGTCCTCCATGGGCATGGACCTCTCCACCCGTGACCTGACCGTCAAGACGGCCACCCCGGTCATCGGCATGATCCTCGGCGTCGTCGTCACCGTCCTCGCCGCCTACCTCCCGGCCCGGCGCGCCGGGAAGGTCTCCCCGATGGCCGCGCTGCGCGACGCCGGCACCCCGGCCGACGGCAGGGCCGGTCTCGTCCGCGGACTGATCGGCCTCGCGCTGACCGGCGGCGGAGCGTTCGCCCTGTACCTCGCCGCCACCGCGGACAAGGCGAGCGACGGTTCGCTCGTGCTCGGCGCGGGCGTCGTGCTCACCCTGATCGGCTTCGTGATCGTCGGCCCGCTGCTGGCCGGCGGCGTGGTCCGGGTGATCAGCGCCGTCCTGCTGCGGATGTTCGGCCCGGTCGGCCGGCTCGCCGAGCGCAACGCACTGCGCAACCCGCGCCGCACCGGCGCAACCGGCGCGGCCCTCATGATCGGCCTGGCCCTGGTCGCCTGCCTCTCGGTGGTCGGCTCGTCCATGGTGGCCTCGGCGACCGACGAACTCGACAAGTCCGTCGGCGCGGACTTCATCGTCCAGGGGCAGCAGCGGATCGTCCCGCAGGCCGAGAAGGCCATGCAGGACACCCCGGGCCTCGACCACGTCACCCGCTACAAGGACCTCGCGGCCAAGATGACCTCGCCCGACGGCAAGGTCGACGACTACGAGATCACCGCGGCGGACCCCTCGTACGCCCAGGACCTGCGGCGCAAGACGACCGCCGGTGACCTGTCGGCGGCGTACGGCACGAACGCCATGTCGGTCGGCTCGGACTACGCCAAGAAGCACCACGTCAAGGTCGGCGACACCCTGAGCGTCGCCTTCAAGGGCGGCTCCACGGCGAAGCTCAAGGTCGCGGCCATCACGGACGACGACGTCGCCATCGACCAGGGCGCCCGCTACACCAGCATCGAGACGATGAAGAAGTACGTGCCGGCGAACAGGATCCCGCCGAACGAGATCATGTTCGCCAAGGCCAAGGAGGGCCAGCAGAAGCAGGCCTACGCGGCGCTGAAGAAGGCCATGGAGCCGTACCCGCAGTACCAGGTGCGCGACCAGACCGACTACAAGCAGGAGCTCAAGGACCAGGTCGGCCAGCTGCTGAACATGGTCTACGGCCTGCTGGGCCTCGCGATCGTGGTGGCGATCCTCGGAGTGGTCAACACCCTGGCCTTGTCGGTCGTCGAGCGGACCCGCGAGATCGGCCTGATGCGCGCCATCGGTCTCTCCCGCCGCCAGCTGCGCCGCATGATCCGCCTGGAGTCGGTCGTCATCGCCCTCTTCGGCGCCCTCCTCGGACTGGGGCTCGGCATGAGCTGGGGCGCCACCGCCCAGAGGCTCCTCGCCCTGGAGGGGCTGAAGGTCCTGGACATCCCGTGGCCGACGATCATCGGGGTCTTCATCGGCTCGGCCTTCGTGGGCCTGTTCGCCGCCCTGATCCCGGCGTTCCGGGCGGGCCGGATGAACGTCCTGAACGCCATCGCCACCGAGTAGCCGGCGATCACGGCCTGAGACGGCCGCAGGAACCACCGCGCACGGGGGTCGCGGCGGACGGGCCCGGTCCGAGGAGCAGCACCACGCTCCTCGGACCGGGCCCTCGGCGCGTCCCGGGACCGCCCGGAGTGTCAGGGACCCAGCTCGCCGACAGGGCCGAGGACCCGACCGGCTGGGTCCTCGGCCCGACCCGACCCGACCGAGGAGGCCCCGGTCACCCCGCGAACGCCGGCCGAGAACGCCGGGACGGGCCCGCCCACACCGGGGGTCCGTCACGCTGGGTGACGGGCCCCACGGGGAACGGCCACGCGCGAGTCGGCGCGGAGTCGTAGGCTGGAGACCCCCGGCCCGTCCCACGTGTCGGGCGCCTCGCGTTGCCCACTCCCCGGGATGGAAGCCCTTCATGAGCCTGCACGGTCTGCTCGACGCCGTCGTCAAGGACGCCGCCCTCACGGAAGCGGTCAAGGCCGCCGGCGACGGCAACCGCATGCACGTCGACCTGGTCGGCCCGCCCGCCGCGCGCCCCTTCGCCATCGCCGCACTGGCCCGGGAGGCCGGCCGCACCGTCCTCGCCGTGACCGCGACGGGCCGCGAGGCCGAGGACCTGGCCGCCGCCCTGCGCTCCCTCCTCCCCCCGGAGGGCGTCGTCGACTACCCCTCGTGGGAGACGCTGCCGCACGAGCGGCTCTCGCCCCGGTCGGACACCGTCGGCCGCCGCCTCGCCGTGCTGCGCCGACTCGCCCACCCGCGCCCCGACGACCCGGAGACCGGCCCGGTGTCCGTCGTCGTCGCGCCCGTCCGCTCCGTGCTCCAGCCGCAGGTGCAGGGCCTCGGCGACCTGGAGCCCGTCATCCTGCGCACCGGCCACAGCGCCGACCTCGGTGAGACCGTCGAGGCGCTCGCGGCAGCCGCGTACTCCCGTGTCGAACTCGTCGAGAAGCGCGGCGAGTTCGCCGTCCGCGGCGGCATCCTGGACGTCTTCCCGCCCACCGAGGAACACCCCCTGCGGGTGGAGTTCTGGGGCGACGACATCGAGGAGATCCGCTACTTCAAGATCGCCGACCAGCGGTCCCTGGAAGTCGCCGAACACGGCCTGTGGGCGCCGCCCTGCCGCGAACTGCTGCTCACCGAGGACGTGCGGCGCAGGGCGGCGGAACTCGCCGAGGCCCACCCGGAGCTGGGCGAACTCCTCGGCAAGATCGCCGAGGGCATCGCCGTGGAGGGCATGGAGTCCCTCGCCCCCGTCCTCGTCGACGACATGGAACTGCTGCTCGACGTCCTGCCCAAGGGCTCGATGGCCGTCGTCTGCGACCCCGAGCGGGTACGCACCCGCGCCGCGGACCTCGTGGCCACCTCGCAGGAGTTCCTCCAGGCGTCCTGGGCGGCCACCGCCGGCGGCGGCGAGGCACCCATCGACGTCGGCGCCGCCTCCCTGTGGTCCATCGCGGACGTACGGGAGCGGGCGCGCGCGCTGGACATGATGTGGTGGTCGGTGTCGCCGTTCGCCGCCGACGGGGAACTCGCCGACTTCGCCCCGGGCGCGGCGGGGGACACCCTCAAGCTGGGCATGCACGCCCCCGAGACCTACCGCGGCGACACCGCCCGCGCGCTCGCCGACACCAAGGGCTGGCTGGCCGAGGGCTGGCGCGCCGTCTACGTCACCGAGGCGCAGGGACCGGCCGCCCGCACCGCCGAGGTCCTCGGCGGCGAGGGCATCGCCGCCCGCCTGGACATCGATCTCACCGAGATCGGCCCCTCCGTCGTGCACGTGGCGTGCGGCTCCATCGACTACGGGTTCGTCGACCCGGCGCTCCGGCTCGCCGTCCTGACGGAGACCGACCTCTCCGGCCAGAAGGCGGCCGGCAAGGACGGCGCCCGGATGCCGGCCCGCCGCCGCAAGACGATCGACCCGCTGACCCTGGAGGCCGGCGACTACATCGTCCACGAGCAGCACGGTGTCGGCCGCTACATCGAGATGGTCCAGCGCACCGTCCAGAGCGCCACCCGCGAGTACCTGGTCGTGGAGTACGCCCCCGCCAAGCGCGGCCAGCCCGGCGACCGCCTCTACATCCCCACCGACCAGCTGGAGCAGATCACCAAGTACGTCGGCGGCGAGGCCCCGACCCTGCACCGCCTCGGCGGCGCCGACTGGACCAAGACCAAGGCGCGCGCCAAGAAGGCCGTCAAGGAGATCGCCGCCGACCTGATCAAGCTGTACTCGGCGCGGATGGCCGCCCCCGGGCACGCGTTCGGCACCGACACCCCCTGGCAGCGCGAGCTGGAGGACGCCTTCCCGTACGTGGAGACGCCCGACCAGCTCACCACGATCGCCGAGGTCAAGGACGACATGGAGAAGACGGTCCCGATGGACCGCCTGATCTGCGGAGACGTCGGCTACGGCAAGACGGAGATCGCGGTCCGCGCCGCGTTCAAGGCGGTCCAGGACGGCAAGCAGGTGGCGGTCCTGGTGCCCACCACCCTGCTGGTGCAGCAGCACTTCGGCACCTTCTCCGAGCGCTACTCGCAGTTCCCGGTCAACGTCCGCGCGCTGTCCCGCTTCCAGAGCGACACCGAGGCGAAGGCGACCCTGGAAGGGCTGCGCGACGGCTCGGTGGACGTCGTCATCGGTACCCACCGCCTGTTCTCCTCGGAGACCAAGTTCAAGGACCTGGGCCTGGTCATCGTCGACGAGGAGCAGCGCTTCGGCGTCGAGCACAAGGAGCAGCTGAAGAAGCTCCGCGCGAACGTCGACGTCCTGACGATGTCCGCGACCCCGATCCCGCGCACCCTGGAGATGGCGGTCACCGGCATCCGCGAGATGTCGACGATCACCACCCCGCCGGAGGAGCGGCACCCGGTGCTGACCTTCGTCGGCCCGTACGAGGAGAAGCAGATCGGCGCGGCGGTCCGCCGCGAACTGCTGCGCGAGGGACAGGTCTTCTACATCCACAACCGCGTCGAGTCCATCGACCGCGCGGCGGCCCGGCTGCGCGAGATCGTGCCGGAGGCGCGGATCGCGACGGCCCACGGTCAGATGTCGGAACAGGCCCTGGAGCAGGTGGTCGTCGACTTCTGGGAGAAGAAGTTCGACGTGCTCGTCTCCACGACGATCGTCGAGTCGGGCATCGACATCTCGAACGCGAACACGCTGATCGTGGAGCGCGGCGACAACTTCGGTCTCTCGCAGCTGCACCAGCTGCGCGGCCGCGTCGGCCGTGGCCGCGAGCGCGGCTACGCCTACTTCCTTTACCCGCCGGAGAAGCCGCTGACGGAGACGGCGCACGAGCGGCTCGCGACGATCGCCCAGCACACCGAGATGGGCGCGGGCATGTACGTGGCGATGAAGGACCTGGAGATCCGCGGCGCGGGCAACCTGCTCGGCGGCGAGCAGTCCGGACACATCGCCGGCGTGGGCTTCGACCTCTACGTCCGCATGGTCGGCGAGGCCGTCGCGGACTACCGCGCCGAGCTGGACGGCGGGGTGCAGGAGGAGCCGCCGCTGGAGGTCAAGATCGAGCTGCCGGTCGACGCGCACGTCCCGCACGACTACGCGCCGGGCGAGCGGCTGCGCCTCCAGGCGTACCGGTCCATCGCCTCCGCGAACACCGAGGAGGACGTCAAGGCCGTACGCGAGGAACTCGTCGACCGCTACGGCAAGTTGCCCGAGCCGGTCGAGAACCTGCTCCTCGTCGCGGGGCTGCGGATGCTGGCGCGCGGTTGCGAGGTCGGCGAGATCGTCCTCCAGGGCAACAACATCCGGTTCGCGCCGGTGGAGTTGAGGGAGTCCCAGGAGCTGCGTCTCCAGCGGCTCTACCCGGGGACGGTCATCAAGCCGGCCGCCCACCAGCTCCTGGTCCCCCGCCCGAAGACGGCGAAGGTGGGCGGGAAGCCGTTGGTCGGCCGCGAACTCCTCGGCTGGACCGGCGAGTTCCTCGCCACGATCCTCGGGTCGTAGCCCGGCCCGGCGGCGGGAGCGCGCGGCCGGTCGTCTCCGACGGCCGGGCTCCCGCCGCCGGAAGGCGTGACTCCGTGCGGACCCGCGGTACTCCGTCAGGATCCGCGGTACTCCATCAGGGCCCGCGGTACTCCGTCAGGATCCGCGCGTGCGCGGTTCAGGGCTGCCGGGGGCGGAACAGCATGCCGGTCAGGGCGTGGAACACCTCGTCGGGGTCCTGGTCGCCCACCGGGCCGTCCAGGTTGTGGCTGAGCAGGAGCGTGGCGAAGCCGTGGGCGAGTGACCAGGCCGCGACGCCGGCGAGCCGGGCGTCGTCCCCCCGGCCCTCGGCGGGGACCGCGGAGACGGCGGCGCGCAGCCGCTCGCCCGCGAGGGTCCTGGCCGCCGTCAGCTCCAGGTCGTTCCCGCGCAGCAGCTCCGGGGAGAACATGACCTGGAAGTGGGCGGGATGCTCGCGCGCGAAGCGGACGTAGCGCACACCCGCGTCCCGCAGGTCGTCGGCCGCGTCGAGCGCCGCCGCCAGCAGCGCGTAGCCCTCCGCCGCGATCGCCGTGAGCAGCCCGGTGCGGTCCTTGAAGTGGTGCGCCGGGGCGGCGTGCGAGACGCCCGCGCGGCGGGCCAGGTCGCGCAGACTCAGCGCGGCGGGCCCCTCGGTGGCGATGACGTCGAGCGCGGCGCCGAGGATGGCGCGCCGCAGGTCCCCGTGGTGATACGGGCGCGCGGATTCGCTGGGCGGGGCGGGATTCATGGGCAGCAGCGTACGCGGAATCTAGTCATTGACAAGTTGCCGCGGGTTCGGGCAATCTTGTCAGTGTCAAGTTGTGGAGTGCGTCGTCACGTGACAAGGGGTGCGGTCATGTCGGGGAGCGTCAGCGGGATCAGCGGGACGGATCGGTCCGAGGGGAGTGCCGGGGGCGGCGGGGTGACCGCGGTGGAGGGGGTGGCCGGCGGAGGCGGGGTCGAGCTGGGCCAGGTGCGCCGGCTGTGGCATCTGCTGGAGCCCCTGCATGCCGTGCTGTACTACGCGCCGGAGAGCTTCGAGGAGGCGGCCGCGCTCGGGTTCGGGACCGAGGAGCGCTGGCCCAGCTACTTCCCCTACCGCGCGGCCCCGTTGGGCCCCGTCGGTCCGGAGCGGGTGGCCTCCGCCTTCTACAGCTTCAGCCCCCGCATGGTCGACGAACACGTCAGGTCGGCCTGGCGGACGGCGAGTCCGCAGGAGGTGCTCGCCGCGCGGGAGCGATCCGTCGACCGGGCCTACCGGGCGCTGCTGGGTGACGGAATCGCCGGGCCCGGAATGGTCGAGGCGGCGGCTCTCGCCCGGCGCGCGGCCGAGGCGGCGAACACGGCGGGACGCCCGCTCGCCGCGGCCAACGCCGCGCTGGACTGGCCCGAGCCGCCGCACCTCCAGCTGTGGCACGCGGCGACGATCCTGCGCGAACACCGGGGCGACGGCCACCTCGCGGCCCTGCTCGTCGCCGGTCTCGATCCCGTCGAGTCCCTCGTCTCGTTCGCGGCGATAGGCGCGGCCTCCGTGGAGCGCTTCGAGAGTCGCGGCTGGAGCTCGCGGGAATGGGCGGCCGGTCGGGAGCGGCTCGCCGCCCGCGGTCTGGTGGACGCGAGAGGTGTCGCGACGGACACAGGCCGTGCGCTGCGCCGCCGGGTCGAGGAGCGGACCGACCAACTGGCCACCGGGCCCTGGCAGTCGCTCGGTCCGGACGACGTCGGCCGACTCGCCGATCTGCTGGGCGAGTTCTGGGTGGCCGTCATCGGCTCGGGGCTGCTGCCCTCGGAGACGACGCTCGGCATCGGGAAGGTGTGAGACGTGCGGGCCGCCCCGGGTCCGAGCCGCGCCCGAGGACCCTACGACGCCGGCCCCACCCGGTGGGACACCGTGGTGGGGCGGGACGTACAGGGAGCACCAAGTGGGCCAGGGCCACCGGTCCGTTCACACCGGCCGTGGGATCGCTGACCTCTCGGGGTTGTCCGAGGCACCGTCACCTCGGTGCGCGGGGACCACGGGGGTCGGTCGGTGCCCGATCGGGCACCGCTCCGGATATGGCTGTCCGGGCCGGTCAAGACCAGTCAAGGCCGGTCGCGGTCACGGTCCATACCCATCGCGCCTTCGGCCCTGCCCTGCGCGTCGTCGACCTTGTCCGTGTACTTGTCGCCGGTCTTCTTGTTGACCTGCTTCTCCGCGGCGTCGGACATGTCCTTCGCCTTGTCCTGCGCCGCGCGGTTGCTCTTGAACCTGTCGAAGATGCCCATCCAGAGCTCCTTCCCGGGGTGACTCACCACCGACGATACGCCGGGCGTGCGCCAATTGCCCGTTGGGTCGGGTATGACCCGGGAGTACGCCCCGATAGGTTGGGCAGAGGGGAAGCACGCCCGGGCCGGGCGGACCCGGGGAGGCGAAGGGGAGGGCGTTTGTCGTGCGTATGAGGGGTGGGGCCGCTGCTGCCGCGGCGGTACTGATCGTGCTCGGTGCCGGGGTCAGCGGCTGCAAGGACGACGCCATAGGTTCCGCGGGACCCGAGGAGACGGCGGGCGGTGGCGGCGGCGGTGGTGGCGGGGCCGCGCTCTCCGCGGTGGACTCGCTGACCGTCAAGGGGCGCGCTCCCAAGACCGGTTACAGCAGGGAGCGGTTCGGCACGGCCTGGGCCGACACCGACGCGAACCACTGCGACACCCGCGACGACATCCTCAAGCGGGACCTCGAGGACGTGAAGTTCAGTGACGGCACGTGCAAGGTGTCGCACGGAGTCCTCGAACCGGACCCCTACGGCGGCAAGGACGTCACCTTCACCCGCGGGCGCAGCCTGGTCGACATCGACCACCTCGTCGCCCTCTCGGACGCCTGGCAGAAGGGCGCCAAGTACTGGGACGCGAGCAAGCGGATAGCGCTGGCCAACGACCCGCTCAACCTCGCCGCCGTCGGCGCCAGCGCCAACCGCAGCAAGGGCGACGGCGACACGGCGACCTGGCTCCCGCCCAACAAGAAGTACCGCTGCACGTACGTCGCGGGGCAGGTGGCCGTGAAGAAGAAGTACGGGCTGTGGGTCACCGGCTCCGAGAAGGCCGCGATGAAGAAGGTCCTGTCCGGCTGCCCCGGCCAGAAGCTCCCCTCGGGCGGCAACCCGACCGACGCCCCGAAGCGGTTCACCGCGAACTAGCGATCGCGCCCGGCCCCGCGCCCGGAACGTGCCCGGCACCGCGCCCGGTTGCGGGCCGGGCGCCGGACGGATGCCGCACCCCCGCGCCCGCGCCGGTCAGCTGCCGAGCTTGTCGATGTCGAGGACGTTGCCCGTGGGCTTGGCGGCGGGGACCGGCTTGTCGTAGTCACCGAAGGTGATCGTGCCCGGGTCCTTGGCGGAGGTGCTGTCGACCCGCAGCAGGTAGGGCTTGCCCTTCGTGGCGACGTACAGGGTGTACCGGTCCTTGCCGTCCTTCTCGTGCAGGATGATCGCCTCGGTCCCGTCGACGGTGGTCGTCCTGCCGCGCGTGGCATTGGAGTTCACGTCCTCCGCGCCGGCGAGCACCGAGTCGAGGTCGCAGAACCCCGCGATGTCCTTGGCGTCGGAACCGGTCGCGGACATCTTGGTCCACTTGCCGGCCAGCATGTTCACGACCGCGTCCGTGTCGGCCTTGGAGTCGCCCTTGCCCTGGGCGCGCAGGAACGCCTCGTCGTACTTCATGTAGACGGTGTCGCCGGTCTTGATGAGATCGGCCTTGCCCTGGCCTCCCATGCCCAGCGTGCCGGCACAGTCGCCCTTCTTGCTGAGGGCCATGTCGATACGGATGGTGCCGCCGTCCTCGTCGTCGGGCACGTCGCCCTTCATCCGGAGCGAGTCGGCTCCGTTGGTGGCCTTCACGGCCCGGTCGGCGATCTCGCCCCCGGACAGACCGGCGAACGGACCCTTCGGCTTGCTGTCCGCCTTGGTCTCGCCCGGCAGGCAACCGGTGAGACCGGCGGTGGCCGCGGCGACGAGGCAGAGAGCGGCAAGTGCGGTGCGACGCATGAGAGTTCCTTGGCGTGGTGTGGGTGGCGGTGTCGGCAGAGTCAGGGGCGACCGGATCGCTCCGGCGGCCTGCCCGTTCGATGGGTCAATAACAGCAGAGCCTGTGAACCGAGTCAACACGATTCACGGAGAAGGTTGTGTACACGCCTGTGAAGGGGTAGATCTTGCATGCGCCGGTATGCTCGGCGTCACACACCGGAACACCGGAACACCGGAACAACAGGGCTGCGGTGCGGGGGCGACGACGGGCCGCCAGGGTCACGGGGGTCGCCGACCAGGACGAGGGGAGCCGGGCGGGTGCAGCACAACGCGACAGAGGTGACGGCCGCCGGAATCGCACGGCTCGCCGGCGTCGGCCGCGCGGCCGTCAGCAACTGGCGCCGCCGTCACGCCGACTTCCCCAAACCGGTCGGCGGCACCGAGACCAGCCCCTCCTTCGCCCTCACCGAGGTCGAGGCCTGGCTGCGCGATCAGGGAAAACTCGCCGAGGTCCCGCTCCGTGAACGCGTCTGGCAGCAGCTCGCCGGTCACCCCGAAGGCCCCGTCACCGCCCTCGTCCACGCGGGCTGCGTGCTCCTGCTCATCCACGACCGGCCCACCGACTGGCTGGAGCTGAGCGCCGGTTCCGACGAACGGCTGGCCGCGCTGCTGCCCGCCGCCCTCGACCAGGTGATCACCCCGAGGTTCGGCCCCCCGCGCGAACGCGCTGTGAACACCCCGGCCGGCCCGGAGCTGCTCACCTCCGCCCCCCTGCTGCGCGGCGCCGCCGAACTGGCCGCCGAGCTGGGCGCACGCCAGACGTACGAGTTCCTGCTGGGACGCCACCTCGACGCCAACCCCCGTCAGTACACGCTCACCCCCGCCGGCCTCGCCACGCTGATGGCGGAGCTCGCGGGACCGGCGCACACCGCACTCGACCCGGCGTGCGGCACCGGCGCCCTGCTGCGTGCCGTGGCCGCCCGCCCCGGGCAGGAGCTGTTCGGACAGGACAGCGCGCCCGACCTCGCGGCGCTCTCCGCGCTGCGGCTGGCGCTCCAGGGCAAGGCCGCCGTGCGGACCGCCGCCGGGGACAGCCTCCGCGCGGACGCCCGGCCCGCGCTCCGCGCCGACGTCGTGCTGTGCCACCCGCCGTTCAACGAGCGCAACTGGGGACACGACGAACTCGCCTACGACGCCCGCTGGGAGTACGGCTTCCCGGCCCGCACCGAGTCCGAACTGGCCTGGGTGCAGCACGCGTTGGCGCACCTCAAGGACGGCGGCACCGCCGTCGTCCTCATGCCGCCCGCCGCCGCCTCGCGTCGCTCCGGCCGCCGTATCCGCGCCGACCTGCTGCGCCGGGGCGCGCTGCGGGCCGTGATCGCGCTGCCGATCGGTGCGGCACCGCCGTACAACATCCCGCTGCACGTCTGGGTGCTGCGCCGTCCCGAGAAGGCGCCCGCGCAGCCCGAGCTGCTGCTCGTGGACACCGGGGCGTCGGCCGGCGAGGGCCGTGCCTTCGACTGGGCCGCCGTGCGCGGCGCGGTGCTCGACGCGTGGCGGCCCTTCGAACGCGCGGGCAGCGCGCGGGAGGAGCCGGGGTTCAGCCGTTCGGTGCCGGTCATCGAACTCCTCGACGACGACGTGGATCTGGCGCCCGCCCGCCATCTGCCGCCGGCCGCCGCGGGAGGCGGCTCCGAGCGGCTCGCGAGCGTACGCGAGGACCTCGGTGAGACCCTGCGGCTCGCCGAAGGTCTCACGCCCCCCGAGGCGCTGCACACCCCCGCCGTGCGCTGGCCGCTCATCACCGTCGGCGAACTCGCGCGCGGGGGAGCCCTCCTGCTGCGCACGGGCGGAAACAGTGCCCCCGCGCGCGCGAGGGTGCTCACCGACCACGACGTGCTCGCCGGGACCGCCCCCTCCGGGAGTCTCCCCGAGGGCGACGAGGAGACCGTGCCGGTCGAGGCGGGCGACGTCGTGGTCCCCGTGCTCGGGGGCGGCTCCGTCGCGCGCGTGGTCGACGCGGACACGGCGGGCGCGGTGCTCGGGCGCAACCTCACACTCCTGCGTCCCGACCGGGCCGCCCTGGACCCGTGGTTCCTCGCGGGCTTCCTGCGCGGCACCGCCAACAACCGGCAGGCCAGCAGCTACGCGTCCACCGCCACCCGGCTCGACGTACGGCGACTGCACCTGCCGCGGCTGCCGCTCGAGGAGCAGCGCCGCTACGGCGAACGCTTCCGCGCCCTCGCCGAGTTCGAGGACGCGCTGCGGCGCGCGGGCCGCCTCGGGGAGCAGCTCGTACGCGGCATGTACGACGGGCTGACGGACGGGACGGTCGCCCCCGACTGACCCGGGCCGGCGACGGCGCGGCCGCACCGGAGGGGCGGAACGGCGGCTTCCCCCACGGGCTTCCCGAGGACGCCGCGACACGTGAAGTGATCAGCGCGACAACGGTTCGGTACAACCCGGGACCGGTTGTCCTCGTCGGCCTATACGCTCGGACTTCCAACTCGTACGTCCGTCCCCATCAGGCCTCCAGGAGCAGCCATGCACGGCCACGGCTACGCGCCGCCTCCGCCGAAGCGCCCCCCGACCGGGCTGCTGGTCGTGCTGCGCGTGATCTTCGGAGCACTGCCGCTCCTGAGCATCGGCTTCCTGGCGTGGGGGTCCACGCTGCGCGTCGCGCTGGTGACCCGCCGGGCCGTGGACTGGTGGATCTTCCTCGGTTCGCTCCTCGCGATGGGGATCAGCTTCGCCTACCTCAGCACCGACCACACCGACGACTTCAGCAGCCCGAACGGCAACGTCGGCATGATCATCCTGCTGCTCAACGCGGCGGCCTGCACCGGGTACTTCCTGTTCGCGGACATCCGTCACTACAGCCGGCTCGCCCCGCCCGGCTACCCGGCGCCGCTCCACCAGACCCCGCCACCCGGCCCGCACTACGGCTACCCGCAGACGGCCGGTACGGGATCGCCGTACGGGACGCCGGTCCCGCACCAGCAGGCCCCCGTGCCGCAACCGCCCGTGCCGCAGCCGCCCGTCGTGCCACCACCGCCGCAGCGGCCCGCGCCCGTGCGGATCGACCAGGTGCGCGCCGAACTCGACGAACTCAGTGACTACCTCCGCAAGCGCGACGGCCGGACCGACAGCGGGGACGGCAGGTGAGCGTGGCGACGGGCCGGGTGATCGCCGACCGCTACGAACTGTCCACGCTCATCGGTCAGGGCGGCATGGGCCAGGTCTGGACGGCCTACGACCAGCGCCTGGACCGGCGGGTCGCGGTCAAGCTGCTGCGCCCGGACAAGGTGGCGGGCCAGGAGGCCGACGAGCTGCGGCGCCGCTTCGTGCGCGAGTGCCGGGTGACCGCACAGGTCGACCACCCGGGGCTGGTCACGGTCCACGACGCGGGCAACGCGGGCGAGGAGCTGTTCCTCGTCATGCAGTACGTCGACGGGGCGGACCTCTCCGACCACCTCGCCGAGCACGACCCCTACCCGTGGCAGTGGGCCGTCGCGGTCGCCGCCCAGCTGTGCGCGGTGCTGAGCGCGGTGCACGCCGTCCCGATCGTGCACCGCGACCTCAAGCCGCGGAACGTGATGGTCAAGCAGGACGGCACGGTCACCGTCCTCGACCTGGGCGTCGCCTCCGTCATGGACACCGACACCACGCGTCTGACGCACACCGGCTCGCCCATCGGCAGCCCCGCCTACATGGCTCCCGAGCAGGCGATGGGCGGCGCGGTCGGCCCGTACACCGATCTGTACGCGCTCGGTGTGCTGCTGCACGAACTGCTCAGCGGGGACGTGCCGTTCTCCGGCTCGACCGCGCTCGGCGTGCTGCACCGGCACCTGTACGAGCCGCCGCTGCCGGTGCGCCGGCTGCGCCCGGAGGTGCCGCCCGCGCTGGAGGACCTGGTGCTGCGCCTGCTGTCCAAGGATCCCCAGCACCGCCCGGGTTCCGCGCAGGAGACGTACGAGCAGCTCCTCCCGCTGCTGCCGGCGCGCGGCATGCCCACCGGCGCCCCGCTGGACCCCACGCGGCCGTTCCTGCGCCCGCACGCCCCGTGGCCGGACCGGGCACGGACGCCCGCGACCCAGCCGCAGGCCGCGCCCGCGGTGGAGAAGCCCGACGTGGCGGGTGCCGTGGACGAGGTGAAGCGGCTGCTCGGCGAGGGCCGCATCACGCAGGCCGTGGACATCCTCGGCTCGATCCTCCCGGCGGCCGCCGCCGAGCACGGGGAGCACTCTCCGGTCGTGCGTACCCTGCGCAAGCAGTACGCGGCCACGCTCATGGACGACGGCCAGTACCGCCGCGCGCTGCCCGAACTGCGCCGGCTCGCCGACGAGCGCGCCTCCGAGGCGGGTCACGCCGACCCCCAGTCGCTGCGCTTCCGCTACGACGCCGCCCAGTGCCTGGAACAGCTCGGCGAACCCGCCGCGGCCCTGGCGGAGTACCGCGCGCTGCTGCCGTACTACGAGAACCAGTACGTCGCCGGGGACCCGGAGATCTCCCTCGAAGTGCGCCGCAGGATGGGCCACTTGCTGCTCGCCCTCGGGGACCGGGCCGCCGCCCACGACACGCTGGCCCGGCTCCTGCACGACGTGGACCGGCTGCGGGGGCCCGGGCACCCCATGGCGGGGGAGATCCGCCGCACGCTCCAGTGGCTCGGGCAGGTGCGGGGCTGAGTCCGCCCGGACACCGAAGGCTTTGCGCCACCTTGGCCGAAGCTTGTGAGGATCCGGATACGGGGTTTCCCGGACGGAGGGGGCGCGCCGGGTAGGTTGCGATCTCCCGTGCGCCACGCGCGCGTGCGCGACCGCCGTCCGGACGCGCCGCGCGGCCGTGCGACCCACGTACCAGGAGCACCGCACCGGCCCCACGGCCGTACCCGTCGTGCCGCTCGAACCGTCATGCCCGTCGAACCAGTTGAACCATGGGGTGGGAGTTTCATGTCCAGCCATCGGCATTCCAAGAAGCGCAGATACGTGGCCTGGGCCGCGGCCGGTGCCGCGGTCGTGGCCGGAGCGGGCATCGCCGCGCAGACCTCGATGGCCGCGACCACCTGGCCCGCGCAGCGCACCTTCACCGGCCGCGCCTTCGACGCCTGTGCCGCGCCCTCGCTGTCCGCGATGAAGGCATGGCACACCGGCTTCTACGGGGCCGCCGCCGTCTACGTGGGCGGCAGGAACCGCGGCTGCGCACAGCCGAACCTGACCGCCTCCTGGGTGAAGTCGGTCAGCGCGCTCGGCTGGAAGCTGATCCCCCTGTACGTCGGCGCGCAGCCGTCCTGCCAGACCGGGAGCAGCCCCGAGAGGATGACCGCCTCGACGGCCGCCTCCCTCGGCGCGAGCGACGGCGCGGACGCGGTCGCCAAGGCCTCGGCCCTCGGCATGAAGACCGGCAGCCCGATCTACCTCGACATGGAGTCGTACGACGTCACGAACAAGGCGTGCAACGACGCCGTGCTGACGTATGTCCGGGCCTTCGACAAGACCCTGCACGCCAAGACGTACCGCACCGGCTACTACGGCTTCACCAGCTCCAGCGCCAAGGCGATCGCGACCGCGAGCGACACGACGGACCTGCCGGGCAACCTCTGGTACGCGCTGTGGGACAAGAAGAACACCACGACGACCGACTGGCCGTGGAGTTCGACCCGGTTCACCAACCACAGCCGCGCGCACCAGTACATGGTCAACAGCAAGGAGAAGCGCGGCGCCTACACGATCACCGTGGACCGGGACGCGTGGGACGCACCCGTCGCGATCACGGGCTGATCGCGATGTGACGTGCGGCGGTGCCCGAAGTCGTCGTGAATCGTTGGTCGAATGGCTGGCCGGGAGGCGAGCCACTGCCTACCATCGATCACCGCAAGACTTTGTGCACCGCCGCACAATCTCCTCGGGAGGCTTCCTTGCACCGCCGCCGTCGCACCGCGCTCGTCCTCTCCGCCGCGATCGTCGCCGCGGCCCCCCTGCTCACCGGTTGCGGCAGTGACGCCCATCCGGGCGCGGCCGCGGTCGTCGGAGGCCAGCGGATCACCGTCGCGCAGTTGGAGAGCCGGGTGAACGAGGTGCGCTCGGCGCAGCGCGCCGCCACCAAGGACGAGGCGCAGTACGAGCAGGCCATCGCCAAGACCGGCACGCTCACCCGCGACACCCTGCACGGCATGGTCCTGGACCAGGTCCTCGACCGGGCGGCGAAGAACGAGGGGGTGACGGTGACCCGCAAGGACTCCCAGCAGATGCGGTCGGCCCTCGAACAGCAGGCGGGCGGCTCGAAGGCCCTGGAGACGGCCTGGCTGCAGAACTACGGGGTCGCGCCCAGGCGTCTCGACGACAGCCTGCGCACCGAGATCGAGGCGCAGAAGCTCGCCGCCGCGCTCGGCGCCGACATGAACACCACCGACGGCAAGGCCGTCTTCTGGAAGGCGATGTCCACCGCCTCGAAGCAGCTCCATGTCGACCTGAACCCGCGCTACGGCGCCTGGGACGTCCAGAAGAGCAGCCGGGTCGACGCGAAGACGCCGTGGCTGCGCGAGGTCACGTCGGCCGGGACCCAGCAGCCGACGTGATCCGCGCGGGGGCCGTCACCGGCCCCCGGTGGGCCTGTGGACAACCTCCGGGGCCGTCGGCGGCGTGGGTTACGTTCGAGGGGTGAACGCAACCAGCAGCTCCGAGGGCGGCCCCACCGCCACCGACCCCGGCCGTATCGTCCTGCTCACCACCAGCCACCGGGTCGCTCCCGGACTGCTGTCCTGGCCCGCCTGGCAGGTGCTGCACGCCGCGGACCGGGTGCTGTGCGCCGACGGCGCGCATCCCCAGGTTCCGTATCTGCGCGAGGCGGGCATCGGCGTGGACGAGGTGTCCCCGACCGCCGAGGACCTGGTCGACGCCTGCGCGGGCGGCCGGTCCCTGGTCGTCGTCGCCACCGGAGAGGGCGAGCCCCGGCTGACCGACGGCCTGGCCCGGCTGGCCGGCTCGGGCCGGGTGCGGATGCCGGACCTGGAGCTGCTCCCCGCCTCGTACGACCTGCCGGGCGCCCGGCTCCTCGACCTGGTCCAGGTGATGGACCGCATCCGCGTCGAGTGCCCCTGGTCGTCCCGCCAGACCCACAAGGGCCTGGCGAAGTACGGCATCGAGGAGGCGTACGAACTCGTCGAGGCCATCGAGGACGGCGACCGGGACGAGCTGCGCGAGGAGCTGGGCGACGTGCTGCTCCAGGTCGTCTTCCACGCCCGCATCGCCGAGGAGGACGAGGACGCGCCCTTCTCGATCGACGACGTCGCGGGCGGCATCGTCGCCAAGCTGATCCACCGCCACCCCCACGTCTTCGGCGACGCGACGGCGACGACCCCCGAGGAGGTCAAGGAGCACTGGCTGCGCACCAAGGCCGAGGAGAAGCGGCGCACCTCCGTCACCGAGGGCGTCCCGCTCGGCCAGCCGGGCCTGGCCCTGGCCGCGAAGCTGTCGTCCCGGGTGCGCACGGCGGGCCTCGGCGTGCCGCTCCCCGTGGGCGAGGGCGTGGGGTACGAGCTGCTGGCCCTGGCGGCGCGCGCCGAGGCCGGGGGCGTGGACCCGGAGGCGGCGCTGCGGGCGGCCGCCCGTGCGTACCGGGACGCGATCCTCGCGGAGGAGCGGGCAGGGACTCCGGCGGCGGAGGAGCAGGAGCAGGAGGAGCAGGAAGACGCCTGACGGGGGCGGGGGTTCAGGCTCCAGGGGTGCGGCCGGCCGGGTTGTGCCAGCTCGGCCGCGGGCGGTCGAGGAGCCACTCCGCCGCGCCCAGCGGCCGGCTTCCGCCGGCAGGCGGCAGCAGGTCGTGGAAGAGCCGGCCGTCCGGTGTGCCGAGGGAGGGCAGCGTGTCGGCGACCTCCTCGACGAGGTCGGGCGGCCCCGCGAGGTAGACGTCGTGCCGGGTCCAGCCCGCCCGGTTGCCCAGCGCGGTCAGCAGCCGTTCGGTCGCCTGGGCCTTGGGGCGGCCGGGCGCGGGGGTGATGTGGGTGACGGAGAGCCGGGGGAGCCGGGCCCGCAGGCGGTCCACGGAGAGCTGGTCGTAGAGGTACGCGATGTCGCGGGCGACGAGGAACAGGCGGGCCTCGTGGGCGGGTTCGAGCTGTTCCAGCAGGGCCTTCACCGGTGCCCAGCCGGTGCCGGCCGCGATGAGGGTCAACGGCCGGTCCGCCGGGGTCCGCAGGGTGAGGCCGCCGCCGGGTGCGCCGAGCCGCAGGACGTCGCCCACGCGGGTCTGGCGCACGAGAGCGGTGGAGAGCAACCCGCCCTCGACCCGGCTGACGTGCAGGTCGACGGTGCGGTCGGGCCGGGGCGCGTTGGCGAGGGAGTACGGGCGCCAGATGCCCGGCAGATGCGGCATGTTGACGCTGACGTACTGGCCGGCGACGTAGGTCAGGCGCTGCCGAGGCCGCAGGGTGAGGACCACGAGGTCGTCCCCGTGCCGGGTGCGGGCGACGACCTCCGCGTCCCACCAGCCGGGTTCGCCCTGGTGCTGGGCCTCCCAGGCGCCCTGGAGCATGATGTTCGCGATCGCCCCGTACGCCTCCGACCAGGCCTTCTCGGCCTCGCCGCTCCAGGCCGATCCGGCGACGGCCGCGAACGCCGCGATCAGGCTCGCCCCCACCGCCGCGTAGTGGTCCGGCTGGGCCAGGTACTTGCGGTGGTCCCGCCCGAGATCCCGTAAGTAGGTGGGGAGTTCGGGGTCTTCGAGCCGGTCCATGACGAAGGTGAGCGCCGCGAACAGTCGGTCCCGCTGCCGCTCCATGTCCTCCGGGAAGTCCGTCGGAAACAGCTCGCGGAGTTCCGGGTGGTGCCGGAACAGGTGCGCGTAGAAGTACTTGACGGCGAACTCGGCCCGCCGCTCCACGACCGCGAAGCTGGACTTGAGTATTTCGGGGTCCACTGCGTGAATGTGGGAGCTGTCGAGCGGCCGAGTCAAACAGCCTCCGATGTACGGACAGCCCCGGGCGAACCGGACGAGTGTCTCCCCGCCCCCCGCACGCGGCCCCCACGCACGGGCCCGCCCCCGCGTTCCGGCCCCCGGCGGATACCGTCGGGGAGTGACCGAGCACGAGACCCCCGCGAGCCCCGCCCCCGAACTCTTCACCTGGGAGTTCGCCACCGATCCCTACCCGGCGTACGCCTGGCTCAGGGAGCACGCGCCCGTGCACCGGACGCGGCTGCCCAGCGGGGTGGAGGCCTGGCTCGTCACACGGTACGCGGACGCCCGGCAGACCCTCGCCGACCAGCGGCTCTCCAAGAACCCCGCGCACCACGACGAGCCCGCGCACGCGAAGGGCAGGACGGGGATCCCGGGGGAGCGCAAGGCGGAGCTGATGACGCATCTGCTGAACATCGACCCGCCGGACCACACCCGGCTGCGCCGGCTCGTCAGCAAGGCGTTCACCCCGCGGCGCGTCGCCGAGTTCTCCTCGCGGGTGCAGGAGTTGACGGACGACCTCATCGACGGGTTCGCGGAGAAGGGGTCGGCGGACCTCATCCACGAGTTCGCGTTCCCGCTCCCCATCTACGCCATCTGCGACATGCTCGGTGTCCCCCGCGAGGACCAGGACGACTTCCGGGACTGGGCGGGAATGATGATCCGGCACGGCGGCGGGCCGCGGGGCGGGGTCGCACGGTCCGTCAAGAAGATGCGCGGGTATCTCGCCGAGCTGATCCACCGCAAGCGCGAGGCGATGCCCGCCGAGGCCGCGCCCGGCGAGGACCTCATCTCCGGCCTCATCCGCGCCTCCGACCACGGCGAGCACCTCACGGAGAACGAGGCCGCCGCCATGGCCTTCATCCTGCTGTTCGCGGGGTTCGAGACCACGGTCAACCTGATCGGGAACGGGCTGTACGCCCTGCTGACCCACCCCGAGCAGCGGGCCCGCCTCCAGGCCTCCCTCGCGGCCGGGGAGAGCGACCTGCTGGAGACGGGAGTGGAGGAACTCCTGCGCTACGACGGGCCCGTGGAGCTGGCCACCTGGCGGTTCGCCACCGAGGACGTGCGGATCGGCGGCCAGGACATCGCCGCCGGCGACCCCGTGCTCGTCGTCCTCGCCGCCGCTGACCGCGACCCCGAACGTTTCGGGCAGCCGGACACCCTCGATCTCGCCCGGCGTGACAATCAGCACCTCGGCTACGGCCACGGCATCCACTACTGCCTGGGTGCGCCGCTCGCCCGCCTGGAGGGGCAGACCGCGCTCGCCACCCTCCTCACCCGGCTGCCCGACCTCCAACTCGCCGGAGATTCAGCCGATTTGCGGTGGCGTGGCGGGCTCATTATGCGCGGATTGCGCACGCTTCCTGTGGAGTTCACCCCGGTCGGATAGTCCGGAACCGGTTCATCCGGTACCCGTGCCCACCAGGTCGACGGGGCGCCCGCGGGTGCCGGGAGGGCGTCCGGCAGACCGCCTCGAAGGCAGCCGTCAACTGACGCGCCGTCATAACTGTGATCTTCACGTGATCTGCGCTGCATCGACTTGTGACAAGCGTTCGAGTCCATATACGTTCACCCATCAATGCGGCCCCGGCGATCGTCACTTCGCCGTAGGTGCCGTAGTCACCCCGTTGTCACGCGAAAGGCTTCCGCATGCTCTCCGGGAACGGCCGTCACCGGCGCCCCCGTCAGGCTCCGGCCCTCATCGTCGCCGCAGGGGTGACCGGGTCCGCCATCGCGATCCCGCTCCTCGGCGCATCGAGCGCGAGCGCGGCCGACGGGACCACCTGGGACCGGGTGGCCGAGTGCGAGAGCGGCGGCGCGTGGAGCGCCGACAACGGCAACGGGTACTACGGCGGGCTCCAGCTGACCCAGGACAACTGGGAGAGGTACGGCGGTCTCGAGTACGCGCAGAGCCCCGACCAGGCCAGCCGCTCGCAGCAGATAGCCGTCGCCGAGAAGGTGCTCGACGGCCAGGGTCTCGCCGCCTGGCCCACTTGCGGACCGCTCTCCGGGCTCAGCAAGAGCTCGGCCGAGGTCGACGTCGACACGGGCATGGGTGACGACGCGAGCGACTCCGGTTCGAGCGGCCTGTCCACGTCGCCCAGTTCCTCCCCTTCCGTCAAATCGTCCAGATCGTCGGATTCGTCCGCTTCGAGTGACACCGCCTCGCCGAAGGCGAGCGGGAGCACCGCGAAGTCCGGTGACTCACGGGGCGCGGACAGCTCGGACAAGGCGACGGCCGACGCGTCCGAGTCGGGCACATCGGACAAGTCCGGCCGGAGCGGCACCTCTTCGGAGCCCTCCGACGACGCGTCCACCACGCCCGGACGGCACCGCGGCGGCAACGCCGACGAGGACTCGACGGACGCCGCCACGGGCAGCCGCACCGACAGCGCGTCCGGACGGCACGCCTCGCGCGGCTCCGACGACGCGCGTGACGCCGGCGACGGCACCTACGTCGTGCGCGCCGGCGACAGTCTCTGGACGATCGCCGACGACCTCGACGTCACCGGCGGATGGGCCGACCTGTACGCCGCGAACGAGAAGACCGTGGGCATCGATCCGGACCTCATCCTCCCCGGTCAGAGCCTCGCTGTTGATAGCGAAACGGTCGAAAAGTAGCGGGAGTTCACGTCATGGTTCGCTGGGGAATGTCCGGTTTGGTGCGAGTGAGACATGAGTCTCAGAAGCCCTGATCGTCTTTGAAAATCAGGCGATCGACTGCTTACGGTCGTGACCGCTCGCCACAGCGGGCCCCGACGATCGCAACGCCGAATCCTGCCAGCGGCCGTACGGGAACAGTCGTCGCGCAAGCGCCGTAGGCAGGAGCGGGGGACCCAAGGTAAGTGCCGCGACCGGGAGTTGAGAGACACCCGGAGACGGCTTGGGGTAAAGCCGCGCGCCGTGGTTCCGAGAGGGACCGGGGACGTGCGGCCGGGCAACTCAACCGGCCCGAACCCGACAGCTCACCTCGCAGGCGTCGGTGAGGGGATCACTCGATGCTGTTTTCCAGCAAGGGCAAGCACCGCCGCCCGAACAAGGCCACCCGTGTCGCCGCGCTCGCCGGTGTCACCGGTGTCGCCATCGCCGCTCCGCTGATGGCCGCGGGCAACGCGTCCGCCGCGACCGGCTCCGAGTGGGACGCCGTCGCCCAGTGCGAGTCCGGCGGCAACTGGTCGATCAACACCGGCAACGGTTACTACGGTGGCCTGCAGTTCTCGTCCTCCACCTGGGCCGCGTACGGCGGCACCGCCTACGCCTCCACTGCCGACCAGGCCTCGAAGTCGCAGCAGATCTCCGTCGGCGAGAAGGTCCTCGCCGCGCAGGGCAAGGGTGCCTGGCCGACCTGCGGCACCGGCCTGTCGGGCGCCGCGTACAGCGGTGGCAGCTCCACCCCCGCCGCGCCCTCGACCTCCTCCGGCTCCTCGTCGGCCGGCAGCTCGCAGGACAACCGCACGTCCGAGCAGCCCGCCTCCCGTTCGCAGGAGCGCCCGGCCGCGAAGAAGACCGTCACCACCCCGACCGGCAAGAAGGTCAAGAAGGGTGACGGCGAGTACAAGGTCGTCAAGGGCGACACCCTCAGCTCGATCGCCGAGAAGCACCACGTCAAGGGCGGCTGGCAGAAGCTGTTCAAGCTGAACCACGACATCGTGGACGACGCCGACTTCATCTTCCCGGGCCAGCAGCTGCACCTTCGCTGAGCGAGGCCGCGCACCGGCCGGACGTGGTCGCCCTCGGCGGACGGCGACCACGACCCCGGCCCCGGCGGCTCCGCCCGGCTGAACGACACCCGGGCGAACGGCAGTCCCCTCGCGGGCCCGGCTCCCGGGTCCTGATCCCCACCGAGGGTCCCCGTCCCCACGGGCTCCCCGTTCCGGCGCGTGTTCCCCCGTACGCGCCGGAGCGGGGTTTTTCATTTCATTTTTGTTCCGATCGGGAACAATATGTACCCCGAGTTCTGCCCAAGGCGTGGTCGATCGGCTGGCCGATCCCCTCGGGCCGGTTAGGCTCGTCCCGCAGGACTACCCAAGCCCTGCGTACTCGCGTCACATCCCAGAAGGAGATGCTCGTGCCGTCCATCGACGTCGTCGTAGCCCGGGAAATCCTGGACTCCCGAGGCAACCCCACGGTCGAGGTCGAGGTCGGCCTCGACGACGGCAGCACGGGTCGTGCCGCCGTTCCGTCCGGCGCCTCCACCGGTGCCTTCGAGGCCATCGAGCTCCGCGACGGTGACCCCAACCGCTACCACGGCAAGGGTGTCGAGAAGGCCGTCCTCGCCGTCATCGAGCAGATCGGCCCGGAGCTCGTCGGCTACGACGCCACCGAGCAGCGCCTGATCGACCAGGCCATGTTCGACCTGGACGCCACCGACAACAAGGGCTCGCTCGGCGCCAACGCGATCCTCGGCGTCTCGCTCGCCGTCGCGCACGCCGCCTCCGAGGCGTCCGACCTGCCGCTCTTCCGCTACCTGGGCGGCCCGAACGCGCACCTGCTGCCCGTTCCGATGATGAACATCCTGAACGGCGGGTCGCACGCCGACTCGAACGTGGACATCCAGGAGTTCATGATCGCCCCGATCGGCGCGGAGTCCTTCTCCGAGGCCCTGCGCTGGGGCGCCGAGGTCTACCACACGCTCAAGAAGGTGCTGAAGACCAAGGGCCTGTCGACCGGCCTCGGCGACGAGGGCGGCTTCGCCCCGAACCTGGAGTCCAACCGCGCCGCCCTCGATCTCATCGTCGAGGCCATCAAGCAGGCCGGTTACATCCCCGGTGAGCAGATCGGCCTCGCGCTCGACGTCGCCGCGTCCGAGTTCTACAAGGACGGCAAGTACGAGTTCGAGGGCAAGTCCCGCTCGGCCGCCGAGATGACGGAGTACTACGAGGAGCTCGTCTCCGCGTACCCGCTCGTCTCCATCGAGGACCCGCTGTACGAGGACGACTGGGCCGGCTGGAAGGTCATCACCGACCGGCTGGGCGACAAGGTCCAGATCGTCGGCGACGACCTCTTCGTCACCAACCCGGAGCGTCTGGCCCGCGGCATCGAGGAGGGCTCCGCCAACGCCCTGCTCGTCAAGGTCAACCAGATCGGTTCGCTGACCGAGACGCTGGACGCCGTCGAGCTGGCCCAGCGCAACGGCTTCAAGTGCATGATGTCCCACCGCTCCGGCGAGACCGAGGACGTCACCATCGCCGACCTCGCGGTCGCCGTGAACTGCGGTCAGATCAAGACCGGCGCCCCGGCCCGCTCGGACCGTGTCGCCAAGTACAACCAGCTGCTGCGCATCGAGGAGATCCTCGACGACGCCGCGGTGTACGCCGGCCGCAGCGCGTTCCCCCGCTTCAAGGGCTGAGCACCACCCGCTTGGGAAGCGTCGTACGTACGTCCCCGTACTCGGTCCCGTACCGTGTGCGGGGACGTACGCACGTGACGGGCCCGCACCACGGCGGGCCGGTACTGGGGAGGCGGGACTCATGGCCGTGAAGGACCGGGACCGGTTCTCCACCTCGACCAGGCTCAAGCTGCTCGGCGAGCAGACGGCGGCCCGGGTCTACCGCTCCCAGACCAAACGGCAGGCCCGCCGTTCCCGGCTCACCGGCCGGGCCGCGCTCCTCGCTCTCGTGCTGTGCTCCCTGATCGTCGCGCTCGCCTATCCCATGCGGCAGTACGTCTCCCAGCGTGCCGAGGTCGCCGACCTGGAGCACCGTCAGGAGCAGGCCCGCCGGCGGGTCGAGCAACTGCGCGACCTGAAGGCACGCTGGCAGGACGACGCGTACGCCGAGCAGCAGATCCGGCAGCGGCTGCACTACGTGATGCCCGGCGAGACCGGCTACGTCGTGGTCGACCCGGACGCGGCGAAGCAGGCCCGCGCCGGCCAGGGCGCCGCCGACCGCCCCTGGTACACCAACGTCTGGGACGGCGTGGACAAGTCCGACGCCGCCGACCAGTGACGAACCCCTGAACTGACCAGAAAGACACGTGACTCACGGCATGGAAACGCCACCGCCGACCACTCCGCGCACCGAGCCCACCGACGCCGACGTCGAGGCCTTCAAGCAGCAGCTCGGCCGGCCGCCGCGCGGGCTGCGCGCGATCGCGCACCGCTGCCCCTGCGGTCAGCCCGACGTGGTGGAGACGGCCCCCCGCCTCCCCGACGGCATCCCCTTCCCGACCACGTACTACCTGACGTGCCCGCGGGCCGCGTCCGCGATCGGGACGCTGGAGGCCAACGGGGTCATGAAGGAGATGACGGACCGGCTCGCGACGGACCCGGAACTGGCCGACGCCTACCGCGCCGCCCACGAGGACTACATCGCGCGCCGTGACGCCATCGAGGTCCTGGCGGGCTTCCCGAGCGCGGGCGGCATGCCGGACCGGGTGAAGTGCCTGCACGTCCTCGTCGCCCACTCGCTGGCCGCGGGACCGGGCGTGAACCCGCTCGGCGACGAGACCATCGCGATGCTGCCGGAGTGGTGGCGCAAGGGAGCGTGCGTGACGATTCCCGGCGAGCCCGCGGAGCCCGCTGAGCCCGTCGGCGAGGCCGGCCGGTGACCCGCGTCGCCGCGATCGACTGCGGTACGAACTCGATCCGGCTGCTGGTCGCCGACGCGGACCCGGAGACCGGGGAACTCGTCGACCTGGACCGCCGGATGACCATCGTCCGGCTCGGCCAGGGCGTCGACCGGACGGGACGGCTCGCGCCCGAGGCGCTGGAGCGGACGTTCGCCGCGTGCCGCGAGTACGCCGGGGTCATCAAGGAGCACGGCGCCGAGCGGCTCCGCTTCGTGGCCACCTCCGCCTCCCGGGACGCCGAGAACCGCGACGACTTCGTGCGCGGCGTCCTCGACATCCTCGGCGTCGAACCCGAGGTCATCAGCGGGGACCAGGAGGCGGAGTTCTCCTTCACCGGCGCGACCCTGGAGCTGAAGGGCAGCGACGACCTGGCCAAGCCCTACCTCGTCGTGGACATCGGCGGCGGTTCGACGGAGTTCGTGGTCGGCGCCGACGCGGTGCGCGCGGCGCGCTCCGTGGACGTCGGCTGCGTACGGATGACCGAGCGGCACCTCGTGCACGACGGCGGCGTCACCGACCCGCCCACCGCCGAGCAGGTCGCGGCCATGCGCGCCGACATCGAGGCGGCCCTCGACCTGGCCGCCGAGACCGTCCCGCTGCGCGAGGCGCGCACGCTCGTGGGCCTGGCGGGCTCGGTCACCACGGTCTCGGCGATCGCGCAGGAGCTGCCCGCCTACGACCCCGCGGCCATCCACCACTCGCGGATCCCCGTCGAGCGGGTCCGCGAGATCACCGAGTGGCTGCTGCGCTCCACCCACGCCGAGCGCGCGGCGGTCCCCTCCATGCATCCGGGGCGCGTCGACGTGATCGGCGCGGGCGCCCTCGTGCTGCTGTCGATCATGGAGCGCACCGGCGCCCGGGAGGTCGTCGTGAGCGAGCACGACATCCTCGACGGCATCGCGTGGTCGGTGGCCTAGGCCGGTGGCCCGGGCGGTGGCCGGGGCCGTGGCCCGGGTCTCCTCTACTACCGATCAGTAGCCTCTACTGAGCAGGTCGGCTAGCGTATGAGCGGGTCCGAGGGGGTCGGGGGAGCCCCTTGGAGGAACCTCGCCGAGAAAGTTCGTGAAGTTCTTCACAAGGAAAAAACCCCTGCCGGGCGTGGAAGGGGCCGGTTGGGCCTCCGAGCGGGGTCCGGTGGCCCCCTGAGCGGGTTCAACGGAGCGTTGCGGGCGCGTTTCCGGCCGGTGAAACAGGGGAGTTGCCCACTGGGCCGAACGGGTCGGAGTGCAGCTCACGCGGTGTTGACAAGGGTACGAACCGTACGCCGGTCGCCCTCGCGGACCACGGCCTCGCCAAGGCGGGCCGCGCAGTGTAGCAGAGCACCTGCCCAAGCTTGTGAAGGGGCGCACGAGCGACCCCCCATGACCGGGTGGATACTCGATGGCATGAGCACCACGGAGCGTCCCAGGATCCTCGTAGTAGGCGGTGGGTACGTAGGCCTGTACGCAGCTCGGCGCATTCTCAAGAAGATGCGCTACGGAGAGGCGACCGTCACGGTCGTCGACCCCCGGTCGTACATGACCTACCAGCCCTTCCTCCCCGAAGCCGCCGCCGGCAGCATCTCCCCTCGGCACGTCGTCGTCCCGCTGCGACGCGTGCTGCCGAAGGCGGAGGTCCTCACCGGCCGGGTCACCACCATCGACCAGGACCGCAAGGTAGCCACGATCGCCCCCCTCGTGGGCGAGGCGTACGAGCTGCCTTTCGACTACCTCGTCATCGCGATGGGCGCGGTCTCCCGCACCTTCCCGATCCCCGGCCTCGCCGAGCAGGGCATCGGTATGAAGGGCATCGAGGAGGCCATCGGCCTGCGCAACCACGTCCTCGAGCAGCTCGACAAGGCCGACTCCACCACGGATGAGGACGTCCGCCGCAAGGCGCTGACCTTCGTCTTCGTGGGTGGCGGTTTCGCCGGCGCCGAGACCATCGGCGAGGTCGAGGACATGGCCCGCGACGCGGCCAAGTACTACAGCAGCGTGTCCCGCGAGGACATGCGCTTCATCCTCGTCGACGCCGCGGACAAGATCCTTCCCGAGGTCGGTCCGAAGCTCGGTCAGTACGGCAAGGAGCACCTGGAGAGCCGCGGTGTGGAGATCTACCTCTCCACCTCCATGGACTCCTGCGTCGACGGCCACGTGGTGCTGAAGAACGGCCTGGAGGTCGACTCCAACACCATCGTGTGGACGGCCGGCGTCAAGCCGAACCCCGTTCTCTCCCGCTTCGGTCTGCCGCTGGGCCCGCGCGGCCACGTGGACACGCAGACCACGCTCCAGGTGCAGGGCACGGACTACATCTGGGCCGCGGGCGACAACGCCCAGGTGCCGGACATGGCCGCCCGCAAGGCCGGCGTCGAGAACGCCTGGTGCCCGCCGAACGCGCAGCACGCGCTGCGTCAGGCCAAGGTGCTCGGCGACAACGTGGTCTCCGGCATGCGGGGCTTCCCGCAGAAGGAGTACGCGCACTCCAACAAGGGTGCGGTGGCCGGTCTCGGCCTCCACAAGGGCGTCGCGATGATCGTCATGGGCAAGATGAAGATCAAGCTCAAGGGCCGTCTCGCCTGGTACATGCACCGTGGCTACCACGGTCTGGCCATGCCGACCTGGAACCGCAAGATCCGCGTCTTCGCGGACTGGACGCTCGCCATGTTCCTCAAGCGCGAGGTGGTCTCCCTCGGCGCCATGGAGACGCCGCGCGAGGAGTTCTACGAGGCTGCCAAGCCGGCTCCGGCCGCCGCGGCCCCGGCGTCCGCCGCCAAGTCCGAGGAGAAGGCCAAGGCCTCCTGACCGAGGCCGGCTGACCTCGGTCACCGAACGCCCCGAAGGGGCCGCCCGCCATCCGTGGTGCGGGCGGCCCCTTCGGCGTTCCCGCGGGAGGGGCGCCGGAGCGGACAGCGGGGGCGAACCGGCACAGAAAGCATGGTGGGTACACGTATTTTGCCAACCCGTGACGCGTGGAGGGGACTGCGCGAGGGGCGGGTAGGTGTTTACGTGGTGTTGGAGCGTTCGGGAGTGTTGTCTCGGAGGTGTACGTCATGCAGGACGCCGCGCCGCGGCTGAAGAGCCTTGTCGAACAGTTGATGGGAGCTCCGCTCCCGCTGCGCATTCGTGCCTGGGACGGTTCCGAAGCCGGGCCGCCCGGCGCTCCGGCACTCGTCGTGCGCAACCGCCGGGCCCTGCGCCGGCTGCTGTGGAAGCCGGGCGAACTGGGCCTCGCGCGAGCCTGGGTCTCCGGCGACCTGGGGGTGGAGGGCGACCTCTACACCGCCCTCGGCCACATGTCCGGGCTGGTCTGGGAGCGTGGCGAGGACGCACGGGGGCTCGGCGAGGCCCTGCGCGACCCGGAGGTGCGCGCCGCGGTGCGCGGTCTGGTGAAGCTGGCCGGGCCGCCACTGCCGCCGGCACCGCCCGCGGAGGAGATGCGCAGACGCCGCCACCTGCACACCAAGCGCAGCGACAGACGCGCCATCAGCCACCACTACGACGTCGGCAACGACTTCTACGAGATCGTCCTCGGCCCCTCGATGGTCTACTCGTGCGCCTACTGGCAGGACGGCGGCACCCTGGAGGCCGCCCAGGACGACAAGCTCGAACTCATCGCCCGCAAGCTCGACCTGAAGCCCGGTCAGCGGCTCCTCGACGTCGGCTGCGGCTGGGGTTCGATGGCCATTCACGCCGCCCGCGAGCACGGCGTGACCGTGGTCGGGGTGACGCTGTCGCAGGAGCAGGCCGCCTACGCCCGCAAGCGGGTCGCGGAGGAGGGCCTGACCGACAGGGTGGAGATCCGGGTGCAGGACTACCGGGACGTCACCGACGGGCCCTTCGACGCGATCTCCTCCATCGGGATGGCCGAACACGTGGGCGCCGAGCGCTACCTGGAGTACGCCGAGGTGCTGAACCGGCTGCTCAGGCCCGGCGGGCGGCTCCTGAACCACCAGATCGGCCGGCGGCCCCGGCGCGACGAGTCGGCGTACGCCGTCGACGAGTTCATCGACGCCTACGTCTTCCCCGACGGGGAACTCGCGCCCGTCGGGACGACCGTGACCCAGCTGGAGCGGGCCGGTTTCGAGGTGCGCGACGTGGAGTCCATCCGTGAGCACTACGCGCTCACCCTGCGGCGCTGGGTCGCCAACCTGGAGGCGGACTGGACCCGCGCCGTCCGGCTCACGAGCCCCGGCCGGGCCCGGGTCTGGCGGCTGTACATGGCGGCCAGCGCCCTGGCCTTCGAGAGCAACAACATCGGCGTCAACCAGGTCCTGGCGGTGAAGACACCGGAGGGATCGGGAGCGTCCGGGATGCCGCTGCGGGCGAGAACCTGGAACTGAACCCCGGGCAGCCAACGGGTGGCACCTAAGGGTGGGGGCCCCGTTCCGTGTCAGGAACGGGGCCCCCACCCTTCGTGGTGTCCGGGGTGGCCGCGCGGCGCACTTCTTCCGCGGCACCCCGGGCCGCTACTCCGACTTGATGGCCGTCAGCATGTTCAGGCGGGCCGCACGGCGGGCCGGCCACAGCGCCGCGAGGACGCCGACCGCCGCCGCGAGGAGGAGGAAGACCGCCATCCGGCCCCAGGGCAGCACCAGTTCGTACGTCGGCATCTTGCTGCCGATCAACTGCCCGGCCGCCCAGCCGAAGAACACGCCGAGACCGATCCCGAGGACACCGCCGAAGAGCGAGATGACCAGGGACTCCAGGCGGACCATCCGCTTGATGCCCTTGCGGTCCAGGCCGATCGCGCGGAGCATCCCGATCTCCTGCGAGCGCTCGAAGACCGACATCGCGAGGGTGTTGATGACCCCGAGGACGGCGACGATCACCGCCATCGCGAGCAGCCCGTAGAGCATGTTGAGCATCAGCGTGAACATCTTGGCGATGCTGTCGGAGAGGTCCTTCTTGCTCTGGACCTGGATCGCCGGGTTGTCGCCGAGGGCCTTCTCCAGCCGGTTCTTGGCCGCGTCCGAGGCGCCGCCCGCCGTCTTCACCATGACCTGCATGTCGGAGACACGGCTCTGGTGCGGGGCGAGCGTGGCGTTGTCCAGGATGATCCCCTGGATCAGCTCGTTGCCCTCGTAGACCCCGGCGACGGTCAGGTTCTGCCGCTTGCCGTCCTCGTAGGAGACGCGGAAGGCGGAGCCGGCCTTCCAGCCGTGCGACGCGGCGGTGTCCGCGTCGACCACCACACGCGGGCCGCCGACCGTGAACGAACCGTCCTTGACGGTGAGGTCGGTGAGCTTGCCGATGGCCGCGCCGTTGACGCCGGTCAGGTACTCGGTCTGCCGGTCGATGCGGGAGGGCGCGTTGCGCAGCGGGCTGACGCCGGTGACCCCGTCGACGCCGGTGAGCTTCTTCTCGACGTCCGGGGAGAGCGTGTTGCCGTTCGCCATCGAGACGACGTAGTCCGCGCTGATCGCCGAACTGGCCATCTTGTCGATCGACTTCTGCAGGCTGCCCGCCATCACCGTCATGCCGGTGATCAGGGTGAGGCCGATCATCAGCGCCGAGGCGGTGGCCGCCGTACGGCGCGGGTTGCGCACCGAGTTCTGCCGGGCCAGCTTCCCCGAGATGCCGAAGATCCGCAGGACGGGGGCCGCCGCGGCGATCAGCGGGCGGGACAGCAGCGGGGTGAGGACGAAGACGCCGATGATGAGCAGGACCGCGCCGAGGCCCATCGGGGCCTGGCCGTCCGAGCCGTCCATCGTCGTCGCGGCGAGGACGACGGCGACACCGGCAGCCGCGAACAGGGCGCCGATCGTGTTCCGCAGCACCAGGGACTTCGTCGTCGCCTTCGCGTGCACGCTGCTCATCGCGGCGACGGGCGGGATCTTCGCGGCACGGCGGCCGGGCAGCCAGGCGGCGAGCATCGTGATGAGGACGCCGACGAGCAGCGCGGTGGCGACCGTGCCGGGGGACACGACGAGCGGGCCGTCCGGGACGGTGGCGCCGAGGGTGCCCATCAGGGAGCGCATGCCCGCGCCGATGCCGATGCCCGCGGCGAGTCCGGTGACGGCGGCGACCGCGCCGACCACGAAGGCCTCCAGCAGCACGGACCGGGTGACCTGGCGGCGGGAGGCGCCGACCGCGCGCAGCAGGGCCAGCTCCTTGGTGCGCTGCGCGACCAGCATGGTGAACGTGTTCGCGATGATGAACGTGCCGACGAACAGCGCGATCCCGGCGAAGACCAGCAGGCCCGTCTTCATGCCGCTCATCGACGAGGAGATCATCTCGGCCTGGTCGTCGGCGAGTTGCCGACCGGTGGTCGTGGACGCGACCTCCTTGGGCACGACCTCGTCGAGCGCGTCGCGCAGTGCCGTCTGGCTGGTGCCGGCGGCGGCCTTCACGTCGATCTCGTCGTACGAGCCGACGGAGTGGAACAGTTTCTGGGCGGTCTCCGTGTCGAACAGGGCGAGGCTGCCGCCCGCGGCGACGTTGCCGTCGTCGGTGGTGAAGATGCCGGTGACGACGGGTTCGAGGACGGGACCGTCGACCGACAGCCGGACGGTGTCGCCGACGTGGTAGCCGGCGCGCTTCGCGGTCTCGGCGTCGATCGCGACCTCGCCGGTGCCGTGCGGCGCGTGACCGGTCGTCAGCGGGTAGCGGGGGTCCTTGTCGCCCCAGTAGTTGCCGCCCTGCGACTGGAAGCCGCCGCCGATGAGCTTGCCGTCCTTGTCGGCGATGGCGGTGAAGCCGTCGACCACGCCGATCGCGGAGGCGGCGCCCGGTGCCGCGGCCACCTTGTCGAGCAGCGGCCGGGTCAGCTTGTGGGTCGCGCCGACGGTGTCGCCCTTGTCCTCGGCGCTCTCCGGGCGGATGGCGACGTCGACCTGGTCGAAGCCCTTGGCGGAGCTCTTCTGGTAGGCGTCCGAGATGGTGTTGGTGAAGACCAGGGTCCCGGACACGAACGCCACGCCGAGCAGTACGGCGAGCACGGTCATCAGGAGCCTGGCCTTGTGCGCGAGCACGGTGCGCAAGGCGGTACGGAACATGGGTCTTCTCAGTCCAGGAGTCGCAGGAGGGCGCGGGAATCCGCGAGCGGGCGCGGAAGGGTGCGGGCCGCCGGGGAGGAGCGGGGTGCCGGGAGCGGGAGGGTCCGGGTGTCGGGTGTCGGGTGTCGGGTGCCGGGTCGGGCGGCCCGGCCCGGGGTCAGCTCGTGCGGACCTTGCCGTCGAACTGCTTCATACGGTCGAGGACGGAGTCGGCGGTCGGCTCGTACACCTCGTCGACGATCCGGCCGTCGGCGAGGAAGACGACCCGGTCCGCGTAGGCGGCGGCCACCGGGTCGTGCGTCACCATCACCACGGTCTGCCCCAACTCCCGTACGGAGTTGCGCAGGAAGCCGAGGACCTCGGCGCCGGAGCGCGAGTCGAGGTTTCCGGTCGGCTCGTCGCCGAAGATGATGTCGGGCCGGGAGGCGAGGGCGCGGGCCACCGCGACGCGCTGCTGCTGGCCGCCGGAGAGCTGCGAGGGCCGGTGGCCCAGCCGGTCGGCGAGGCCGATCATCCGGATCACCGTGTCCAGCCACTGCTTGTCGGGCTTGCGGCCCGCGATGTCCATCGGGAGCGTGATGTTCTCCAGGGCGGTCAGCGTGGGCAGCAGGTTGAACGCCTGGAAGATGAAGCCGATCTTGTCCCGGCGCAACTTCGTGAGCTGCTTGTCCTTGAGGGAGCCCAGTTCGGTGTCGCCGATGCGCACCGAGCCCGAGGAGAAGGTGTCCAGGCCGGCCACGCAGTGCATCAGCGTGGACTTGCCCGAGCCGGAGGGGCCCATGATCGCGGTGAACTCGGCCTGGCGGAAGCTGACGGAGACCTGGTCGAGGGCGACCACCTGGGTCTCGCCCTGCCCGTAGACCTTCGACAGTTCCGTGGCGCGGGCTGCGACCGCGGTGCTTGTGCCGGCGAGGGGAGTGGTGGTCACGGGAGGGTGCTCCTGTCGGGACGACGAGATGTGCGAGGGACGGATTCCATCGTCCGTGCCGATCCGCGCCCCGGAGTCAGCCGCTGTTCCGGTTCCGGGGGCAGACTCCGGTCGCACCGGGAGCCGTTGTGTCATACCTGGGGATGACGGGTCTGCCCTGAGGGTCCTCCGGGTCGCGGTCCTCCGGGGGACCGGCCGGGCCGCCGGGGCGGGCTCCGCCCGGACGGTGAAATTCCGTCATTCCGTATACGGGGGCCGCGGCCGTCGGAAACGCTGTTGGCAAGTGCTGATGGCCCGTACCCGGTGCTGATGCACCCTCAGACGTCAATAAAATAAGACAACATCGGTTCGCCCGGCCGCTGTTCGGGGGGCGGGCCCCGATAGGCTCGGAGTCTCGATGCGGGGCTCATGGCCTGCCCGGATGGTGGAATGCAGACACGGCGAGCTTAAACCTCGCTGCCCCTCGCGGGCGTGCCGGTTCAAGTCCGGCTCCGGGCACCTTTCCCCCTGACCCGCTGACCTGCGGAAGCGACCGAGTGTCACGGTAGGGACTTCGTGGCACTGGCACACCGCTGGCACACAAGTCCTTAGTGTCCCGGTATGGCATCTGTTGGCAGGGTAGAGAACGGCGCCGACGTCAGCTTCAGAGTGCGACGGCGGCAGAGCGGATTGGCCACCTGACCGTCTCGGGGCTGCACGTCGGCCTCCTCGGCCAGCTCGGCGCCCTTCAGGACGCCGAGCGGCGGGCAGCGAAGGGTGTCGTGACTTCCGTGTCCTCGGAGTTCGCCAGGATGCGCGGGGTGGGCTCGATGGGGAGGTCCGGGAGCCGGGACAACGTCATCCCGCTGACCCGGGCTCAGGGCCGGCGGCAGGGCGCCGAGTCGTCGTCGATCATGGCTGACGCCCTCAAGAGCCTCGCCGAGAAGTCGACGGGCTGCGAAGAGGCGGGCGCGGGCCGGGTCGTACAGAACACCTTCCACATCACCGAGGCGGGCGACGGGTGCGACCGCGCACCGAGTCGTCAACCGGCTCGCAATGGCTGGGAGTTTACGAAGGCGAAAGAACTAGTACTCGTCATCGACACGAACTGACGGCAGCCGACCGGCATCTACGGTTGCAGGTAGGGCGCACTGCAGCGACTCCTGGATTTGGCGAAGCACGTTTTCGTATGCGTCGGCACGTTCGCCAGCGTCGATAGCTGCCCGGTATCCGGTCAGGTTTTCGAGCGCCGTCGGCCGTGTTCCGTAGTCGCTGTCCGGAAATAGTGGATCGAAGGATGAGAGGATCTCACCGTCTTCTGCGTACGAAATCCACGCTGCGGCAGTCTCGCTCAGCTGAACAGAGAGTGCAGTGGTCTCGCGAGAAACGGCCTTCAAAACCTCTTCCTTTGCGAGAAAGGGGCCTTCAGGTTCGATTATGAAGGCCCAGGATGCATAGGAGCCCGCGCGCAGCAGTGGTCCATTTGAATCTAGAATTCCGCTGCTTTCCAGATCGTTGATATTCACCTGGGGTACGTCGTCCTGGTCGACATCGCTCCCCAGTGCCTTGATCGCGTCGAAGTCGCTTCTGTCGAGCCCTATTGGCCCTGACTTGCTGTGAGGGATCCGGGAAAGCGCCTCCTCCGGGGAGATGTCGCGAACGAGAATGGCGCAATATCCCGTCTCGTACAGGTTGGAGTTCGGAAAGATTTCTGCGCTCATCATTTACCTCGCTCAGGGTGATAGGGGATTGCGCGACTCGATCCGCCCTGACGGATCGAGTCGCGCAATGACCGACTGCGTCTAAGGTGGGTCAGGACTTAAGAGACGGGCTGCCCGGCGTTAACCCAGTAGGGGTCCTTTTCGAGAAGTCGCTGCTCCGTCGTAAAGCGACCGAGGTCGCCTCCGACGCCCTCGTTCTGATTCTTCGGCATGCTGGCGCGCGCACACTTTGCTGTTGCTGGAGGAGACTTTCCTTCCCTCAGGCCAACCCACCCGAGAGACAGGTGAACCTTGCCGTCGATTGTCAGAGATGTGACGTAGTACTGCTGGCAGTCCGCCCCGGACTTGACGCCGAGCTGGCGTCCGCTCTCCTTCGACTTGGCGAACGGCCACTCGTCGCACTGTGCTGGCGCCGGGGTGCTTGCACTGGCTTTGAACGTGCTGTCGCAGACGACGGCGCGGTTCTTCGCCGCTTCCGCGTCATTTGATTCCCGATGCAGTGGCTGTCCTCGCCCCTCCCAGCCAGGGTGAGTGGACATGCTGGCCTGGACCATGCCGATGTACTGGCGAGCCTCCAAATACTTCTTGTCAACCTCGAATGTGGGAGTGAATGCAGATGCGACGCAACCGGCGTGGGCGCTGACCTTGAAGTCGCAGCGTACCCAGTACTGCCCGTCGCCAGGCTCGTTGTTGCCACCCCATCGCGTGGAACCGCTCAGACCACCGACGTTGACGGTCAGTTGGTAGCTGATGAGGAAGGCTTTTTCGGCACCCTTGGTCTGAGCGCCTGTCCATTGGCGCGTGATGGTGCCGTCGATCGACCCACCGGCCGTGATCGGACGAGGAGAGGTCCAGGGCCCGGAAGTCTGCTTACAGCTGGAGTCGAGCGAGCATGTCGAGTCGATCTGGACGGTCATCCCCTCCGTTGCTACGTCGGCTGACGTCAGCGTGAAGTTCACGTACTCGAAGTATTCTGGGATGGCATTCTGAGTGTCGATCTCTTGTTCCACAGTGCCGTAGGCCTTGCCCAGGACGATGCCGCTCACAGTGTCCACAAGGACAACGACAACTCCACGCACGGAGCAGATCGAATAGCGGGACACGTACACCTGGTTCGGCAGCTGAATGTTGCACCAAACGACTGTTCCTGCGGCGGCTGCCAGAGATTTACCCTGAGTCCTCGCCGTCTCCCTGGGTGTCTGCCACTCGACACAGACTGCGTGCTTCTGGCCTGCGTCCCTGAGTGACTTGAGGTTGCGCTTGATGTCAGCGCAGTCGTTGTTCGCTCGTATTTCGCTGGTTGTGGAGAGGGCCTGGAAGTGTTTCGGCCTGTTTTGGAGTGCTCGTGGTTCGTGCGAGCGTTCGGCGGTTTGTGTCAAACTCGCTATTTGATCGGCTCGTGAATTCTCGGCCTGAGCGATGCTCGGAGAAAATAATGCCAGGATTAGAGCGCCGACTATTATAAGCACTCTGTGAATTTTGCCGCTCAAGGGTCCCCCCCATATTGTCGTTGGTCAGCGCGACCCAGTAACGCAATCACGGCAAGATCATTGCGTCAACGACCAAAATGAGACAGCAGTGACATCTTTTAGACGTTCGCGCAGCAGGGGGTAATTCTGGCGAGAATATCGGCTTGAGCGGACCTATACTTGTGTGTGTGCTGCTGGTTGCGGGTCGGGCCACCGATACCTTCACGGAGGCGGTTGTCGTGGCTCTGCTGGATTACCTCGCTCTGGGGCGTGGCGATTGCCAACCACCAGCGGCTTGCCGCCCACTTAGAGCTCGTAACAGGGCCATGCGACCCAATCCCCGTAGTCGTGTCGTGGTGGAGCGTGGGAGCGTGGCCCTGGATCGTGGGCGATGGCCTGGGTGGGAAAGTGGGGCTGTATGAGTGTGGTGTGGGCGGCGACGTCGCCGGAATCGGGACTGTTCCATCCGGTTGAGAGACGTTCAGCGGTGAAGGATCTGTCAGATCGCTTCAGCGACCTGCGTTCCCGGGGTCAGGGGTACATCGAGGTTCGGTTGCCGACCAGTGAGTTCCCGGTGCTGATCCTGGCCTTCCGAGATGATCACGCGGTCGTCCATCTGATGAGTGGCACCGAGCGGATGTCTCTCCTCGTAGGAGACGGCACCGTGCCCTCGGGTGCCGAGGTCGAAGTCCCGATCATGGACGACCTCGCCGCGTTCACGGGCGACTTTGTCCTGGATACCGATCGGGCGTGGCACGTAGTGCATGACTTCACCCAGACGCGGGCGACCTGCCCTCTGGGTGAGTGGTGTGAGTTGTAGCCAAAAGCTCGTGAGGCGATCATGATCGGTGCTTCTTCAGTCGCCTCCAGCAGATGAGGCCGTAGGCCAATGAGGCGAAGGCGTCGTGGAGTTCGGTTCGGCGTTCCCAGCGGACGGCGAGACGCTTGAACTGATGGAGCAGGGCTGAAGGTCTGCTCCACGGCGTAGCGGAGCTTGCCCAGGCCCTTGATGTTCGGGGCGCCCCTTGCGCGAGATGACCGGCAGGATCCGGCGCTTGCGGAGCTCCTCGCGGTGGGGGTTGGAGTCGTAGCCCTTGTCGCCGAGCAGCGAATTGGGGCGGCGGCGTGGCCGGCCGAGACGCCAAACAGAATGCGGTGCAGCTGGTCGAAGGTGCCCGCCTGCCGTCAGCGATCCAGACGCCGCCAGCAGGTCTGTCCCGAGCCGAACCGCAACTCCAGCAGCAGGAGTTGCCAGGCTATGTCGTTGTGGACGACGTACAGGATGCCTTGCAGACACAGCCGGTCCGCCACCGGCTGCTGGCCCGGCGACTTCTCTGGCCAGGGCGGCAGCAGCGGTTCGATCAACTCCCACAAGTCACGATCCGCGGCGGGGTACTTACATCATCCCGAACGGCCGAATCGTCACATCGGTCACGCCGGACCAGGGCACTTCGACAAGATCGTGTTACGAGTTCGTAAGCTCGGTCGACTCCCCGCTCGACAGCGCCGATGCCTCCGTCTGCCCCGCGCTGACCGCCGAAATGCTCGGCGACGAGCCATACAGCGACCTGGCGACCGACGAAGCGCGCTGGTACGACGTCGACGTCGCTGCTTCCGTCGACTTGAACTACGGCCTCCAGTGCCGCAGGCCCCGCCGTCCGGCGGGGGCCGACGACTTTCGGCCGCGCACGCCGCACTTCACGGCCGCGCACGCAATGGGGTGTCGAGATCGACGCTCAGGGGAGGGAATCGGCAGGAATTGGAAGCGTCCACGATCCGGGTACACGCAGGTCAGGACGTTTTAGCAGGTCAAAGGCATTTCGGAGAGCCGAAGCAAAGCCGGTTCAAGTCCGGCTCCGGGCACCTCCGATCTTCCCCCTGCTCCCACCCGTACCTCCCCGTGCCTGCCGGCCGACCGTTGACAGCGGTCGTGCGGCGACGGAGACTCCCCTCGGTGAAAGGTGAAGGAAATTTCACCAGGCGAACAAAGGGAGCGAAGGGGCGTGCCGATGCGTACCACCGTGGGGATCGTCGGGGCCGGTCCGGCCGGGCTGCTGCTCGCCCGGTTGCTGCACCGCGCCGGGATCGACTCCGTGGTCCTGGAGAGCCGGGACCGCACCTATGTGGAGCAGCGGCAGCGGGCCGGGATCCTGGAGCAGGGGACGGTCGACGTGCTCCGGGCCGCCGGCGCCGGGGAGCGGATGGACCGGGAGGGGCTGCGCCACGACGGGATCGAGCTGCGGTACGCCGGTCGGCGGCACCGCGTCGACTTCCCGGCCCTCACCGGCGGACGGTCCGTGATGGTGTACGCGCAGACCGAGGTGTGCAAGGACCTCATCGCCCTCCAGCTCAAGGAGGGCGGTCCCCTGCTCTTCGGGGCCGAGGCGCTGGCCGTGGAGGGTGCCGAGGGCGACCGGCCCCGCGTGCGGTTCCGGTACGAGGGACGCGAGGACGTCCTGGACTGCGACTACGTCGTCGGCTGTGACGGCTTCTGGGGCGTCGCCCGCAAGGCCGTGCCCGCCGAGCTGACCCGCGTCTTCGAGCGGGCCTACCCCTTCGCCTGGCTCGGCATCCTCGCCGACGTGCCGCCCTCGCACGACGAACTCGTCTACGCCCGCCACGACCGCGGCTTCGCCCTGCTCAGTATGCGCTCGCCGACCGTCTCCCGGCTCTACCTCCAGGTGCCCGAGGGCACCGACCCCGCGGCCTGGGGCGACGAGGAGATCTGGGACGAGCTGGAGCGGCGCCTGGAGACCACCGACGGCTGGCGGCTGCGCCGGGGGACCATCACGGCGAAGTCCGTCACCCCCATGCGGAGCCACGTCCACGAGCCGATGCGGCACGGCCGGCTCTTCCTCGCCGGGGACGCCGCCCACATCGTGCCGCCGACCGGTGCCAAGGGCCTCAACCTCGCCGTCGGCGACGTCGTGACCTTCGCCCGCGCCCTCGTCCACCTCCGGGACACCGGATCGGCCGCCCTGCTCGACTCCTACGCCGAGACCTGTCTGAGCCGGGTCTGGCAGGCGGAGCGGTTCTCGTACGACATGACGAGCCTGCTGCACCGCGACCCCGCCGCGAGCCCGTTCGAGGACCGCCTCCAGCTCGCCCGCCTGGAGCGGTTCGCCACCTCCCGGTCGGCCGCGGCGGACCTCGCGGAGGGCTACACGGGCTTCCCCTTCGAGGCCGCGGCACCGGGCGGGACGCCCAGGTCGTAGGCAAAGCGGAATAAGAAGGGATCAAGGTCGCTTGACAGGGCACGAGTGCTCGCGGAGCCGGTGGTCACGGCTTCGTACCAGTACGGGCGTGCGTGGGGGCACACGCGTACGGTGGCACCACAAGGGAAAGATCCTCCCCAAGCACTAGGGTCAGTCCTTTGCCTACCTATTACTCTTGAGCCAAGGCCACGCAGGGTGGCCATGGAGGCGTGAAATGAGGAGCAGCAACCCGGTCTTCTCGCGACGGGGGTTCAGCCGCGACAACGGCTACGCGGGCTTCAACGCGGCGCCGCAGGCCGGGGGACCCGCTGTCGGCACGCAGGGGAACCCGTACGCCCAGCAGGGCGGCAACCCCTACGCGCAGAACCCGTACGCACAGCAGGACCTTCAGTACGGCGCTCCGCCGCAGGCCCCGGTCTCCGCCGGCCGTATGACGATGGACGACGTCGTCCTGCGCTCGGCCATGACCCTCGGCACCGTCGTCGTGGGTGCCGTCCTCGCCTGGGCGCTGCTGCCGGTCTCCAGCACCAGCTACGGCCTGGCCATCGGCTCGGCGCTCGTCGCGTTCGTGCTGGCGATGGTGCAGTCCTTCAAGCGCAAGGCCACACCGGCCCTGATCATCGGCTACGCCGCCTTCGAGGGTGTCTTCCTCGGGGTCCTCAGCGAGATGTACAACTCGCAGTGGTCCGGCGCGCCCTTCCAGGCCGTGCTCGGCACCATGGCGGTCACCGGCGCCACCCTCCTCGTCTACAAGGCGGGCTGGATCCGGGTCACCGCGCGGTACGCGCGCATCGGCATGACCATCGCCATCGCGTTCGTCGTCGTCCTGGCGGTGAACCTGCTGCTGGTCGCCTTCGGTGTCGCCCCGGACGGCGGTCTGCGCAGCAACGGCCCGCTCGGCGCGATCGTCGGCATCCTGGCGATCCTGATCGGCGCCTTCTTCCTCACCCTCGACTTCAAGCAGATCGAGGACGGCATCGCCTACGGCGCGCCGAAGGACGAGGCATGGCTGGCCGCGTTCGGCCTGACGCTGACGCTCGTGTGGATCTACGTCGAGATGCTGCGGCTGGTCGCCATCTTCAGCGGCGACGACTAGCGGAGCCGGCGGCCCGGGCGGCCGTCGACCGACACGAAGGGCCCGCGGACCTCACCGGTTCGCGGGCCCTTCGTCGTGGGTGCCGGTCGTCTCGGTGGTGCGCGCGCTCACAGGAGCTTGCGCGCGGCCCTCCTCAGGTCGTACTCGTGAATGATCGCCTTCGCGTGGCCGTACGCGAGGTCGTGCTCGGCACGGAGCCAGCTGACCTTCTCCTCGAAGCGGAAGAGGGAGGGGCCTTCGTCGACGGTGCGGATCCAGTCGGAGATCTCACGACCGGTGCAATGGGGAATGCGGGCGAGCAGATTGCGATGGGTCTCCTCGGAGAAGACGTGGGACATCGGCGCCTCCGGACGCAAAGGGGATGTGAGCCGGTCCTTCACGCCACCGTGCCTGAGCGTTGGGTCGTTGGCAACAGTCCCGTCGCTGCGCGTAGTCTCGCGGCGTGCTGGATACGACGCCGTTGACCCGAGCCGTGGACCACTTCGCCGACCGGCTGCGCGCCGCGCCGCAGAGCCGCCTGCAACGCGGCGCCGCGGCCGAGGCCCTGGGCCTGGCCAGGGAGTTCGCGCTGCGCACCCAGCGGGTCGAGGACCCCTCGGGGGAGCCGCGGGAGATGCCCGACGCCGGGATGTTCGCCGCCGCCGACCAAATCACCGTCGCCGCGCACGACTTGGCGCTCGTGCTGAAGGACGAGGACGAACTGGCCGAAGCGGTCACGCTCGTCGCGGAGGCACAGAAACGCGCCGGGGTCTGATCCACTGGATCGACTCCGGCGCGCGGTGTGCCGCTCGGTGGCGCGCTCCCGGCGCGGACGTCACAACGACGCTATGACGCGGTCCGCCAGGATGTACACGTTCTCCTCGCCGAAGGCGAAGGTCAGGGCGTACGCGCCCGAGACGCCGGAGCCGCCCAGCAGGACCGGGGTCTCACCGGCGTCCAGCGCGGCGGCGAGCTGCTCGGCGGTCTCGCGGTGGCCCGGGGTCATGCACAGGGTGGTGCCGTCGGCGAAGACGTAGACGTCGAGCGTGCCGAGCGGGCCGGGACGGACGTCCGCCAGCTCCGTACGGGACTCGGCGAGCTCCTCCAGGCAGGCCACCGTGCGTTCGTGGTCGTTGACCACGGGTGACTGGACCGGGACGAAGTCCGGGTGCGAGGGATGCCGGCGGCGGGCCGCGGCCAGTTCGGGCGAGTCGCCGGAGGCGCCGCCCTGGAGGAAGTCCTCGACGTCGGGACCGGCCTCGGTCACCGGCTCCAGGGGCTCCAGGCCCGCGAAGTCCGAGTGACGCGGCAGGAACAGCTCGCTGTCGGGCAGTCCGAGCAGCGAGGGCGCGTCGGAGGCGTCCCGCGCCTCCTGGGCGGCCCAGAAGGCCCGCGCCTCGGCGAGCTCGCGCTCCCGCTCCTCGGCGAGCGCCTCGGCCACGGCCGTGCGTATCTCGTCCGCGTCGGCCGCTCCACGCGCCGCGGGCACGAGGCCGCGCGCGTCACCGGCGCGGCTCTCGACAAGTTCGTTGTGCAGGGCCGCGACCTGCCGGCGCAGACCCCGCAGGGTGCGCAGAGCGGCGACGCCCACGGCCGCGGTGGCGGCGGTGGTGAGCAGCAAAGCAATCGGCATGGCGCTCACTGACGTACTCCCGGTTCAAAGTCGGCCCCCGACTTCCTACATCAGCTTGAAGGGCGAACCATCAAACTGTCAGTGCGTAACGTCACAAATGGGACAGGACTTTGGGGCCGGGGTTTAGCCACGTAACCACTGTGACCTGCGCGAACGCCGGTCGGGAGGGACGTAGGTCACATCTTGGATGGGATTGGATCACAAATCGGCCCAGAGCCCCGGTGGTTACGGGGTTCTGGGCCGATTCGGTCACCGTGCGTCCAACTCCCGTCACCCACAGGGCAACGGGAGTTCACGGGTGTCCTAGCTGAGGCGCTCGATGACCATCGCCATGCCCTGGCCGCCGCCGACGCACATGGTCTCCAGCCCGAACTGCTTGTCGTGGAACTGGAGGCTGTTGATGAGCGTGCCGGTGATGCGGGCGCCGGTCATGCCGAAGGGGTGGCCGACGGCGATGGCGCCGCCGTTCACGTTCAGCTTGTCCAGCGGGATCTCCAGGTCGCGGTAGCTCGGGATCACCTGGGCGGCGAAGGCCTCGTTGATCTCGAACAGGTCGATGTCGCCCACGGTGAGACCGGCACGGCGCAGCGCCTGCTTGCTCGCCTCCACCGGGCCGAGGCCCATGATCTCGGGCGAGAGGCCGGTGACGCCGGTCGAGACGATGCGGGCGAGCGGGGTCAGGCCGAGCTCGCGGGCCTTCGTGTCGGACATGATCACGAGGGCGGCGGCGCCGTCGTTCAGCGGGCAGCAGTTGGCGGCGGTGACCATGCCGTCGGGGCGGAAGACGGGCTTGAGGCCCTGGACGCCCTCCAGCGTGACCCCCGCGCGCGGACCGTCGTCCTTGCTGACGACCGTGCCGTCCGGGGTGGTGATCGGGGTGATCTCCCGCTCCCAGAAGCCGTTCTTGACGGCTTCCTCGGCGAGGTTCTGCGAGCGAACGCCGAACTCGTCCATGTCCTGGCGGGTGACGCCCTTGAGGCGGGCCAGGTTCTCGGCGGTCTGGCCCATCGCGATGTACGCGTCCGGGATCAGGCCGTCCTCGCGCGGGTCGTGCCAGGACGAGCCCTCCGACTGCGCCACCTCGACCGTGCGGGCCTCGGCGTCGGCGAAGAGCGGGTTGTGGGTGTCCGGCATGCCGTCGGAGGTGCCCTTGACCGACCGCGACACCATCTCGACGCCCGCCGAGATGAAGACGTCGCCCTCGCCGGCCTTGATGGCGTGCAGGGCCATGCGGGAGGTCTGGAGCGAGGAGGAACAGTAGCGGGTGATCGTGCAGCCGGGGAGGTGGTCCATCCCCATCTGCACGGCCACGATCCGGGCGAGGTTGTGGCCCTGCTCGCCGCCGGGGAGGCCGCAGCCGAGCATCAGGTCGTCGATGTCCCTCGGGTCGAGCCCGGGGACCTTGGCCAGGGCGGCCTCGATGATCGTGGCGGTCAGGTCGTCGGGACGCACGTCCTTCAGGGAGCCCTTGAAGGCGCGGCCGATCGGGGAGCGGGCGGCTGAGACGATCACGGCTTCGGGCATCACGGCTCCATTGGCGCTCTGGGATGTGTGCAGGGCTGCTTGGGAAGTTACCCGCACGTACCGCCCGGGTCACCGGTCTCGACGTGTGACACGGGCCGCACTTTCCAAGCGCTTGCTTTTCTCTGGCGGGGGCGCCTTGGGGGAGGGGGTCCGTTTCTCCCGCCGGGTTTCATCGGCCGCCCGGCGCTGGTGTCCCCCCTCCACCTGGGGCTCCGCCCCAGACCCCGCTCCTCAAACGCCGGAGGGGCTGAATCCTCCTCCCCGGTGAGACACCCAGGACCGCGGCCCCCCGGCGCGGATCTTGGCGTCGGCCGGGGTGAGATGCCTAGGGGCGCGGGGAACTGCGCGGACGGTGCGGGTCTCCCGGTTCGGTTCTTGGCGTCGGCCGGGGTGAGATGCCTAGGGGCGCGGGGAACTGCGCGATCAGCCCCCGCGCGCCCGCAGTCGGGAGTGGGCCCCAGTCGGCAGGGCGGCCACCTGACCCCGGCCGGGGTCAGGTGGACGGGGCCGGGGTCGGGTCCGTGGCGGGGAGGCGGCGCCGGCGCCGGCGCTTGAGGAGGGCCCAGGGGCCGCGCGGCCCCGTGGGCATGGCGGCAGCCACCTCCGTGCCGGGCTCGGACGCCGCCTCCGCGGCGGCCCGGGCAACCGGCAGGAACCCCTCGTTGCGCGAGACGTCCGGCCGCTCCTCGTCGGCCGGCCACAGGTTCAGCGCCGCACACACCGTGGGCAGCAGCGCCATGGCCGCCGTCGCGTACCCCTCGGCCGAGGGGTGGTAGTGGTCGGGGCCGAACAGCTCCCGCGGGTTCGCCTCGAACTCGGGCCCCAGCAGGTCGCCCAGCGACACCGTCCGCCCGCCCTGCTCGACCGTGCCGATCGTCTGCGCCGCGGCCAGCTGACGGGACGCCCGCCGGGCGAGCCACCGCAGCGGCTGCTGGACCTGCTCGACCGTGCCCAGGTCGGGACACGTCCCGACGACCACCTCCGCACCCGCTGTGCGCAGTCGCCGTACCGCGGCCGAGAGGTGGCGTACGGACCGCGTCGGCGGCATCCGGTGTGTCACGTCGTTCGCGCCGACCATGATCACGCAGATGTCCGGCACCTGGGAGCTGTCCGTCAGGGCCAGCGCGACCTGCCGGTCCAGGTCGTCTGACTGGGCCCCGGGCAGCGCCACGTTGCACAGCTCCACCGGCCGCTCCGCCACCGCCGCGAGCCCCGACGCCAGCAGCGCTCCCGGCGTCTGGCGGGCCCGCCGCACCCCTTGGCCCGCGGCCGTCGAGTCGCCGAGCATCATCAGACGCAGCGGCGGCTCGTCAGGGGAGGCGCCCGCGTAGTCGTACCCGTAGAGACCGTCCGCGCGCGGGGCGTACGGAGCGTGTCCGTTGCCCACGTGCCGTTTCGCCAGCTGCACCTCCGCCAGCACCAGACCGACGGCCGCCGCGCCCACCAGCCCGACCCCGCCACCGCCGTACGCCGCTCCCGCAGCGATCCGCCGGGCCACCCTCGCCCTCGACAAGCTCGACATCCGTCGCCGCCACCTCCTTGTAGCCGTACAACCACTGCTTGCCCCGTAGAGGAGGTCGGCCAATCTCAACGGGGCGTGAACGACTGTCCAGGGCCGTAGGCTGACGGGACCATTCCTGTAAAAAACGCAGCTCCGGAGACAACGGTGCAATTCCACGACTCGATGATCAGCCTCGTCGGCAACACCCCGCTGCTGAGGCTCAACAACGTGACCGCGGGCATCCAGGCGACCGTCCTGGCGAAGGTCGAGTACTTCAACCCCGGCGGTTCCGTGAAGGACCGCATCGCCCTGCGCATGATCGAGGCCGCCGAGGAGAGCGGCGCCCTCAAGCCGGGCGGCACGATCGTCGAGCCGACCAGTGGGAACACCGGTGTCGGCCTCGCCATCGTGGCGCAGCAGAAGGGGTACAAGTGCATCTTCGTGTGCCCCGACAAGGTCTCCACCGACAAGATCAACGTGCTGCGCGCGTACGGGGCGGAGGTCGTGGTCTGCCCCACCGCCGTCGACCCGGAGCACCCGGACTCGTACTACAACGTCTCCGACCGGCTGGTCCGTGAGACGCCCGGAGCCTGGAAGCCCGACCAGTACTCCAACCCGAACAACCCCCTCTCGCACTATCACTCGACCGGCCCCGAGCTGTGGGCGCAGACGGAGGGGAAGATCACCCACTTCGTCGCGGGTGTGGGCACCGGCGGCACCATCTCCGGCACCGGCCGGTACCTGAAGGACGCCAGCGACGGCGGGGTCCAGGTCGTCGGCGCCGACCCCGAGGGGTCCGTCTACTCCGGCGGCTCGGGCCGCCCGTACCTGGTCGAGGGCGTCGGTGAGGACTTCTGGCCGACCGCGTACGACCGTACGGTCGCCGACGAGATCGTCGCCGTGTCCGACAAGGACTCCTTCCAGATGACGCGCCGCCTCGCCAAGGAGGAGGGCCTGCTCGTCGGCGGCTCCTGCGGCATGGCCGTGGTCGCCGCGCTGCGCGTCGCCGAGCGCCTCGGCCCGGACGACGTCGTCGTGGTGCTGCTCCCCGACAGCGGGCGCGGCTACCTCAGCAAGATCTTCAACGACGAGTGGATGGCCGACTACGGCTTCCTGGAGGACACCGGCCCGAACGCGCGCGTCGCCGACGTCCTGAAGGACAAGGCGCACGGCTCCATCCCCTCCCTCGTCCACATGCACCCGGAGGAGAGCGTCGGCGAGGCCATCGAGGTGCTGCGCGAGTACGGCGTCTCGCAGATGCCCATCGTGAAGCCGGGCGCCGGCCACCCGGACGTGATGGCCGCCGAGGTCATCGGGTCGGTCGTGGAGCGCGAGCTGCTCGACGCGCTGTTCACCCAGCGGGCCTCGCTGAACGACCCGCTGGAGAAGCACATGTCGGCGCCGCTGCCGCAGGTCGGGTCCGGTGAGCCGGTCGGCGACCTGATGACCGTGCTCGGCACCGCCGACGCCGCGATCGTGCTGGTCGAGGGCAAGCCCACCGGCGTCGTCAGCCGCCAGGACCTGCTGTCCTTCCTGGCCAAGGGCGGCGTCCGGCAGTAACCCGGACCGGCTGTTCAGACGCACGGCACCGCCTCGGTGCCGTGCGTCTGTTCGATCGGCCGGCCCTTGGTGGATCACCGGATGGATCTTCCCGTCCCGTCCGGAGCGAACTTCGCGGAAGTGGTACGAGCACGTCACGTCCGCGCAGCACCCGCTTAACACGCGTCCGGCACATTGGTGGATGTCGGCAGGGCGGGAGCGGCTCCCCGCCCCGGCCGACGCCAAAACGGCGCCAAGGACCTCCGGAGCGGCTCCCGGACCTCCATGGACGCCAAGGACGCGCACGCCCGGCCCTGACCCGGCACGCGTCCCTCGCGGGGACCGCCGTCGTCCCGCCCCCCGGTAACGGGGGTGCGGCGGTCCCCGCGCTATACGTCACGAGGGCCCGGTACCCGGATCGACCGAGTACCGGGCCCTCACGTGTGTCCGTCGTCCAGAGCCCCAGAGAGTCCCGTGCGGCGTGCGGTCCTAGTCCTCCCAGTCCGAGCCGCCCCGGCCGGACCTGCGGCGGCCGAAGAAGTCCGGGGACAGGCGCGCCGCCTGCACCACGTTCACCCCGACGATCCCGACCCAGGCGACGAGCAGTCCCTTCAGGCCCGCGACCCCGCCGCCGATCCCGGACAGCGGGACGGCGAGTACGAGGGAGACGATCCCGAAGCCGAACCGCTCGCCCCAGGAGTCGGACGACTGGGGCGAACGCGCACCGCGCGCCGCCACCATCTGCTGCTCGGCGAGCTGGCGCCGCACCCGGCGGTCGACCGCTCCGTCGAGGCGCTGCTCGACCTTCTCCAGGAACGAGTCGACGAGGGCGGACTCGTACTCGTCGCCGAGCTCCCTGCGCGCGTGCAGGGTGGCGTCGAGTTCCTTCTTCAGTTCGGCGTCGTCGTGGCGGGCATCCATACCGGTCATGCCCTTCACGTTAGGCAGCCGCGGGCCCCGTGGCACTGGGGTTAGCCCCCCTGTTACGGCGGGGCTGACCCCCCGGGTCCCTTGCCCGCCCTGCATACCGTCATGCAGAGTTCTCCCTGTCTGAATAGGTTGGCAACGGATCGGCGCCGAGTGTCGGCCGCCGAAGGCCGCCGGGCAGGATCCGACGTCCGGACCGAGGAGGGTGTGCGCGTGATGTCGTCGCAGACTGTGGACACGTCGAGTGCGGTGGCCCGCCCGGCGCAGGTCCCTCTCGTGGTCCTGGACGGCCGCGGCACCGGCGTGGACGACGTCGTACGGCTCGCCGACGGGCTCGCCCGGCCGGTTCCCGGCACCGACGGCATGAAGCGCGCCGAGATGTCCTGGGACGCCGCCCGGCAGATCGCCGCCACCGGCCGCGTCTACGGCCGCTCCACCGGGGTCGGCGCGAACCGGAACGAGGACGTGCCCACCGAGGCGGCCGCCGACCACGGCCTGCGCCTGCTGCGCAGCCACGCCGGAGCCATCGGCGAGGAGCTGCCCGCACGCCAGGTCCGCGCCATGCTCGCCGTCCGCGCCAACCAGCTCCTGGCCGGCGGCGCGGGACTGCGCCCCAGCGTCGTGACGGCACTCTGCGAGGCCCTGGAGACCGGCGTCTTCCCCGTCGTCAACGCGTTCGGCTCCGTCGGCACCGGCGACATCGCCGCCCTTGCCCAGCTCGGCCTCGCCCTCGCCGGCGAACACCCCTGGCGGGGTCCCGACGGCGCCGCGCCCGCCCTCCTGGCCCCGGCGCCGCAGCCGCTCGACAACAACGACGCCCTCGCCCTCATCAGCAGCAACGCGCTCACCCTCGGACAGGCCGCGCTCGCACTGCACGAACTGCGCGGGCTGATCGGCGCCACCCAGGTCGTCGCCGCGCTGTCACTGCTGGCCGTCGACGGCTCCCACGAGGCGTACGCGGCCCCCGTGCACGCCGCCCGGCCGCACCGGGGATCCGTCGAAGTGGCCCGCAGAATGCGGGAGTTGATCGGTGCCGCCGACCGGCCCACCCCGCCGCTCGGCCGGATCCAGGACCCGTACGGCTTCCGCTGCCTCCCGCAGATACACGGCCCCGCGCAGGACGCGGCGGACGCGCTGGAGGAGGTGCTCGCCGTCGAGATCAACGCCGCGGCCGAGAACCCGCTCATCTCCGCCGAAGACATGGCCGCCTACCACCACGGCGGCTTCTACCAGGCCCAACTCGCCCTCGCCCTGGACCACTTCCGGCTCGCCGTCACGCAGGTCGCGCGGCTGTCCACCTCGCGCCTGTCCACCCTCAACGAGCCCGCCTACACCCGCCTGCGCCCCTTCCTCGCGGACCAGGAGGCGGCCTCCTCCGGCGTGATGATCCTGGAGTACGCCGCCGGTGCCGCGCTCGGTGACCTGCGGGCGTTCTCCGCGCCCGCCTCGCTCGGCCACGCTGTACTCTCCCGAGGCGTCGAGGAACAGGCGAGCTTCGCCTCGCTCGCCGCACGTCAGACGCTGCGGGCCTGCGACGCGTACCGTCTCGTCGTCGGCTGTGAACTGGTCGCCGCCGTACGGGCGCTGCGCCAGCGCGGCCTGCGGCCCGACCCGGAGCTGCCGGCCGGACGGGCACTGGAACTGGCCGAGGCGGCACTCGACGCCGAGCAGGCCGACCGGCCGCTCACGGACGACGTGACGGCGGCCGCCGCACTGCTCGACCGGTTCACGGACATCTGGAGGGGGAGCACGTCATGAGCGCGGACAAGGCCGCAGGCAAGCACACCGGCGAGGACGCGGGCGCGGGCACGCACGGAGCCTCAGCCGCGGACGGGGACGCGACGGGGACCGGAGTCGCCGCCGAGGACGGCGGGGCGCGGGTGAACGACAGCCCCGCCGGACGCCTCCAGGCCCTCTTCGAGGGACGCCGGCTCACCCCCACCCAGCGGCGCATCGCGCACAGCATGGTGCGCAGCGCCGCCGACGTGCCGTTCCTCTCCAGCGTCGAACTCGCCGAACTCGCCGGGGTCAGCCAGCCCTCCGTCACCCGCTTCGCCGTCGCTCTCGGCTTCGACGGCTACCCGGCGCTGCGCCGGCACCTGCGCGAGGTGGCGCCCGCCGAACCGGCCACCGACACCACCGCGTACAACGAGTACCAGCAGGCCGTCGAGGCCGAGATCGAGAACCTGCGGCACCTCGCCGAGGCCCTCGCCGATCCGCGGCCCGTCGCCCGGGCCGGCCGGCTGCTCGCCGCGTCCCGTCCGCTGCCCGTCCTCGGACTGCGCGCCGCCGCCTCCCAGGCCTACGGCTTCGCCTACTTCGCCGCCAAGGTCCACCCCGACGTCCGGCTGCTGCACGAGGGCGGCACGATGCTCCAGGACCGGATCGACGCGGCCGTCCGGGCCGGCGCCACCGCGCTGCTGTGCTTCGCGCTGCCCCGGCACCCGCGCGAGGTCGTCGACGCCCTCGGCTACGCCAAGGAGGCAGGACTGACCGTCGTCACCGTCGCGGACTCGGCGTTCGCGCCGGTGGCCAAGGTGTCCGACCTGCTGATCCCCGCCGCCGTCGGCACCGGCCTCGCCTTCGACACGGCGTGCGCGCCGATGCTGCTGGGCCGCGTGCTGCTGGAGGCCATGTGCGACGACCTGCCGGACGCGCAGGCACGGCTGGAGCAGTTCGACGCCCGGGCCGCCGCGCGGGGGCTGTTCGTGGAGTAGGCGGCGCGGTCCCGTCCGGGTGGCTCACGGCGACGGGATGCCGTTCGGGCTCTCAGACTCGTCTCACGTTCCGCGGCTAGCCTGCGCGCCCGAGGAGACAACGGGCGCGGCGCCTGCCGGCGGCACGTCCGTTGCGCGGACGTGCGGCGACAGGAGGCAGATCATGGCGCGCGGAGGACAGGGGCTGGCCCGGATGGCCGTCGTGGTGCGGGCCGGAGCCGCACCGCTGTGGTGGTGCGGGGTGTTCGCGGCCGGTATCGGGGTGCTCGTCCCCGGTCTGACGGGGCGAAGGATCGGGGTCCTCGCGGGGGCCGCGCTGTTCCTCGTCGCGGCGGTCGTCGTGGCGGCCCGGCGCGGGAAGCGGTACGCGGCCCTGGTCCGGTCCGCCGCGCGCGCCGGCAAGCAGGACGTGCTCCAGGACCGTGCCGTGACGGTGCGCAACTGGCGCCGGGGCCACCGCTGGTGGCTCCTGCTCGCCTTCGCCGCCGCGCTCGGCAGCTCCTTCGCGGTCCCCGCCGCGGGCGGCATGCTGCTCGCCGGGACGGGTGTCGGGCTGTGGCTGAAGGCCGGGCGCCTCGGCCGGATCGAACGCGACGCGCAGGCGCTGATCTGGGTGCGCGTCGACTGGCTCGGACCGCGCGCCGGCGCTCCCGCGGGCAAGTCGGTCAAGGCCGTACGGTCCACCGGCCCGGCAGCGGGCGACGCCGCGCCCGGAGGGGCACGGCGTCGCTGACCCGTCGCGGGGTCGTTGCTCGCCCCGGGGCCGGTCCTAGACCTCCAGGTCGGTCTCGATCCGCTTGAGCTGGTGGCGGGCCATCGCCAGGTTGGCCCGCTTCTGGTCGAGGACGAGGTACAGGAACAGTCCGTTCCCGCCGCGCCCCTTCATCAGCCGGATCAGGTGGTACTGGTCGGAGAGCGTGATCAGGATGTCCTCGATCTCGCCCTTCAGGCCCAGGTGTTCCATGGTGCGCAGCTTGGCGCGGACGACGTCGGTGTTCCCGGCGGCGGCGACGGTGAGGTCGAAGCTCTTGCTGCCGCCGATGGTGCCCAGCGCCATACCGCTGGTGTAGTCGACGAGTGCCGCTCCGGTCGCGCCCTCGATGGACGCCAGGGCCTCTTTGAGGGCGGTCTCGGTGTTCGTCATGATGTGGTGCTCCTTCTCAACTCTCGGATGTGCTGGGGTGGTTCGTGACAGGAGTGGTCGTGGGTCGGGCGGGTGTCGTGCCGCGCGGAGGGCGGCGCGGCATGCCCGGTGAGGGTTTCGCGGCCTGCTTGGCCGGAGCGGCGGGCGGTTCGCCGCGCGCCGCTGCGGCGTCGACCAGCTCCCCGATCCGGGTGCCGGAGCGCCGCCCCTCCAGGTGCAGCCGGCCGACGTTGACGCGGTCCTGGGCCAGCAGCGTCAGCACGGCCGAGCCCCCTGCCGCGTACGTCGCCACATAGCCGTTCACGCCGCGGACGAGCAGCTCGCGCAGGTCGCCCTGTCCGGTGGCCTCCGCCATCCGGATGGCGACCCCGAGGGCCGCCGCGGTGAGCGCGGCCAGACCGTCCGGCTCGACGCCGGGGGTGTCGTGGGCGAGGACGAGACCGTCGGCGCTGGCCGCGAGCGCTCCGGTCAGTTGGGGCACACGGGCCCGTAACCGGTGGAGTTCGTCGAGGACTTCGGGTTCCGCCGCCATCAGCAGTCTCCTCTCGGCACGCTGTCGCAGCGCGCGGATCACAAGGCCTCCCGAGGGTCGGTGCTCACAAGGCCTCCAGCGCGTCTCTGAGGCGTCGCAGCAGGGCGACGTCGGGATCGCTGGAGGACTGGGTGAGCACGCTCGGCACGGCGGGCGGCCGCGGTGCGGGCGCGGCCGTCACGAGGCCGGCGGCGGCGAGCCGGCGCAGGTCGACCAGCGTGTGGAAGGCGGGCCGGCCCAGCGCGGCGGACACGTCGGCCGCCGTGCGGACACCGTCCACCCGGCCGAGGACGGCCTCCTGGCGCAGCGGGATCGCGGGCCCCGCGGCGAGGCCGGCGCGCCGCAGTGGGGCGGTGTCGGTCGCCGCGTCGGGCCATATGCGGTGCAGCAGTTCGCGGCGGCGCACCGTCTCGCGCTCCAGCGCGGCGACGGGTACGGGGCGGAGCGGGCCGAACCAGTGCGCGGCGCCGTACCGGAAGCGGCTCGGGGTACTGCTCGGTCCGAGCGCGAAGTACGCGGCGTCGTACAGCGAGCCGAGGTGGCACAGCTGCAGGGCGCCCTCCGCTATTCGTCCGGTGTCGATCAGGAACCGGCCCACCCGGCGACGGGCGCCGGCCAGGGCGACGGCCTCGCGCCACACCTCGGGATCCAGCACCCCGCGGGCGGAGAACAGCACGTCGATACCGGGGGTGGCCGGGCTCTCGGCGTGCACCACCTCGCCGTCGGCGAGGTAGAGGGTGCCGCGTTCGCGGATGAGGACGCCGGTGGCCCGCTCGGCGGCGAGCCGGCCGAGCATGGGCGAGAGGCCGCCCGCCTCGGGGCTCGGAGCCCTGTCGCGCACCGGGAGCCGGGGCGGGGGAGGGGTTCTGACGGTCGTCATACGAGCACCAGCCGTCCGGCCATCTCGCCGAGCCGGATCCGGGCCAGTGCGAGGTTGCCGTCCGAGCGGCCCAGCCACAGGTGCAGGAACACGCTGCTGTCGAAGCTGGTCCGGACGAACCGGAGGACGTGGTAGCTGTCGCGGTTGCTGATGATCAGGTCCTCGATGGGGGTCTCCTGGTCCGACCACTCGGACCAGTCGGAGCCGTCCTTCGGGGCGAACGACCGGTTCTCGGCGGCGAGTCGGGCCAGCTCGGCCGCCTCCGCCGCGGTCGTCTCGTGGTCGTCGCCCGGCGCGTCGCCGACCGTGCCCAGGGCCAGCCCGCTGGTCCAGTCGACCACCGAGGCACCCCGCGCACCGGGCAGTGTCATGGCTTCCAGCAGGCACTCGTCGATTCCGGGCACCGTGTCTCCCCTCCCGCCAAGGGTTCGGCCGAGTGACGCAGAAGTTACGCACTGTGTGCGCGATGAGTGAGTGATCCGGCATTTTCCTGTGGAACATGCCCGGGATGACTAAGGTGGGTCAACTGACCATATTTTCCGGCACCCTTGAAACCGCAGGTGAGCGGTTTGTGCGGCCTTGGGGCGTACGACGGGGGCGCCCGCGAGGGAGCGTGGGCGTGCGCGGCGCCGCGCACGCCGGTGAGTGGGCGGTGCGCGGGGCGTCCGTCAGCCCGCGGGGGCGTGCCGCTGGTGCCGGCGGGAGGCACCCGTCGACGGCACGGCCCTTGGACGCGCCGGCCGTCCGCCGGGTTCCCGGCGGACAGGTCCCCGAGGACCGGAGGCCGGGCGGAAGCCCTGGCGGCGGACGGCCTCCGGTGACGTGGGCGACGTCCTACAGGGAGGTCAGCGACGTGCCGTGGGCGCCGCCCGACTCCGCGACGATCTCCTCCAGGGTCTGTGGCTCCCGCACGACCGCGAACCGCACGCCGCCGGTGCCCCTGTCGCCGTCCGGCACGAAGCCGTAGATGCCCGGCCGGGCGAGGGAGTTGTACGCGTAGTGGTGCGCGAAGTAGTACGCGCCGGTGTCCAGCGCGGCGGCGTGGTCGCCCTGTTCGAGCAGCGGGAGCGCCCGGCCCTCGGCGAGCAGGTCCCCGGCGAAACAGGCGGGGCCCGCGACGTCCTGGACCACGTCCGGCCCCGACTTGGGGCGGCCCTTGGCGTCGTACGCGGCGATCCGCAGCGGCCAGGCCGCCGGCGCGTACACCGTGCGGGCCGCCACCTGGACGCCGGCGTGCGTGACGGCGATCGCGCGGCCCCCCGCGCTCTTCGCGTACTCGACCCGCGCCAGGACGGTCCCGTGCTTGGCCAGCAGTGACCGGCCGAACTCGGTGACCAGCCCGTACCGCCCGTCGAACAGACCCGGCACCACCTCGGCGAGCAGCCGCGCGTACTGCGCGTACGTCGGGGCCGTCGCGTCGGAGCCGAAGTTGACCGGCAGTCCGCCACCCATGTCGATCGTGTCGACCTGCCGCCGACCGACGTGCCGGTTGATCTCCTCCGCCAGCGCGTACGTCTCCGCCACGCCCTGCGCCATCAGCGAGAGCGGCATGCCCTGCGACCCCGAGTGCGCGTGCAGCCGGGTCAGCCAGGGACGGTCGGCGTAGGCCCGCAGGATCCACGCGCGGGCGCCCTCGTCCCGGAGCGCGACCCCGAACTTGGAGGTCGCCGTGGCCGTGGACAGTGCCCCGATCGACCCCCCGCCGACCTGCGGGTTGACCCGCAGTCCGATGGGTGAGCGGGTGGGCGCCGAGCGCACCATGGCGTCGATCCGGTCCAGCTCCTGCGGGTTGTCCGCGTTCACCGCGATGCCGACCGCGAGCGCCTCGCGCAGTTCGGCGGGGGTCTTGGCGGGGGAGTCGAGGACGGTCCGGTCGGGGGACACTCCGGCCGCGCGGGCCAGCGACAGCTCCCCCGGGCTTGCCACCTCGGCGCCGACGCCCTCGTCGGCCAGCAGCCGCAGGACGGGCACGAGGGGTGCCGCCTTCACCGCGAAGGCGTGCAGCACGGGAGTGCCGGGCGCGGTCACCGTGTCGAAGGCGGCGCGCAGCGCGGCGGCCGAGGCCCGGATGCCCGGCACGTCGAGCAGGGCGACGACGGGCTGCTCCGGGGTGAGGAGGCCCTGCTCCACGGCGGCCCGCACGGCGTCGTCCCGCCGGGCGACCCGCTCGGCGTCCGCCGCCGCCACGGCGTCGCTCCCCGTGCCGCTCCCGTCGGCGGCACCGCTTCCGCTCCGGTCCGGCGAGCCGACGCCCGCCCCGCGGTCGTCCGCCGAGGTCCGGCGTCCGCCGAGGTCCGGCGTGCCGGCCCGGCCGCCCCGCGGTGGCCGGTTCCCGGCCCGCTCCGGTGTCCCGTTCCCGCTCCCCGTCGTGTCGCCCGAAGACGGTCCGGACGTTCCTGCCGAAGACATCGCAGCCCCACTCACCCCGTCGAACGGCGGATCTCCCGCCCCGTCCATCTCTGCGCCCATGGATCCCAGCCAAACATCCGCGACGGCCAGGAGCCGCCCGTGGAGCTATTGACTAGCCCTATTCAAGGAGCGAGGATGTGAATATCCATAGCAACAGTCCGCTGGGAGGCAGACCATGTCAGGACCCCGCCCCGTCCGAGCACCGCGCGGTACGGAACTGAGCGCCCTGGGATGGCAGCAGGAAGCCGCCCTTCGGATGCTGCAGAACAACCTCGACCCCGAGGTCGCCGAGCACCCCGACAAGCTCGTGGTCTACGGCGGCACCGGCAAGGCCGCCCGCGACTGGCGCTCCTTCGACGCCATGGTCCGCACGCTGCGCACCCTCAAGCAGGACGAGACGATGCTCGTCCAGTCCGGCCGCCCCGTCGGCGTCATGCAGACCCACGAGTGGGCCCCGCGCGTCCTCATCGCCAACTCCAACCTGGTCGGCGACTGGGCGAACTGGGAGGAGTTCCGGCGTCTGGAGGCCCTCGGCCTCACCATGTACGGCCAGATGACGGCCGGCTCCTGGATCTACATCGGCACCCAGGGCATCCTCCAGGGCACCTACGAGACCTTCTCCGCCGTCGCCGCGAAGAAGTTCGGCGGCACCCTCGCCGGCACCATCACGCTGACCGCCGGCCTCGGCGGCATGGGCGGCGCCCAGCCGCTGGCCGTGACGATGAACGACGGCGTCGCCATCTGTATCGACGTCGACCCGCGCGCCATCGAGCGCCGCATCGAGCACCGCTACCTGGACGTGAGGGCCGACTCCCTGGAGCACGCGCTCCAGCTCGCCGTCGAGGCCCGCGACCAGCGCAGGCCGCTCTCCATCGGTCTGCTGGGCAACGCCGCGGAGCTGCTGCCGCGCATGCTCGCGGAGGGCGCCCCCATCGACATCGTGACCGACCAGACCTCGGCCCACGACCCGCTCGCCTACCTCCCCGTCGGCATCGACTTCGACGACATGGCCGACGCGGCCGCCAAGGACCCGGCGGGCTTCACCACCCGCGCCCGCGAGTCCATGGCGCAGCACGTCGAGGCCATGGTCGGCTTCATGGACGCCGGCGCCGAGGTCTTCGACTACGGCAACTCGATCCGCGGCGAGGCCCAGCTCGCCGGGTACGACCGGGCGTTCGCCTTCCCCGGCTTCGTCCCCGCCTACATCCGCCCGCTGTTCTCCGAGGGCAAGGGCCCCTTCCGCTGGGCCGCCCTGTCCGGCGAGGCCTCCGACATCCACAAGACGGACAAGGCGATCCTCGACCTCTTCCCGGAGAACGAGTCGCTGCACCGCTGGATCAAGCTGGCCGGCGAGCGCGTCCACTTCCAGGGCCTGCCCGCCCGGATCTGCTGGCTCGGCTACGGCGAGCGCGACAAGGCCGGTGAGCGCTTCAACGACATGGTGGCCTCCGGCGAGCTCGCCGCCCCTCTCGCCATCGGCCGCGACCACCTCGACTGCGGCTCCGTCGCCTCCCCCTACCGCGAGACGGAGGCCATGCTCGACGGCTCCGACGCGATCGCCGACTGGCCGCTGCTGAACGCCATGGTGAACGTCGCCTCCGGCGCCTCCTGGGTCTCCATCCACCACGGCGGCGGCGTCGGCATGGGCCGCTCCATCCACGCGGGCCAGGTCTCCGTCGCCGACGGCACCAAGCTCGCCGGCGAGAAGATCCGCCGCGTCCTGACGAACGACCCCGGCATGGGCGTCATCCGCCACGTCGACGCCGGCTACGACATCGCCGAGTCCGTCGCCGACGAGCGCGGCGTGCGCATCCCGATGCGCGAGGGCGACGAGGGCGGCACCGCGTGACCTTCCACAGCATGTGGGCGGAGCTGCTGCCGATCGGCCGCAGCTCCGCCTCCGGCGGCTACCGCCGCTTCGCCTGGACCGGTGCCGACACCGACTGCCGCGCCTGGTTCCGGCAGCAGGCCGAGTCGCGCGGGCTCACCTGTGAACTCGACCGCAACGGCAACCAGTGGGCCTGGCTCGGCGACCCCGCGGCGGGCGACGCCGTGGTCACGGGCTCGCACCTCGACTCCGTCCCCGACGGCGGCGCGTTCGACGGCCCCCTCGGCGTGGTCTCGTCCTTCGCCGCGCTCGACGAACTCCGCGCCCGCGGAGCGGAGTTCACCAAGCCGCTCGCCATCGTCAACTTCGGCGACGAGGAGGGCGCCCGCTTCGGGCTCGCCTGCGTCGGCTCCCGGCTGGCCGCCGGACAGCTCACCGTCGAGCAGGCGCACCGCCTCACCGACGCCGACGGGACCACCCTGCCCCAGGCCATGGAGCGCGCCGGGTACGACCCCGGCACCATCGGCCCCGACCCCGAGCGGCTCGGCCGGATCGGCGCCTTCGTCGAACTCCACGTCGAGCAGGGCCGCGCCCTCGACATCAGCGGCGACCAGGTCGGCATCGCCAGCGCCATCTGGCCGCACGGCCGCTGGCGCTTCGACTTCCGCGGCGAGGCCAACCACGCGGGTACGACCCGACTCGTGGACCGCCGCGACCCGATGCTGTCGTACGCGGAGACCGTGCTCAGCGCCCGGCAGGAGGCCCGGCTCGCCGGTGCCGTCGCCACGTTCGGCAAGATCGCCGTGGAGCCGAACGGCGTCAACGCCATCCCCTCCCTCGTGCGCGGCTGGCTCGACTCCCGCGCCGCCGACCAGGCCACCCTCGACACCGTGGTCACCGGCATCGAGAAGGCGGCCCGCACCCACGCCGAGGAACAGGGCGTCGAACTCGACGTCGTGCGCGAGTCGTTCACCCCCGTCGTCGAGTTCGAGCACGCCCTGCGCGACGAACTCGCCCGCATCCTCGGCACGGAGCGCGACGCCGCCCTCAGCGTGCCCGTGCTCGGCACCGGCGCCGGACACGACGCGGGAATCCTCTCCGGCACCGTCCCGACCGCCATGCTGTTCGTACGCAACCCCACCGGTGTCTCGCACTCCCCGGCCGAGTTCGCCGCCGAGGACGACTGCGTGGCCGGGGTGACCGCACTCGCCGACGTACTCGAAGGGCTGGCCTGCAGGTGACGCAGACGTACTGGCTGGAACACGCCTGGCTCGACACCCACGTCGAGCCGGGCGTCGCCGTGACCGTGTCCACCGCCGGCTCCGGGACCGGCCAGGACGGCCGCGTCACCGAGGTCCGCACCGGCGTCGACACCCCGCCGCCCGGCGCCGAGATCCTCCGCGGACTCACCCTCCCCGGCCTCGCCAACGCCCACTCGCACGCCTTCCACCGCGCCCTGCGCGGCACCGTCCAGGTCGGCTCCGGCACCTTCTGGACCTGGCGCGAGATCATGTACTCCTTCGCCGACCGGCTGACCCCCGAGACCTACCACGCCCTGGCCCGCGCGGTGTACGCGGAGATGGCGCTCGCCGGAGTCACCGCCGTCGGAGAGTTCCACTACGTCCACCACGCCCACGGCGGCACCCCCTACGCCGACCCCAACGCCATGGGCGAGGCGCTCATCGCCGCCGCCGCCGACGCCGGGATCCGTATCACCCTGCTCGACACGGCCTACCTCTCCTCCGGCTTCGGACAGCCGCCCAACCAGCACCAACTCCGCTTCTCCGACGGCACCGCGGAGGCCTGGGCGGAACGCTCCTCCCTTCTCAAGGACCGGGATCACGCACGGATCGGCGCGGCGATCCACTCCGTACGGGCCGTGCCCGCCGGAGAACTCGCCACCGTCGCGCGCTGGGCCGAGGAGCGGCGCGCCCCGCTCCACGTGCACCTGTCCGAGCAGACCGCCGAGAACGAGGCCTGCCGCGCCGCCCACGGCCGCACCCCCGCCCAGCTGCTCGCCGACCACGGCGTCCTCGGCCCGCGCACCACCGGTGTCCACAACACGCACCTCACGGACGAGGACATCGCCCTCATCGGCGGCTCCGGCACCGGCACCTGCATGTGCCCGACCACCGAACGCGACCTCGCGGACGGCATCGGCTCCGCCGTCGCCCTCCAGCGCGCCGGCTCGTCCCTGTCGCTCGGCTCCGACAGCCACGCCGTCATCGACCTCCTCGAAGAGGCCCGCGCGATGGAGCTGAACGAACGGCTGCGCACCCGCACCCGCGGTCACTGGACGGCCGCCGCCCTGCTGCGCGCCGCCTCCGCCGACGGCCACGCGGCCCTCGGCTGGGACGACGCGGGCAGCATCGAGACCGGCGCGCTCGCCGACTTCACGACGATCGCCCTCGACTCGGTCAGAACAGCGGGACCGCTGCCGCGCCTCGGGGCCGAGACCGCCGTCTTCGCGGCCACGGCGGCCGATGTCCGGCACACGGTCGTCGCGGGCCGCCACATCGTCCGCGACGGCGCGCACACCCTCGTACCGGATGTGCCGACGGCGCTCGCGGACGCCGTCGAGGCCCTGCGCGCCTGACACGGAGGGGACGGAGGGGCCCGTCACCCGGCAGCGGCCGGTGGGCCCCCGTCGACCCCCGTCGCCCCCGTGACCAGCCCCCCACCCGCAGTCCCGCCACCCCTGAGGACGCCATGAGCAGCACGACCGTCATCACCAACATCGCCAGTCTGGTCACCAACGATCCCTCCCAAGGTGACGGATCCGCGCTCGGTCTGATCCAGGACGCGGCCGTCGTCATCGACGGCGACCGCATCGTGTGGACCGGGGAAGCAGGCAAAGCACCCGCCACCGACAACCGGTTCGACGCCGAAGGCCGTGCGCTGATCCCCGGCTTCGTCGACTCCCACTCGCACCTGGTCTTCGCCGGTGACCGCACCCAGGAGTTCAACGCCCGGATGTCCGGCCGGGCCTACAGCGCCGGCGGTATCCGCACCACCGTCGCCGCCACCCGCGCCGCCTCCGACGAGGCACTGGAGCGGAACCTCACGCGCTACCTCCACGAGGCGCTCCGTCAGGGCACCACGACCATGGAGACCAAGTCGGGATACGGCCTGACCGTCCACGACGAGGCCCGCGCGCTGCGCATCGCCGCCGCGCACACCGACGAGGTCACCTATCTCGGCGCGCACATCGTCTCGCCGGACCACGCCGACGACCCGGCCGCCTATGTCGCCCTGGTGACCGGCGAGATGCTCGACGCCTGCGCCCCGTACGCCCGTTGGGTGGACGTCTTCTGCGAGAAGGGCGCCTTCGACGGCGACCAGGCGCGCGCGATCCTCACGGCGGGCCGGGCGAAGGGCCTGCACCCGCGCGTCCACGCCAACCAGCTCACGTACGGTCCCGGTGTGCGGCTCGCCGTCGAGCTGGACGCGGCGAGCGCCGACCACTGCACGCATCTGACGGACGAGGACGTCGACGCCCTCGCGAGCGGCAACACCGTGGCGACGCTGCTGCCGGGCGCCGAGTTCTCGACCCGCGCGGAATGGCCGGACGCCCGCAGGCTGATCGACGCGGGCGTCACGGTTGCCCTGTCCACGGACTGCAACCCGGGCTCGTCGTTCACCTCGTCCGTGCCCTTCTGCGTCGCCCTCGCGGTGCGCGACATGGGGATGACGCCGGACGAGGCCGTGTGGTCGGCGACGGCGGGAGGCGCGCGGGCCCTGCGCCGCGACGACGTCGGACGCCTCACCCCCGGCGCGTACGCCGACCTGACCCTGCTGGACGCTCCGAGCCACGTCCACCTCGCCTACCGTCCCGGCGTCCCCCTGGTCAGCGGCGTCTGGCGGCGCGGAGTCCGCGCGGTCTGAGATGTCCTGCCGTCCGGGCGGACGGCAGGACAGGAAAACGGAGCGGTCCGGGTGGCCGCCCGACTTCGAGCCCACCGTCTACGTCTGCGGGCCCACCGGCTTCGTCGAGTACGCGGCCGACC
>NZ_JBEZHO010000016.1:0-171397 GCF_040650615.1 Streptomyces sp. NPDC048643
TGCTCGACCTGCGGCGTCAAGGACGGACCCAAGCCCCTCAATGTCCGGGAGTGGACGTGTGCCGCCTGCGGCACCGTCCACGACCGGGACCACAATGCCGCGATCAACGTGAAGACGGCCGCCGGACTGGCGGTATCAGCCTGCGGAGCACCGGTAAGACCAGGAGCAATCCCGGCACAGCGCGAAGAAACAGGAAGCCACGGACTCCCGACCCAAGCCCGTGCCGCGTAGCGGCACAGCAACAAGTCGAGAAGGCCAGAATCCTCGGGCTTCAGCCCGAGGAGCAAGTCAAGACACCGGTCGGCCTTCCAACTCCCGCTGTAGGGCGGCCAGTGCCCTCTCCAACACCTTCTCCCGGAAGGGGTTCGCGACGTCGAGCGCCTTCGCCACTGTCACCGCTTCTTCGAACAGCGCCAGCCGTCGCTCCGGCAGCTCGCTCACCAAAGGGGGAGCGCCTGCCTCCACCAGGACGTACGCCAGCTTCGACCCGTACACCTCCGGTTCGACCTGTGTGAGAAGGCGATAGATCCACAGCCCCTCGGTACCGCGCACCACCCGTCGATTGGCGCTGAGCAGCCTGAGTCTCGCCAGCACAACCATGTCCTGATCCACCGATCCCCCTTCGTCCCCCACTCCCGCGCCGCGCCCGCCGCGCGACGAGACAGCACAGCGAACGCACCGGCAGCCGAGGAAGGATGCCGGCACGAACGCCGGAGAGTGGATGACGACGAGTCTGCGGGTGGACCACCACCGGCGACAAGGCCGAACGGACGTACGCTCCGTCCTACCGAAACAGCCTCCGAACAGGCATGATGGACCTGACCCTCACCACAATGCGGCCTGCGGGCAGCCCGACGTGGTCGGGGCACCTCCCGCGGAGCACCTGCTCGGTCCGGACTCAGACATGTGCGGTGGGCCGGTAGATGAGCTCTTGGATATGGCCGTCGAGCGTGCGGTGCTCGATCAGTTCGAGGTCGAAGTCGGACGCACCCCCGAAGATCGGTTCCAGTCCGGTCTGACCGGTGATGACGGGGAAGAGCGTCACCTGGACGCGGTCCACCAAACCGGCGGCCATCAGCGCCCGGTTCATCGACAGGCTGCCGTGCGAGCGCAGCGGCACCTCGGAGTCCTTCTTGAGCCGGGCGACGACATCGACGGCGTCGCCGCTCGCGACCTTGGCGTCCGGCCAGTCGAGGGGCCCCTCCAGCGTGCTCGACACCACCGTCGTCGGCAGGTTCCTCATCCGCGTGACCCACGGATCACGGACGTCGGAATCCTCGGTGCTCTCGGCCAGCATCCGCGAGAACGCCCGATAGGTGTTCGCCCCGAACACCATCCGTTGTTCGTCGTCGTACAGGGCGAGGCGATGGTCCAGGAGCTCCGGACCCTGCTTGCCCCAGTAGCCGGTCCAGTTCCCGTTGGCTGCGCCGAATCCGTCGAGGCTGGAAAAGACGTCGAATGTGTAGGTCGCGGTCATGATGGCCTCCTCGAGTGCGGTTGCTCGCGTGCTGTGAATACAGACTGGCAAAAGCGGTGAGACTCATCGCCGTCCGACTCGCGGCTCGCACGGCCGAGACGGACCTCCGGGGTCGGACCTCGCGAGTACAGGCCGAATTCTTGTGGTGGGGGCGGAAGGCCGTCGTGGCCGGTGAGGCGTCGGCCTGGGCGGTTCCCGACGCCGTGTCCTGCGGTGACCGCGACCACCTGAGAATCGAATGAATGGCCGGAACACCGCGCAGAGTAAGATGAAACGACAAATATGTGTGGGTAGTGCCGACGGCGGGGTGTGGTGGAAAGCAGTAGCGGGACGCCGTTCGGCCGTCGGCTGCGGGAACTGCGTCAGGGGCGTGGTCTGACGCTGGAGGAGCTGGCTGAGGCATCCGGGGTCTCGGGACGCGCCATCGGCGACATGGAGCGGGGGCGGAGTCTTCGGCCTCGACGCGGGACGATCGCCGCCCTCGCGCAGGGCTTGGGGCTGGACGAGTCGATCCATGCCGACCTGCTGTCGATCGCCCGGGCCTCCCGCCCGGCCGGGGGCCCGTCCGATTCCGTCGTCCCCCCACATCAGTTGCCCAGGGGCGTCCGCGACTTCGTCGGGAGGCGCGCCGAGCTGGACCTGCTGCGTGACGTCGCCCACCGGCACCTCGAAGACGCCGGCGCGCCGGACCAGGGCCACTGGGCGCTCGCACCCCCGGTGGCCGTGGTGTTCGGCTCCCCCGGAAGCGGGAAGACCACCCTGGCGATACGGCTGGCCGAAGAGTCCAGAACGTCCTTCACGGACGGGGCGTTCCTGGTGGACATGCGAGGCCTGGACGCCCACCCGCTCTCGGTGGACGACGCGGTGGTGCGTCTGCTCGGAGCCTGGGGCGTCGGTGACCTCGACGTGGCGCAGTTGAACAGCGAGGAGCGTATGGCGCGCTACCACGCGATGGCGGCGGAACTCCGCGCCGTCGTGATCCTGGACAACGCGGGAGGCGAGTCCCAGGTGCGCCCGCTCCTGCCGCGTACGGGCCGGGTGCTGATGGTGGTGACCAGTCGTCGTACCTTGGCGGGCCTGGAAGGCGTCCAGCGTGTCGAACTGGGTGCCCTGAGCGAGCCGGAGTCCGCCTCCCTGCTGCGCGCTGTGGTGGGCGCCGGCCGCGTGGACGCCGAGCCGGAGGCCGCGCGCGCGGTGACGGAGCTGTGCGGTCACCTTCCCCTCGCTCTGCGCGTCGCCGCCAACTGGGCGGCCACACGCTCGAACTGGAGCCTCCAACGTCTCGCCACCCGCCTCAACGACGAGAACCGCAGACTGGACCTGCTCAGCGCCGGCGACCTCCGTATGAACTCGGCGTTCTCCCTGTCGTATTCACGTCTCGCCGCGGGGGCGGCACGGATGTTCCGGTTGCTCTCACTGGTACCCGGAGGCGATTTCAGCGTGCCGCTGGCCGCGGTGCTCGCCGACACGGCGATTCCTGAGGCCGAGGACGTACTGGAGGAGCTGCTGGAGGCCGGGCTGCTCGCGACGCACCACGAGGACCGCTACCGTCTCCACGATCTCCTGTGTCTGTACGCGAGGTCACGGCACCACTTGGAGGACAGCCCCCAGGAGTCGGCCGCCGACGCGGCACGGCTGCGGGCCTGGCTGCTCGATACGGCCGTCCTCGCCGGCCGTTGGTACGAGCCCGGTTACGGTGCGCCCGCGCCGGATCCGCTGCGTCTGGTCGCGCTGGACAGTCACCAGCAGGCGCTTCAGTGGATCAAGGCGGAGAGCGACAACTGGTCGGCCGCCTTCCACGCCGCCGCCGACGACGGCGAACACGCCAAGGTGGTCGAAGTCGCCGAGGCCATGCACTGGTTCTCCGACAACTGGGTCTCGTCAGGACTCTGGGTCGACGTCTACGAGCGTGCGGCCGAGGCGTCCGCGTCCCTCGGAGACCCCGCCCTCGAAGCCACCCACCGCAACTACCTCTCGTGGGCCTACTGGGCCTGCGAACGCCGCCACGACGACGCGGTCGCCGCCGCCGAGCATGCCCTGGTTCTCGCCGGCACGGCCCAAGACGTCATCCAGGAGGCGTGGGCCCACACCTACCTCGGCTCACTTCTGAGCCGCGTCGGTGATCTGTCCCGTGCCGCGGACAGCGCACGCCGTGCCATGGATCTGTTCTCCAAGGCGGACGAGATCAACGGATACCTCCAGGCCTGCAACGTGGCCATCGACAGTCTGGCCTCGGCCGACCGCACCGACGAGGCCGTCGAGACCTACGGGGAGGTCATGGCGGTTCTCGCCGACCCCCGGAATGTCGAGCGCATCCCGTCGAACGTGCGAGACGTCACGGCGCTGATCGCGGCCTACCACGTCTCGTTCGCCTATCTCGCTCAAGAGGACTGGCAGGACGTCGTCGACGTTCTCCGGCCGATCGATGGGCAGTTCGAGGCCCTGGGATGGGACAAGCAAGAAGGCAAGGTCCACCTGTACCTGGCTCGCGCCCTGACGCATCTTGGCGAACTCGACTTCGCCGTGGGTGAGTTGCGGCGCGTGCTCGTGCTGGAGGGCAGTATCCCGCAGGCGGTGGTGGAAGAAGCACGTGCCCGCCTCGGGGCCCTGGATGAAGCCGGAGCATCCGTCTGCGCCGATCCGGGCGCCTGACGGCCGACGCTTTCACGGTGCGCATGCGGAACCGCGCCGCTCAAAGCCCCCGAGCGGCGCGCTGTTCACCCGACAGGCCCGCGGCCAGCCAGTCCCGTGGCGCCATTCCGTACGCCGCGCGGAAGGCACGGCTGAAGTGGCTGGCGCTGACGAAGCCCCAGCGGTGGGCGATCGCCGCCACACCGAGCTCCCTCGCCCGGGGCCGCAGGAGATCCCGGCGGCAGCGCTCCAGCCGTTGCGTCCGAATCCATCCACCCACCGTCGTGCCTTCGAGCTGGAACAGCTTGTGCACGTAGCGCACCGACATGAAGTTCGCCTCGGCGATCCTGGACGGCGAGAGACCGGGGTCGGAAAGGTTCCGCACCACGTGCTCCTTCACGCGAACAAGTGATGCCGCGGCGTGCTGCGCCGCATCGGGCACGAAGCGTCCGCAGCGCTCGTCGATGAGCAGGACCAGCAGGTCGAGCGCCGTGGCGGCGACACGGCCCCCGACGCCGCGGTCGAAGGCCGCCGCGTCGCGGGCGGTCTGGGCCAGGTACGTCGCGAGCAGCGCAGCCGTACCCGCGTCGCCCGTGAAGGAGGTCGCGGTCACGGCCCGCAGGTCCTCGTCCCGCACACGCAGCTCATCGCGGGGAAACTGGAACGATGTGAAACTGAAGCCGTCGGCGAGCTTCTTCCTGAACGGCCGGGACGAATCGCTCAGGGAGAAGCCACCCGGTGCTATCCGGGACTCGCGGCCGTCCTGCTCCTTCAACGCCGTGCCACAGTTCTGCAGGCTGAGGATCACCGTCTCCCGGCTGTCCCGCGAGATCAGACGCTTGTCGCGCCGCACCACCTGCGGTCCTGCCTGGACGGTGGAGATCCGTAGGGGACCGAGCTGATGACTGACGATCGATCCGGGCGACGGCTCGCGTTCGAGGAGTTCGACATCGAGGGGTACGAAGGTGCGGTTGACCGCTTCGTGCCAGCGTTCCGTCCGTTCGGAGGCGGACAGAGGCGCGGTGGACAGGACGGTGGACACCAGGAATCTCCCACGGGCAGCGTGATCGCTCGGCAATGCAGCCTGTACCGCAATCACACAGCGTCGAGGTGGGAGAGACCAGGAAGAGACGGAGGAAGTTTCGCAGCGCAGTCCCGCGGACGCCACGGGGGAGGAGCGTCCGCGGGACTGCCTCGGCCGAGAGATCAGCTCGTCGCGCGGACCGCGTCGCGGATCAAGCCGGCCACTTCCGCGGGCCGCGACACGGCGACGGCGTGCGAGGCGCCCTCGATCTCGATGGTGGTCGCGCCGGCCCGCTGCGCACCGAAGCGCTCGACCTCTGGGTTGATCGCCTGGTCCGCTCCGGCGACGAGCGCCCAGGCGGGCTTCGTCCTCCAGGCGGCCGTCGAGGCGGTCTCCGTGAACGACGCCGCGGCCAGCGGGCGTTGGGCGACGGCCAGGACCTTGGTGACATCGGCCGGCACGTCGGCCGCGAAGACGTTCGGGAAGGCCTCCGCCTCGATGGTCACCTCGACGGCGGTCCCGGCCCCCTCGACGGGATACGTCGACTGCCGCAGGCTGCTCGCGAGCGGTGAGTCGGGGAAGCGACCCTGGAGTTCGCCCAGGCTCTCGCCCTCTTCGAGGACGTAGGCGGCGACGTAGACGAGCCCGACGACGTTGTCCGCAGCGCCGGCCACGGTGATGACCGCGCCGCCGTAGGAGTGACCGACGAGGACGACGGGGCCGTCGACCTGGGCTGCCACGGACGCCACGTAGGCGGCGTCGGCGGCCAGGCCGCGCAGCGGGTTCGGCGGTGCGACCACGGGAATGCCGTGGTTCTGCAGCTCGGCGACGACTCCGGACCAGCTGGCGGCGTCGGCGAACGCACCGTGGACGAGGACGACGGTGGGTGTGGAAGTGGTCATGTCCTGTTTCTCCCCGTGAGTCTCAGACGGTCTTCAGTGCCGAGCGCAGGGTGCCGATGGCCTGCGTGATGGCGGCTTCGGCGGCGTGGGTCTCGCGCAGGGCGTTGAGCATCACGAAGTCGTGGATGATGCCCTGATAGCGGACGGCCGTGACCGGGACGCCGGCCTCGCGGAGCTTGTTCGCGTACGCCTCGCCCTCGTCGCGCAGGACGTCGGCCTCGCCGGTGATGACGAGGGCCGGCGGCAGCCCGGTGAGCTGGTCGGTGGTGGCGCGCAGCGGGGAGGCGGTGATCTCGGCGCGCTGCGTCTCGTCGGTCGTGTACTGGTCCCAGAACCACTGCATGCCGTCGCGGCGCAGGAAGTAGCCCGTCGCGAACTGGTGGTACGAGCCCGTCTCGAAGTTCGCGTCCGTGACCGGGTAGAAGAGCACCTGCGCCACGAGCGGGACGTCGCCCCGTTCCTTCGCCATCAGGGTCAGCGCGGCGGTCATGTTGCCGCCCACGGAGTCACCGGCCACCGCGATCCGCGAGGCGTCCAGGCCCTTGGCCGCGCCCTGTTCGACGATCCAGCGGGCGACGGTGTAGTTCTGCTCGATGGCGACCGGGTAGCGGGCCTCGGGCGAGAGGTCGTACTCGGGGAAGACCACGGCGGCCCGGGCGCCGACGGCCAGTTCGCGCACGAGGCGGTCGTGGGTGTGGGCGTTGCCGAACACCCACCCGGCGCCGTGGATGTAGAGGATGACGGGAAGGGTGTCCGTCGCGCCGGCCGGCTTGACGATGCGAGCGCGGACGCTTCCCGTCGGCCCGCCGGAGACGGTGATCCACTCCTCGTCGACGGCGGGCTTCGTGATGTCGCCCGCCTGCACCTCGTCGACCGCCTTGCGGCCCTCGGCGGGAGCCAGGTCGAAGAGGTACGGCGGATGGGCGGTCGCCTCGGCGAAGGCGGCTGCCGCTGGTTCCAGCACCGGCTTGACGGCGTCGGCCATGAGAATCTCCTGAGTCTCGCTCACACGCCGGTCCGTCCGGCGTGACGACGGCGAAGGTGCGCGCCAGGGCCCGTCCACGCCGTCACTCGTCACGCTAGATCCGTCGGGCAGCCCGCATTTGCCCCTGCCTGCAACCGCACTTGACCCACCGTGCACGGGCGCGTGCAGGCGGCTGAGCCCGCCCTTGGCGGAGCGCCAAGCGGGCGATTCGGCGCCGGCCCCCGGGTCCTCGCGCCTCGGCGGGTGACGCTCCCCTCGCGGAGGACGCCCTCTAATACGACAGAGAGGGCGGTGTCTTGAGTTCACTCGAAGAACCACGACATCAGCGTCGGTGGTGCCATGTTTCAGGCATGGTAGGGACAACACTTGCGCCGCTCATCGGCGTTCTGCTCGGCGGACTCGTCTCGTGGGTGGCCCAGCACGCGTTGGGACGTGCGTCGGAACGGGCCGAGACGCGCAGAGGTCTCCGGGAGCGTGCCGAAGCGCGTCGGAGCGAACGTCTGACCCAGCTCATCGACTTCCTGCGCACGGTGCAGGAGGGGGAGAGGGTCGCCGTGGATCACTATCACCACGAGGCGGCCGACGAGCAGTGGCAGGCGCGGGCGAGACAGACCATCGACAGGATGTGGGTCGCGCAGAAGACGATTCACATGCTGTGCGCGCCCGAGGTGAACGAAGCGGCACGGCGGCTGGCGTTCGCCGTTCAGAACGTCATCAGGGACGGGCCCGGTGATGCCGGTGTTCCCGGAGAGCCCCTGGACGAGCGGGTCTGGGCTGCCATCCGGCCGAGTCGGCGGACCTTCCTGGACGTGGTGCGCGACCACCTGAACTGAGAGCCTTCCCGGTGACTCCTGTGACGGGAGCGGCCTACGGTGCCGGGTCGGCAGAGGCCGGCGCGACGCCCTGGAAGAGGTTGGCGATCAGTCGATCGACGAACTCCGGGGTCAGCGGTTGCGCCGGCATCAGCAACCGGTGGTAGACGGCGCCCCAGAGCTGGTCGACGATCGTCTCCAGGTCGACCCCCTCACGGATCTGACCGGCCTGCCGGGCGAGCGTGAGGCGTTCGACGGCGAGGGCGCGACGCTGCGTGACGTAGTGCGTCGAGAGCGCCGCCGCCAGGTCGGGGTCACCCTGGGCGGCTCCGATGATCCCGGCGATCACGGGGCCGTTGCGGTCCAGGAGATCGACGAAACTGCGCAGCTGCGTTGTCAGATCACGCCGGATGTCGCCCGTGTCCGGGAAGGCCAAGGTCTCCCTGAAAGTGTTGAAGTAGGCGTCGAAGGCCAGGGCTCCGGGGGAGGGCCACCACTTGTAGAGGGTCATCTTGCTGACGCCCGCACGGGCTGCGACCTTCGAGAAGGTGAGGGCGTGCACTCCCTCGGCGAGCAGGAGCTCGGCTGCCGTGGTCAGCGTCGCGCGGCGGACGTCCTCAGCCCGGCGGCGCCCGCGGCCCGGCTTGAGCTTGCCGGTTCCGGCGCCCTCGGTGTCCCCGTGCTCCACGCGTCTCCTCCTCGTCCAGCTCGGCCGACCGGGGTGGCACGGCATCCGGCAACAACTATATGGACCCGCGGGCCATATGTATATGGACCATCGGTCTACATACTGCTAATGTACTTATCGTCCACAAAAACGAGAGGGAGATCATCATGACCACGAATGAGCAGCCCGCCGCCCGTGTGGCGATCGTGACCGGAGGCTCGGGCGGGATCGGCAGCGCGGTCGCGCAGACGCTGGCCGCCGACGGCATGTCCGTGGTCGTGCACTACTCCGGCAGGGCCGAGCGCGCCGAGGAGGTCGTCGCGTCGATCGAGAAGGCGGGCGGCGCGGCCGTCGCCGTCTCCGGCGACGTCGCGGACGAGACGGCGATGACGGCGCTGTACGACGCCGCCGAGGAACGCTTCGGCGGGGTCGACGTGGTGGTCAACACCGCCGGGATCATGGTGCTGGCGCCGCTCGCCGACATGGACCTCGACGCCTTCGACCGGATGCACCGGGTCAACGTGCGCGGCACGTTCGTCGTGTCCCAGCTCGCTGCCCGCCGGCTGCGCCCCGGCGGAGCGCTGGTGAACTTCTCCACGTCCGTGACCCGGCTGCAGCAGCCGACCTACGCCGCCTACGCGGCCACCAAGGGCGCGGTCGAGGCGATGACCCTGATCCTCGCCCGCGAACTGCGCGGCCGGGACGTCACCGTCAACGCCGTCGCTCCCGGGCCGACCGCCACCCCGCTCTTCCTCGAAGGCAAGAGCCCCGAGCTGGTCGAGCGGATCGCCGCGGTCTCCCCGCTGGAGCGGCTCGGCACGCCCGAGGACATCGCGCATGCGGTCGCGTTCCTGGCCGGGCCGGGCGGCCGGTGGGTCAACGGCCAGGTCCTGTTCGCCAACGGCGGCGCCGCCTGACCCCCGGGTCCCTGTCGCGGCGTGTGGGCCGGTCTACGGGCGGTGGTGAGTGAGCAGGCCGCGCAGGAGTCCCGGCCGGTGTACGGAGAGCATGTGCGTGCATCCCGCGGTGCCCGCCGAGAACGCCAGGCCCGTCTCCTCCCGCATGGCCGCGAAGAAGCGGCGGCCCTCGGACGTCTGCCGTGACGTGGACCAGGCGTAGCCCATGCACGGACCCAGAGCCGCATGGACGGCCCGTCTCCCGACGCCTTGCCCCTGCCAGTGGGCCGCGACGACGATGCTCTCCACGTGACCGAGCCGGCAGCAGTGGCAGACCTGAAAGTCCATTCGTCCAGCCGCCCGTCCCCCGCCGTCGCGCATGACGACGGCCTGGAGGCCCGCCGGTGTCGACGCGGCGACGCGCTCGAAGTGAACCGCAGGCGGTCTGGCCGGCCCGGTCATCCCGATCTCCGAGCCTTGGCGACGTCGACGGCGTCCTGCCGAAACGCCCACCGCATCTTCGGCTCCATGACGAAGCGAAAAGTCCGCTGAACCGGCGGAGTGCACAGCAGGGTCATCACCGCGGCGGCGACTACGGTGACGGCGATCTCGCCGAGCGGCCGATGGATCCAGGCGGGGTCGTACCAGTCCCAGAAGCGGGAGCCCTTGGCGAGGAAGCCGTGCAGCAGATAGCCATACAGGGTCCCGGCACCGAGCACGGTGAACCACATCGTGCGCCGCGGGACCCAGGCGAAGAAGCAGGCGACCAGGATCACGGAGCAGGCGAAGAGCGCGAGGGTCATGGCGGCGCCCGTCCAGCCCGGGGCGCCCAGTTCCTGCGCACTGTCGCGACGGTAGAACCAGGCCGCGTTCATCCGTGGCGCCGCCCAGTAGGCGACACCCAGGGCGACCGCGAAGACGGGCACGGACAGGACGCGCGCTTCACGCCGGCGCACCAGTTGGAAGTGCTCCGGCTTCAGACAGAGCCCGAGGACGAAGAAGGGCAGAAACTGCAGGACACGCTGCAGGTCGAGGTCGTCGCCGATGTCGGGAGAGGCCGCCGCGAGGGCGGCGACGGCGAGTGCGAGCGGCAGCGGCCGTCGCACGACCTTCCACACCGGAGTGGTCAGCCGCCATATGAGCAGGGCCCCCAGGAACCACGTCAGGTACCAGGGGTCCAGCAGACTGATCGCGAAACCCGGATCGTCGTCCGCCCACCGCTTGAACAGCGAGTACGCCACCTCGAAGACCACGTACGGAACGGCGACGCCCGTCACCAGACGCACGATCCGGTTCGGACGGGCGTCGAAGTTCCGCGAGAAGTAGCCGGAGACGATGATGAACGCCGGCATGTGAAAGGTGTAGACCGTGATGTAGAGGGCTGCCGCCGCCCGGCTGTCACCTCGCAGCGGTTCCCAGGCGTGGCCCATCGCGACCAGCACGATGGCCAGGTACTTCGCGTTGTCGAAGAAGGCCTCACGCTGTGCTGTCCGCTTCGGCAGGGCGTCTTCGGCGGACGGGTCTCGGGGCCCTCCGTCGCCTGCTGCCCCCGAGGGTCGCCTCCGTGCGGTGGACGGATGCGGGCATCCTCCTGGCTCGAACGCTCCAGCGCCTCCCTCACGAGCACCCCCTCAACGGAACCCCGTCAGACCTCTCCAGCGTGTTGCCCGAATCGCGCGAGTCATGCGGGCGCGGCACCTCGCAGGCACCGTAGCCACCCCCGGAGTGCCTCGTGGCCCGAACCACCACACTCGCCCCATGGCGGAGGCGACGATCCCGACGTACTCGCGAAGAGCGAGCGGCATTCAGGAACGTCGCCTCCGAGGCGGTCGGCCCGCCCCCGGCTCCGGACGGAAAGCGAACTGCTGTTCAGGGCAACCCCGTTGAGCAGGACCACCTCACTCGATCGGCAGGTGCTTACGTGGGCGGCTCCGTTCCGGCCTGCTCGCTCACCATGTACCGTGCGTACCAGTCCGGCCAGTCCGGGTCCTCGGCGCCGGTGCGTGCCTCGTGCTCACCGTGCGCGGCCGCCGCCCGCCGCAGCGCGCTCGCCAGGTCGTCCGCCGAGGAGAAGGCGGTGGTCGAGGGGTCCAGCCGTCCCGGAAGCCGTGTGGTGATCTCCTGGAGAATCCAGCCGTTCCCGTCCGGGTCGCTGAACGACACGAAGGATCCATAACTGACGCGTTCCGGGGCGGGGCCGGGCAGGCGCGCATCGGTGCCGGCGTGGTGGAAGACGCCGCCGGCGTCGTGGAACACCTCGCTCGGGCTGCCGCCGCCCCGCTTCAACTCGTCGTGGGCCGCCTCGATGTCGTCGACAATCAGCTGCAGTCCGCGAGCGGAGCCCGGAGCCTGTTCGGTGACCGACGTGCCGAAGATGACCGACGCCGCTGAGCCGGGAGGGGTCACCTGGACCACCCGGAAGTCCTCGCCCGTCGGGATGTCCGCGTCGAGCCGCCAGCCCAGCCCGGTGTAGAAGTCCTTGGCGCGGTCGACGTCGGAAACCGGCACCACGACGACCTCGAGTTTCATGTCCATCGTTTGTTCCTCTCGTCTCGGACCCGAGGGCGACACGGACGACGACCTGCTCCCCGAACGTCGCCGGGCTGTGCTCCACGGCCGACCGTGGCCCGAGCCCCGGGCCACGGATGTCAGTGCGCTACGAGTTGCTGGCCGCCGTCGATGTCGTAGGTGGCGCCGGTGAGTGCGCTGTTGACCATGATGTGCAGGGCGAGGGCGGCGACGTCCTCAGGCCCGACCACCCGTCCGATCGGCAGCGTCTTCCTCAACTCTTCACGCCGTGCGTCGAGTTGGTCGCCGAGAAGGGAGGCCGACAGTGGCGTGTCCACGAACCCGGCCGCGATGAGGTTGACCCGGACGGGGGCGATCTCCAGCGCCAGGTTGGCGGTCAGAGCCGGCAGCGCGGCGGTGACGGCTCCCGTCACGGCCATCCCGAGCGCGGGTCGCCTGCCGCCGGTCCCGCCGATGAACAGCAGCGTTCCCCCCGGTCTGACCTTCTCCCTGCTCGCCCGCGCCACGGCCAGGATCATCGCGATACGCCCGCCGAAGTCCTTTCCGGCCTCTGACAGGTCGAGTTCGGCGATCGGGGTGTATGACGGGCTGCCCGCCGTGACCAACACGTGGTCCACCTGCCCGGGGAGTTCGTCGATGAAGTGTTCCAGGCGTTCGACGTCGTGGGCGTCGAACGCGGCGGTGCTCAGGGGGTTCAGCTGGTCCGCAGCGCGCTTGAGGCGCCCGGGGTCGCGCGCGACGAGGACCAGGTCACCGCCGGCCGCACGCACCTGGCGCGCGGTCTCCAGGCCGATGCCCGCGCTTCCTCCCACCACCACAACCGTCTGCCCGGCAAGCCGTCCACGTGCTCCGTCGGATTCTCCATCGGTCCCACTCACAGGGGTCACCACTCTCCGAACGTGGATTTCGTACGATCCCCCACGGCGTGTCGGCTTCGGGCCCCGCGGGCCAAGGTGGGCAGGGCGCCACTCCGCTCGACCGACTGCGCGGCCGACTCGATTTTCAGTCTGTCACTCGATCGACCGGACGGCATCCGCTCCGCGTCGTGGCACGGATCAGGCCTTGGCGATGGTTCTTCCAGGCATCGGCTCGGCAAGTGCTGTCCGCCATTCCGGGGCACCGAAAGCCTCCGCGAAGTACTGCGTCTCGTGCGCGACATGCCCGTCGGCGAACTCCATGATGCTCACCGAGTAGGAGGGCACCCCGTCGTAGGTGATCACGCACTGACTCACCCACTGGTCACCGCTGCCGACAATGCGGAGGACGGTGAAGTGCCGACTGGCGGGATGGCCGCCCCGTTGCGCGGAGATCGCCGCGCGACCCCGGAATCGCTCGCCGGACTGCGGGTAGTCGAGGATCGCGTCCGGGGCGTAGATGGCGTGCTCGGCATCGATGTCCCCGAGTTCCGATGCCCGCCAGTGCTCTTCCAGCGCAGCTCGGGTCCGGCCGTCGGAATCCATCACCTTGCGCCTTCCGCAGAGGGGGCGGGGGGATCTGAGTGTGCCGCATCGACTGACCGCGCCGCCTTCTCCAGCGTAGCCAGGCCCGTCGGCTGGTGCGCGACGGGCGGTCCGCCGCAGAGGAGCGCAAGGCGGGATGCAGGTGCGTCGCACGCTGCGTAAAATCGAACGCGGATCTGCCCGGAGCTGCTCGTCGAGGGCGCCGGTTGCACCAGTGGACCAACTCCACGTCCGGCGTTCGGAGTGGTCTCCGCGACATCCATGTCCCTCAACAGCGGTCCGTCGCCGACGCATTGGACGTGAGACTGGCCATGAGCACGCCCCGGGACCTGCTGATCGTCGCCCTCGATGTCGAGGGGAACCGGCCGGTGCGGTCCGGCGAGTTGTCCCTCGCGCTCGCCGGAGCCGAACTGCTCGATCTGTCGGAGGCCGAGGCCGTTCACCTGGACGGTGACCGGATGGTCCCGGGCGGTCCTACGGCGCCGACGGACCCTCTCTTGAAGGAGGCAGCGGCTGCCCTCGTGGTGGCCGAACCGTTCGAGTCGGTGGGCGATTGGCTGTGGCGCAGGGGAGGGGGCCTGGCTGCGACGTACATGGCCGCCTTCGAGTCGGAGGGCCTGGTCGAGAAACAGGGCGGACGGCATTTTCGCGGCGGACACACGGTCCTGGTCGACTCGATCCCCCGTCGGCAGGCGGCGGAGCGCTGGTCCTCCGCCGAGCCGGTCCTTCGTACGCTCGCGGAAGGCATCGGAATCACCGGCGAGTCGGCCGGAGAGGTCCCGGAGATCGCGGACGACGCCGCGGAAACGGTGCTGGCCGCTGTCAACGGTGCACTCCAGGAACTGGAGGCCGAAAGGCAGCGCCGCAGCATCGAGGAGGCCGCGTACGACAACGTCTGGCGCAGCCCTGAATGACCCTTGCTCTCGTTCAGGGGTCGCACTCTTCAAGGAGAGGCGTATGAGTACCCGGGTTGAGGTGACCGTCGACATCGACCGGCCCATCCATGACGTCTACGCCTATCTCGCCGACGGACTGCACGACCCTGAGTTCAATCCGCGGGTACTCGTGATGGACCGGAGCCCCTACGGTGAGACAGAGCTCGGCACCGTGTTCCACAGCACGGTCAGGAACGCCGGTCTGACGACTCACCGAGAGTTCGAGATCATCGACATGGCGGCACCGAACCGTATTCGCTGGCACGAGACGTCCTATCACTCCATCACCGCCGGCGAGGGCGGCTACGACCTCGAACCGACCGCCGACGGAGGGACCAGGGTCCACCTCTTCAACATCCTCGAGGGCCATGACATGGGAAGACTCCTCCTTCCGCTGGTCGGCGGTCGAGCACGCAAGGACGCGCCTGCCCTCGGCCGACGGATGAAGGCCGCGGTAGAGGGTTCGATCTGATCGAGCGGTCGTTGTGGAGCCCGTCCAACTTCCCTTTATCCTCGGGTGAAGAGGACGCCCACGACATGGATGTCCGTTGTGAGGGGGCCGCCGGTGTTCAAGGGGCGCACGCAGTTGCTCGCGGGCGCCTTGGTCGTGGCCTGCATGGCGCTCATCGGCCCCACCGCGCCGAGTGGTTCCCCCTTCGTCAGGTCGGGGGCCGTCGAGGCCGCCGTCGATGTCGTACCGAACCGCGTCATGACCTGGAACCTCTGCAACCCCTGCGAGGGGAGCAACGTCGACCGTGCTGCGGAGATCGCCGCGTACGCCCCGCAGGTCATCGGCCTGCAAGAGGCGTGCGCGCGGGACGTCGAGAGGATCGTGGACTACCTGGAGGGTATGTACGGGCTGCCCTACCAGGTCGAGTTCGGTTCGGTTCTGCGGAGTTGGGGCCGCTGCGGGGGAGCGCCGTGGAGTCCGGGGGGCTACGGTCAGGCGATTCTCTCGGCGGCACCTATGAGAGACCTCGTCACCGCGGAGTATCCCGACGGTGGATCCGAAGACCGTGGGTACATGGCGGTCACCACCACCGTGGACGGCCGGCCCCTGCGGGTCTTCAACACCCACCTTGCCGAGCGACGCCAAGAGACGGTCCGAGCGGGTCAGGCACGTGTCCTCGCCGCGGAAGTCGTACGGCACGACCGCGCCGTCGTCCTCGGTGACTTCAACGCCGTACCCGACGCTCCCGAACTCGCCCCGATGTGGGCATCGGCCACGGACGTCGCCCCGCGGTGCGGTCCCTCGTCCACGGTCGACTGCGAGCCGACGACCGACTGGCAGAGCACGTTCGACTACGTCTTCCTGCGGGGCCTCGTACCGCTGGGGCATGCCGTGCGTCCGTCGTCGTATTCGGACCACCACGTGCTGTACGGCGACCTGGACGCCTCGTGAGGGCGGCTGCCTGAGTGGGATCGCGTGCGCAGGGCTCAGCCCTGGTCCTGCGTCCCCTCCTGGCCCTGGGGAACACCGTTGAACAGGTCGATGAGTCCGAACGGTGCCCGGTCGCCGAGGCAGAGGTCCAGGATGTCGTGGGCGTCGGCGTAGAAGGGATCGGTGCGGGCGAACAGTGCCGTTTCGTAGGTCGTGAGGGCCGCTTCGAGGTCGTCGCCGTGTGAGGCGATCGCCTTGGCGAGTTCGGCGCCGTCGAACATCGCCAGGTTCGCGCCGTCGCCCGACGGCGGCATCAGGTGCGCGGCATCGCCGAGGAGCGTCACCCCCGGCACGCGGTCCCAGCGGTGCCCGTCCGGGAGGGTGTGGATCATGCGCGCGACCGGAGCCGTCTCACCGTCGGTGATCAGCGCGGTGAGTTCCGGTGCCCATCCGTCGAACTCGGCCGCCACCCGGGCGGTCGCGGCGGCGGCGTCCGTGAAGTCGATGCCGGCGATCCAGTCGGCGGGGCGGTTCAGCTCCACGTACGTGTGCAGGACGTTCCCCGCCTCGCGGTGCGCGACGATCCCCTTGCCCGGGGTCAGCGCGTACATGGCGCCGACACCGACCGCCTCGGCCGCCGCGCCGTGCTTCTCGTCGACGTCGTGCAGGTAGGTGTCGATGAACGTCGTGCCGATGTACCGGGGCGTGGCGTCGGAGAGCAGGGGGCGGACCTTCGACCAGGCGCCGTCGGCACCGACGAGCAGGCCGCTGGTCACGGTCGTGCCGTCGGCGAAGGCCAGCTCGTGCCGGCCGTCGCCGAGAGAACGGACGGCCGTGACCTTGCGTCCCCACTGGACGGTCCCGTCCGGCAGGGAGTCCAGCAGGATCCTCCGCAGGTCTCCGCGCAGCACCTCGGGGCGTCGTGCCATGCCGTCGTCGGGCTCGTCGTGCAGCAGCTTTCCGTCCGGGTCGAGCACGCGCAGCGCCTCGGCTCCCTCGTGGATGATCGCGCGGAACGCGTCGGTGAGGCCGGCGTCGGCGAGCGCGCGCTGCCCGTCGTCCTCGTGGATGTCGAGCTGGCCCCCCTGGGTGCGGGACGCGGCCGAGGCATCGGCCTCGAAGACCGTCGCGGGGATGCCGTGGACGTGCAGGACGCGGGCGAGGGTCAGGCCCCCGAGGCCTGCGCCCACGATGGCGACGGGGTGGTGGGTGGTGGTCATGGCTTCCTCGTTCCCGTGTCCGCGGAGCGTCGGGCGCTCACCGGACACCCTTATGGATCGGTGTTCCATAACCAATATGGAACACCGATCCAGGGTGTGTCAAAATATGGGCATGCCGCGCACACGAGGAAGAGCACCCGACGGGAAGGGGCGCCCCGACGCCCTGTCGCAAGAGATCATCGTCAGCGCGGCCGTCGCACTGCTGGACGAACACGGTGAGCGGGGACTGACCTTCCGCCTGCTGGCCAAGCACCTCGACACCGGACCCGGCGCCCTGTACTGGCATGTGGCGAACAAGGACGAACTCGTCGCCCTCGCGGCGGATCAGGTGCTCGGCCACGCCTTCGCCGCGGACCCGCGCGTCGAGGAGGACGCCGTGGCCGGCCTGCGCGCGCTCGCCGTCGCCGTGTTCGACGCCCTTGACCGGCATCCGTGGGCGGCGTCCCACGTCACCGCGCCGGCCACGCTGGACAACGCCCTGCGTCTGCTCGACCGCATCGGCACCCTCGTCGCACGGACGGGGCTGCCCGCCGAACGGCACTTCGCGGTCTCCACCGCGATCTCGTACTACATCACCGGCGTCAGCGCCGAGATCATCGCCCCGGGCATCACCGTCGACGTGGCCACCAGCCGCTCCGCGTTCCTCACCCGGACCGCCGAACACTGGGCCACGCTCGACCCCGCGGAGTACCCCTTCCTGACGGGTACGACCGCGGACCTGCGGGACCATGACGACCGCGACCAGTTCACCACCGGCCTCGATCTGCTCCTGGACGGCCTGAGAGCGACCGCGGGTCGGTGACCGCGCGCGTGACGTCGCGCTTCAGGCCTGCTCGGATCGCCGTCTAGGCGTGGAGGGCCTCGATCGCGTCCTCGACGGTGGGCTGGAACGTGAAGAGCTGATCGAGGCCCACGATGCGGAAGAGATGCATCAGGTCGGCGTTCATCCCGACCAGGAGGAGACGCGACTCGGCCTTGAGCGCGCGGTCGTAGGCGCTGACGAACACCGTGAGGCCGGTGGAGTCGCAGTAGGTCAGCTCGGAGACGTCCATCAGCAGGGGGGCGTCCGGGGTGAAGGGTGTCTCCTGGACGAGCCGGGCGAGGTCCGGCGCCGTGTGGTGGTCGAGTTCACCGGCTACGGTGAGCACCGTGGCGCCGCTGGCGTGGGGGTGTCGAGTGGCGGTCAGTGTGCGGTCGTTCACCGGTTCTCCTGGGCGGGTGGGCGTGTGTGGCGGGGCGGGACGGACAGGGCGAGCAGTGCGGTGTCGTCGCTTATTCCGGTTCCCAGATCGGTGAAGAGCTTGTGCACCGTGGCCGGCAGGCTGTCGGCTCCTCGCGTGGCATGGCCCGACAGGTGGCGGCCCAGCCCCTGCTCGCCGAGCATGCTTCCGTCCGCGGTGCGGGCCTCGATGAGCCCGTCGGTGTAGAGCAGCAGGGCGTCACCGGGAGCGAGGCGGGTGGTGGTCTGGACGAAGTGGAGGTCGGGCAGGAGCCCGATCAGCCGGCCGCCGATGGTGGACACCGCCTCGACCGTGCCGTCCGCGCGGAGGGCGAGAGCCGGAGGGTGGCCCCCGCCGGCGAGCGTGACGGTGAAGGATCCGTCGGCCGCCGCGTCCGTGCCCTGGTGAAAGGCGTGCAGGGACCCCGTCATGGCGCGTCCCTCCCCTCCCCGTTGGCCGTGCCTGTTGGCGCGAGGCGCGGCTGTCCTATCCTACGGAGCGCGTCAACGAGCTTCGCCCGGGTGTCCGTCGGCCGTGCGGTTTCCCATCGTTATGGTGTCCATTGCGCGCGGAGGGGACCGCACAATGGACACCGACAGACAGCCCTCGGGCACCGGTCTGTCGTGAACGAAGGGGTGGGTAGTGACGCGTTCCGAAGATGCCGTGCCGGAAGCGCCGGCAGCGGCCGGCGCCGGTGTGTTCGCCGCGGACGCGGAGGTCGGCCAGGATCTGGCGCTGGTGGACTGGGCGGGGACCACCCCGCTCGGCGACCCGGAGAACTGGCCGCAGAGCCTGAAGACCGCCGTGAGCATCCTGCTGTCGTCGAAGTTCTCGATGTGGATGGCCTGGGGCCCGGAACTCACCTTCTTCTGCAACGCCGCGTACCGGCGCGACACCCTGGGCCGGAAGTACCCGTGGGCTCTGGGACGGCCGGCGAGCGAGGTCTGGGCGGAGATCTGGGACGACATCGGCCCCCGTATCGACACCGTCCTCGTCACCGGTGAAGCGACCTGGGACCAGGCGCTGCTGCTCTTCGTGGAACGCTCGGGATACCCGGAGGAGAGCTACCACACCTTCTCCTACAGCCCGCTGCGCGACGATGCCGACCAGGTCGTCGGGATGCTCTGCGTGGTCAGCGAGGAGACCGAGCGGGTCATCGGCGAACGACGGATGACCACCCTCCGCGACCTCGGCTCCGACCCGAGTGTGGTGCGTACCGAGCAGGAGATGCTCGACTTCGCCCGCCGGCAGCTGAGCCGTAACCCGCATGATCTGCCCTTCACGCTGACCTACCTCTTCCAGGACGACGGCAGCGCCGCCCTGGCCGCGGTCACGGGGGTCGAGAGCGGTCACCCCGCCGCCGTGGACTTGCTGCCGCCGGGCTCCGAGACGGTGTGGCCGACGACCGCCGCCGCCCTGGGCGAGCCGGTACTCATGCCGTTGGACGGAACCCCCTTCGTGGATCTGCCGGCGGGGGAGTGGCCGCAACCGCCCGTCCAGGCACTGGTCGTGCCGCTGCGGCAGCAGGGTGGCTCCCCGTACGGATTCATGGTGGTCGGCCTCAATCGCTACCGGGCCCTGGACGACGGGTACCGCGGCTTCGTCGAACTCGTCGCCGGCCATGTCGCCACCGGAGTCGCCAGCGCCCGCAGCTACCAGGCGCAGCAGCGGCGCGCGGAGGAACTGGCGGAGCTGGACCGGGCGAAGACGACGTTCTTCTCCAACATCAGCCACGAGTTCCGTACGCCCCTGACCCTGATCATGGGGCCCGTGGACGAACTGCGCGACAAGCTCGCCGACGCGGACACGGGCGTGCGTGAGGAACTGGACGTCATCCACCGCAACGGCCTGCGCCTCGGCAAACTGGTGAACACGCTGCTGGACTTCTCCCGCATCGAGGCCGGCCGGATGCAGGCGCGCTACGAGCCGGTGGACCTGGCCGCGGTCACCGGTGAACTCGCCAGCGTGTTCCGCTCCGCCGTCGACCGGGCCGGCCTGGACTTCCAGGTCGACTGTGTCCCGCTGCCCGCGCCGGTCTTCATCGACCGGAGCATGTGGGAGAAGGTCGTCCTCAACCTGCTCAGCAACGCGCTGAAGTTCACCTTCGAGGGCTCGATCCGCGTCACCGTGGGAGCCGAGGACGGCAGGGCCGTCGTCACGGTCGACGACACCGGCATCGGTGTCGCCGCGGACGAGATGCCCCGGCTGTTCGAGCGGTTCCATCGGATCGAGAACGCCCGTTCCCGCTCCAACGAGGGCAGTGGCATCGGCCTGGCCCTGGTGAAGGAACTCGTCGGACTCCACGGCGGCGACATCGGCGCCACCTCCGCCGAAGGCCGGGGCACCCGGTTCACCATCCGGCTGCCGTTCGGCTCCGCTCACCTGCCGGAGGAGGCGGTTCACCTGGAGCCGGCCGCCGGCTCCGCCTCCACGGCGACCGACCCCTTCGTACAGGAGGCCTTGCGCTGGCTGCCCGGTGAGCAGACCGGGACGACTGCCGTCGAGGTCGCGAGCGCCACCGACGGCGGAGCCGACGGTTCCGGCATCGACGCCGCGCTCCCCGCCCATGTGCTGGTCGCCGACGACAACGCCGACATGCGCGAATACCTCATCCGACTGCTGCGCGGCGCCGGGTACCAGGTCAGCACGGTGGACGACGGCCGGGAGGCCCTGGCGGCGATACGCACGAAGGCCTTCGACCTGGTCGTCAGCGACGTGATGATGCCCCACCTGGACGGTCTCGCCCTGGTCGCGGCCCTGCGCTCCGACCCGCGCACCGCCTCCCTCCCGGTGCTGCTGCTGTCCGCCCGGGCCGGACAGGAAGCGTCCATCGAGGGACTCCAGGCCGGGGCCGACGACTACCTCGTGAAACCGTTCGCGGCCGCCGAACTCCTCGCCCGAGTACGCGCGAACATCGAACTGGCACGGCTGCGCAGTCACCACGCCCGCTGGCGCACCGCACTGGTGGACTCCCTGCAGGAGGCCTTCTTCGTCTGCGACGAGGAAGGCGCCGTCATCGAGATCAACGCGGCGTTCACCGGCATCCTCGGATACGGGCCCGAAGGCCTGCCGTACCGGCCGGTCCACCCCTGGTGGCCCGACGCCGCCACCGACTCCGCGGCGTACCAGCAGGTCAGTGAGGCCTTCGCCCTGCTGCTCGGCAACACCAAGGGCTCCTACACGATCCCGATCACCCACCGGGACGGACGGCGTCTGTGGGCCACGGCCACCTTCAACCAGGTCGACGACCCCGACACCGGACGCCGTGTCACCGTCGGCACCTTCCGCGACGTCACCGCCGAGCACTACGCCATCCAGCGTGAGAGCGCCCTGGCAGCCCTCGGCACCTGCCTGTCCCGAGCCACCAGCCTCCCCGAGGCGCTGACCGGCGCGCTGGACGAGCTCAAGAAACTGTGGCGTGCCCGGTCCGTCGTGGCAGCGGTCTTCGACCACGGCGACGAACCCACACTGACCTCGACCAACGCGTCACCCACCTGGGCGGGACTGCCCTCCGAACGCCGTGAGCGGCTCGACGCTATGCGCCAGGGGCCGATTCTGACCCCGGTGGCCGACCGCACCGGGGCCGGGATACTCCTGGAGTTCCCCAACGGCCCCCTGGCGCTCTGGATCGACCTCGGCGAGAACCGGCCCTTCACCGGCGAGGACCAGCTGCTGCTGTCCCTCCTGGCAGGCCACCTCGCCCAAGGCCTCCAGCGGGCCCATCAGATCGACCAGCAGCGTGAGACCGCCATCGCCCTGCAGCGCGCCATCCTCGGCCCGGCCCGGCTCCCCGACGGATTCGCCGTCCGCTACGAGCCCGCCACGCAGCCCCTGGAGGTCGGCGGTGACTGGTACGACACCGTCACCCTGCCCGACGGGCGGATCGGCATCGTCGTCGGTGACTGCGTGGGCCGGGGTCTCGAAGCCGCCAGCGTCATGGGTCAACTGCGCAGCGCCTGCCGTGCCCTGATGCTCCAGGACGCCAGTCCCGCACGGACGCTGATGGCCCTGGACCAGTTCGCCGCCGGCGTTCCGGGCGCCGCCTGCACCACCGTCTTCTGCGGTGTCCTCGACACCGACACCGGACAACTCACCTACTCCAGTGCCGGCCACCCGCCAGGCATCCTTGTCCATCCCGAGGGCACCACCCGGCTCCTCGAGGACGGACGCTCCCTGCCTCTGGCGGTCCGCCCCGGTAACGAGCGGCCCGAAGGCGCCTGCACCATACCGGCCCGGTCCACCCTGCTGCTGTACACCGACGGGCTCGTCGAACGGCGCCGCCGCCCGCTCAGCGCGGGCATCGACCAGGCCAGCGAAGCCCTCATGGACGGACGGGGAACCGCGGTCGACGAGCTGGCCACCGACGTGATGTCCCGGCTCGCACCCGCCGACGGCTACGACGACGACGTCGCCCTGCTGCTCTACCGTCACCCGGCCCCGCTGGAGATGTCCTTCCCAGCGGAGTCCTCGCAGCTCGCGCCCGTCCGCAAGACACTGCGCAGCTGGCTCGACCAGTGCGATCTGCCCCCCACCACCGTGCAGAACGTCCTGGTCGCGGCGGGCGAGGCGTGCGCGAACGCCATCGAGCACGGTCACCGCGACGCCCCCGGTGACGCCATCCACATCCGAGCCGAGGCATTCGTCGACAACCTGCACCTGACCATCGCCGACACCGGCCGCTGGAAAGCCCCGCAACCGGAACTCAACACCCATCGCGGTCGCGGGATGGGTCTGATGCGTGCCCTGATGCAACAGGTGACCATCACCCCCGGCCCGTCCGGCACCACCGTCGACATGCACACGAGGATCGCCTGATGACCACTTCCCTGACCCTCACTCGCGGACGACGGCCCGACGGCACCGCGCTCCTGACCGCAGTCGGCGAGATCGACATGAGCAACACCAAGGAACTGGCCGACGCCCTCACGGACATGACCGGACCTCTGGTGCTCGACCTCACCGGTGTCGAATACCTCGACAGCGCCGGACTCAGCGTGCTCTTCCCCCACGCCGACCGCCTCGAACTGGTCGCCAACCCGCTCCTGGAACCCGTCCTGACCATCTCGGGCCTCACCGGCCTGACCACCGTCCACACCACGTAGCCGCACCGGGGCGTAGCGGGGCGGCAGGTCCGGTGGGGTGCGGGGCCTCTGCGGAGGACGACCACGGGCGGTGGGAGGCGCCCGGACGGGAGTACGGTGGCGGTACCGAGCGCACCTCGCACGCCGTCATCCGTTTCGGCGTCGCCCTCGGGGAACGGCAATGGCCGGAGCACGCGCGTCCGGTCGGAGATGAGCCGCCCCACATGAGCCTGATGAGTCTCGGAGTACTCGCCTCCTCCCGCAAGGAGAACGAGTTCCGTCTGCCGCTGCACCCCCGCCACCTCGACCGGATCGCTCCGGACATACGCGAGAGGATCTTCCTCGAACAGGGCTACGGCCAACGGTTCGGCGTCGCCGACGACGCCCTGCGACCACTCGTGGCAGGACTGCGCACCCGTGAGGAACTCCTCGCCGAGTGTGACGTCCTGCTGCTGCCCAAACCGATGCACGAGGATGTCGCCGAGCTGCGCGAGGGCCAGGTGCTGTGGGGATGGCCCCACTGCGTCCAGGACGAGAAGATGACGCAGATCGGTATCGACCGACGGCTGACCTTCATCGCCTGGGAAGCCATGAACCACTGGACGTCCAAGGGCGCCTTCAGCGTCCATGTGTTCCACAAGAACAATGAGCTGGCCGGCTACTGCTCGGTGCTGCACGCCCTCCAGCTCGGCGGCCTGACCGGCAGCTACGGGCGCCGCCTGCGCGCGGTGGTCATCAGCTTCGGCGCCACGGCGCGCGGGGCGGTCACGGGCCTGGGCGCCATGGGGATCTCCGACGTCACGGTGCTCACGCAGCGTGCCGCCGCAGCGGTGGCTTCGCCCATGCCCTCGGTCGTGATGGGCCACTTCGCGGAGCGCGAGGACGATCCGTCGCGGCTGGAGGCGGTCACCGCGAACGGGGCCGTGCCGCTGGCGGAGTACCTGGCCGGGTTCGACGTCATCGTCAACTGCGTCCTGCAGGACACCGACGCGCCCCTGATGTTCGTCACCGACGAGGAACTCGCCGTGTTCCGCCCGGGGACCTTCTTCGTCGATGTCGCCTGCGACGAGGGCATGGGCTTCGAGTGGGCCCGCCCGACCACCTTCGGCGAGCCCATGCACACCGTGGGGCCGGGCTGCCACTACTACGCGGTGGACCACAGTCCGTCCCACCTGTGGAACTCCGCCACCTGGGAGATCAGCGAGGCGCTGCTTCCCTACCTGCGCAAGGTCATGAGTGGCCCCGCGGCATGGGACGCCGACGTCACGCTGCGAAAGGCCATCGAGATCCGCGACGGCGTCGTCCAGAACCCGAAGATCCTCTCGTTCCAGCACCGGCCGGCCGAGTACCCCCACGCTCCCGAGGTCCCGGCGGCCTGCTGAGCCGGCAGGGACGTTCGGCTGCTGCCGGGCCGCGTGTCGCCGGCCCGGCAGCTCCGCCGATCGAACGAACGCTAACCGCGCCGTCCCGAGGGATCGTTCGCGAAGACGTCACGGTCCTCGTCGGCGACCGGTCCGGAGCCGAGGGTTCCGGTGGCCCCCTCCTCTGCCCGGTCCGCGTGCCCCGGCCACCATGCCGCGTGGCCGATCAGGGCGGTGAGGCTCGGCGTGAAGAACATCGCCATCACGAACGCGGCGACCGCGATGCCGAACGAGACCGCGAATCCCATCTCCGTGAGCAGCGCGTTGCCCGCCAGCATCATCGTGGCGAAGGTCGCCGCGAGGATGAAGCCCGCCGCCGCCACGGTCGGCCCGGCGTGCCTCAGCGCCATGCCGGCCGCTTCACGCGGATCTCGGCCCTCCCGGGCCTCCTCGCGGAGCCGGGCGATCATGAGGATGTTGTAGTCCGTGCCGATGGCGACCACGAACAGGTACATGATCACGGGCAGCATGAACATCAGGCCGGAGTGCCCCTGCCCCTCCTGGAAGATCCACACGGTCGCGCCGAGGGTCGCGCCGAACCCGAGGCCCACCGAGGCCATCAGATACAGGGGGGCGACCACGCTGCGCAGCAGAAGTCCCAGGATGATCATGATCAGGATCGCGGCGACGGGGAAGACCGTCCGGTAGTCGTGGTTGACCGCCGCGTCGATGTCCTTGTAGATCGAGGACATGCCACCGACGAGGGCCTCGGTGCCCTCGGGCGCGTCGGCGTGCGCGACGTCCCGCACCCTGCCCACCGTCTCGATCGCCTGGTCCGTCGACGCCTCGTACTTGAGCGTGACCGTGAAGTCGGCGGTCGTACCGGCCTTGTTCACCTGGGTCATGCTCGCGCTGGCGACACCGTCCACCGCGCCGAGACTCTTCTCGTACGCGGGGAAGGCGGCCTTGTCCAGCGGCTTGCCGTCGGTGCTCGACAGGTAGACGTCGGTGGGTGCCGCGGCGCCCGCCGAGTACGCCTTCTGCATCTCGTCCTGGACGACCATGGACTCCTTGGTCTTGGGCATGGAGCCCGACGCCAGGTCGAACGTGGCGTTGTATCCGAACACGCCCAGGGACAGGGCGACCAGGACGAGACCGGAGAGTGCGGCGGTCAGTGCCGGGCGGCGCTGCACACCGCGGCCGAGGGCGGCGAACCGGGCGTTCTCCGGCTCCTGTTGCCAGGACTTCGAGGGCCAGAAGACCTTCGGCCCGATGAGCGAGACCACGGCCGGGACCAGGGTCAGACCCGCGACCAGGGTGACGGCGACCGAGATGGCGAGCGCCGGACCCATCTGCTTGAGGAAGCCCAGCGTGGACAGCACCAGGGCCAGGAAGGCGATGATGACGGCTCCGGCCGCCGAGGCGATGGCCTCACCGACCCGGCCCACCGCGTTGATCATCGCCTCCTTCGACTCGTCCCCTGCCCGCAGGCGTTCGCGGTAACGGAACATCAGGAACAGGAAGTAGTCCGTACCCACGCCGAACAGCACGACGATGAGGATCGAGGACACCGAACTGTTGGCCTGGAGGTCGAAGAGCTTGGTGGCGTAGGCGATCAGCCCGTTGGCGATGGCGGCCACCACGCCGATCAGGATCAGGGGGAGTACGGCCAGGATCGGCGCCCGGAAGATGATCAGCATGGTCACCAGGATGATCAGGAAGGTGCCGATCCCGATCAGGGCCTGACCGCGCTTGGACGAGTCCTGTTGGTCGAGGGCCTGCGCGGCGGAGCCGCCGAGCTTGACGTCGAGGTTCGTCCCCTTGGTCAGTTCCTTGACGTCGTCCCGCAACACCTTGGCCGCGTCGGCCTGTTTGGGCTGGCCGGCGTTCTTGCTGTCCATCTGGACCAGGGTGAGGTCGTACCTGCCGTCCTTCGACGGCTGGCCGGGGACGACCTTCTGCACCTGGTCGATCTTCTTCTCGCCCAGCTCGGTGGTGATCCGGGCGACGTCCTTCTTGTCGGCGGCCGTGAGCTTGCCGCCGTCGGTGCGCTGGTACAACGCGATCGCGGACGGGGTGAAAGCGCCGGGGAACGCCTTCGCCTGGAGATCCGCCGCTTTGATGGACTCGTAACTCTTGGGCAGGAAACTGCTCTCGTCACTGTTCGAAGGCAGGCCCGGAGCGCTGGCGACGATCGCCACCGCCGCGATGAGCCATGCCACGATCGTCCAGACGGGATGTCGGACGACGGTGATCCCAATACGTCGAAACATGCGGGGGGTCCTCCTGGGCAGGAAGATCACCACAGCCCGGGGAGCGGACCCCGGCATCGGCGACCCTGACCGGCCTTCCCATCGAGCCGGTCGAATGGTTGTCTTGGGCTCTGATCGTAGTGACCGCGCACCTCGCTCGCGGCATCGGGCCGTGACTGGTGTGCGTTTCGTTCGGAGGCGGACGGCGGGGCCGCGCGACGCTTCCCGTGCGGTGTCCCCGTACGCGGCGATCAGGCCACGAGGAGGCGGAGGCCGAGTTCCGCCGCGTCGAGGGCGACGAGGTCGCGGTTGCGTTCGGCCCACCGGCCCGAGGAGAGGTCGTCGCGGAGGCTGTCCACCGCCCGCTGCTCCGCCTCCGGCCCGACCCGGGTCCACACCGACACCGCGCGGCGCACGGGTTCGTCCAAGTAGGCCTCGGGCCGCCGCCAGTGGGCCTCGAAGAAGCCGTCGGCGCAGTCCCACGGCACGAGCACCGGCTCCGCGCGGCCCCCGATCGCACGGGTCAGGTCGGCCAGCGACGGCCAGTCGACGAGGAGGTCGGCGAACTCGGGCAGGTAGTCGCGGGTGAGCCAGAACCTCTCGCGCCGGCCGATGTCACCGGCGTCGTACGTGAACACCACCACGCGGCGGGCCACGCGCCGCATCTCCCGCAGCCCCGCGATCGGGTCCCGCCAGTGATGAACGGTGCTGAAGGCCATCGCCGCGTCGAACGACTGGTCCTCGAACGGGAGGCTCTCCGCCGCGGCGGCCACGCACGGCGCCGCGTCCGCGGGGCGCTGCGACCGCATGACCGCCGACGGCTCCACCGCGACGACGTCGCGATCGGGCGGCTCGTACGAGCCGGTGCCGGCCCCGACGTTCAACACGGTCCGTGCGTCCCCGAGGGCGCCCCAGACCCGCGCGGCGATCCGCGGTTCGGTTCGCCGCGTCACCGGGTAGGCCGACCCGATGACGTCGTACAACTGCGCCCCGAACGCGTTGAGTTGCTCCTCCGGAGTAGGTCTGATCCCCATCGCGCGTGCCTCCAGTTCCCTGTCGATCGCCGTCACCATGGCGCCGGCGCGGTCGCGCTGTTCCGCGAGCAGCCCGCGCAGTCGGCGCAGGTGCGCGACCGCGTCGACGGCCGGGTCGTCGACCAGATCCGCGATCTCACGCAGACCGAAGCCCAGCCGCCGGTAGGCCAGCACCTCCCGCAGCCGCTCCACATCGCCCGCCGCATAGGCCCGGTACCCGACCCCGGTCCGCGCCGACGGCCGTACGAGGCCGATCTCGTCGTAGTGATGCAGCGTGCGGACGCTCACGCCGGCCAGCTCGGCCACCCGTCCCACCGTCAGATGCTCCTCCACGCCGCCGACTATGCGGCATGACGTCACGTGAGGGTCAACGGCTCCGCGCGGGCCGGTTCCGGTGCAGGGTCTCGTCGGTCGTGCACACGGGCTCGGGATCGTGGGCGAGGCACAGGCTGAACACTTGACCGTCCTTCCTCGTGACGCCGAGGAAGGTGCAGGTGTCGTCCTCGCCGTCCACGGCGATCATGCCGCCTCGTGTGAGGGACTCGTCGGTGAAGGAGGAGCCCGAGTCGTTCACCGGTCCGAAGAACTCCCAACGGCCCTTCGTCGCCGCTGGGCACGATCCCGCCTCGGCGCCCGGAGCGTGATCGAGCCCGACCGCCCTCAGCGTGTGGTCGCCGGCGAAGTCGATCCTCAAGCCGTTGTCGTCGGCCCAGCGCCCGACCAGGGACGCCTGACCGATGGGCGGTGGCGGCGGGCCGACGCCGCATGCCACCCCGACGCAGCCCAACACGGCGACCAAGGCCGCGATCCGCCAAGACCTGGCAGTTCCCCGCATCCTGTTCACCCTCCCCAGGTTTTGAACACGTTCAGAATAGCGTCTCGGAGAGGCCGCCGGACGCGGGGGCGCGCTCGACCGCCGTCCTGGCGCCCGGGTGATGGAGGGCCGTCGTGAAATCGCAATGATCCGGAGCGCAACCATCCCCTCCCACGGTGAGTCCAGCCATCCGAACGACACGTGGGTGCGTTCCTGCTGGCGCGGGTGAGACGGGTGTGGGGTATGGGACAGATACGGCGATGGACTCAGTCGGCGGCACTGCTGTTGGGAGCGGCCGGACTCGGTGTGGCCGCGCTGCCGGGCATGGCGAACGCGGCCGACACGAAGCTGTCGATCGACGCCCAGGAGACCTACTACACCTACCAGTACGGCGAGGGCCCGCCCGGTGACGGTGATCTGTTCCTGCTCGACCTGAACCTGAGCGCCCCCGAGGGCACCAAACCGCTGGCCAAGAACGTCAAGCTGACCATCGACGCCACCGAGCTGGAGGGCAAGGCCCTCATCACCGGCGACGGCGGCGCCTGCTCGCGCTCCGGGTACGTCTACACCTGCTCGTACACCTCGATCGACGGCCTGACCAGCGTCCAGCCCTTCTACATCAAGGGCGCCAAAGGCGTGAAGGCCGGCGTCTCCGGCGACATCCACTACACCGCCGTCTCCAGCAACGCGGGCACGGCCACCGCCACCACGCACGCGATCATCGGTGGCCCCAAGCTGCTCACCCAGCGGGAGAAGAAGGTCACCGGCATCGCCCCCGGCGGAAGCTTCGACATCACCCCGGCCATCGCCAACACCGGCCCGCTGGCCGCGCCCCAGGGGATCGGCGTGAAGCTGTTCGGTGAGGAGGGACTGAAGGTCGCCGAGCAGTACAGCAACTGTCGCTACCGGCCGATGCCGCAGCCCACCGCGTACTGCACCTTCGACACCCCGATCGAGCCCGGGACCGCGTACGCGTTCGACAAGCCGTGGCACTTCACCGCGTCGGACGACCTGATGTACGCCACCATCAACTACCTCACCTGGCCGCTCGGCAGCGGCAACCCGTGGCAGTACGACAACCCGGCGGACTACACCATCACCGGCAGCGGACCGGAGCTCGGCCTCACGTCCGCTTCCGCCTCCGGTTTCCCCGACTTCGGCGGCTTCGTCGAGGTGTCCACCGCCCAGCGCGCCGACTACCAGGCGCTGGGCGGCCAGGTGACCGGCAAGGTGGGCCAGACGGTGCCGGTGAACCTGGGCGTGAAGAACGGCGGCCCCGGCTCGATGAACCTCTACAGCCGCCCCGGCCAGGGCTCCGGCGTCTACCGCGTCACCCCGCCCGAGGGCACGGTGATCACCAAGATCCCGTTCCCCGGCGAGGACGACGACCACGCCTGCGGCTCGCCGATCAAGGGCACCCGCACCTACGAGTGCCGGATCTCGGACAGCTTCCCGGCCGGCGACACCGACCAACTCACCTTCTACGTACACATCCAGAAGGCGGTCGCGCACCCGAAGGCCGGCTCCATCGAGGTCATCGGCCGCACCGACTTCCCCAACCGCGACGATCAGCCGGGCAACGACTCCGCACCGGTCACCCTGAAGATCACCGGCGGCGGCTCGTCCGCCTCACCGTCTCCGTCGCCGTCGGGCTCGGCATCCTCCGGTACCGGATCCGGTACCACCACCGGCGGGTCGGCCTCCACCTCCGGCGGAGGCGGCACGTCCGGCGGGTCGAGCGCGCAGAGCGGCTCGATGGCCGCCACCGGTACGGGCGGACTGCTCTGGATCGAGGCCGCGGCGGCCGCGGCGCTGGGCACCGGCGCGGTGGGCATCGCGGTGTCGCGCCGCAGGGCACGCCGATAGCTCCAACCTCGTTGCGCGGAACGGGATTTCGTGGCTCGAACGGGGGATAGGTACGTTCCCGCCTCATGGACTGGAACCAACAGACAGCCGAAGAACAAGCCGCCGCGTTGCGGGCCGGAGAAGTGACCTCGGCGGAACTGACCGATGAGGCGATCGCCCGTATCGAGCGGGACGACACGGAGATCAACGCGATCTGTGTGCGGGACTTCGACCGTGCGCAGAGCGCCGCGCGCGCTGCCGACGAGGCACGAGCGCGCGGCGAGGACCGTCCGCTGCTCGGCATCCCGGTGACGGTCAAGGAGTCCTACGACATCGCCGGACTGCCGACGACCTGGGGGATGCCGCGCCACCGGAACCACCTCCCCGCCGAGGATGCCGTGCAGGTGTCACGGCTCAAGGCCGCCGGGGCGGTGGTGCTCGGCAAGACCAACGTGCCCTTGGGGCTGCAGGATCTGCAGACCTTCAACGAGATCTACGGCACCACCAACAACCCGTGGCATCCCGGTCGTACGCCGGGTGGATCATCCGGCGGATCGGCGGCGGCCCTCGCCTCGGGATTCGGCGCCCTGTCCATCGGTTCCGACATCGGGGGTTCTCTGCGCACCCCCGCACACTTCTGCGGTGTCTACGCGCACAAACCGACGCTCGGGCTGGCGGCGACGCGCGGTATGGTCCCGCCGCCCGGGCCGGCGTTGCCGGACCCACCCGACCTTGCCGTCGTGGGTCCGATGGCACGCTCTGCCCGAGACCTGACTCTCCTGCTCGACGTCATGGTGGGACCTGATCCTCTGACGCTCGGCGTGGCCTACGAGGTGACGCTGCCGCCCGCGCGCCACGAACAACTCCGCGATTTCCGGGTCCTGGTCCTCGACCAGCACCCGTTCCTTCCGACCGGGTCCGCCGTTCGTGCGGGTGTGAACCGGGTCGCCGACGTGCTCGTCGACGCCGGCGCCCGCGTCGAACGGCACAGTCCACTGCTGCCCGACCTGACCGAAGCCGCCCTGCTCTACACGCAGTTGCTGTTCTCGAGCTCCGTGGCGCGCTTTCCCGTCGAAGCGTACGAGCAGTTGAGGACCCGCGCCGCGCGGCTGAGCGCCGACGATCAGAGTCTCGATGCGGCGCGCTTGCGTGGCATGGTGTTCAGCCACCTCGACTGGATCGGGGCGAACGGCCGTCGCGAACTCCACCGTCATGGCTGGCGGCGGTTCTTCGCCGAGTTCGACGCCGTCGTGTGTCCCGTCACGCCCACTCCCGCGTTCCCGCACAACCACGACCCCGACCTGATGGGGCGCCGGATCGACATCGACGGCGTCGAGTACCCGTTCTTCGACCAGCTCGTCTGGGCGGGGCTCGCCACCATGCCCGGCCTGCCCGCCACCGCCGTCCCGGCGGGCCGGTCTCCCGATGGTCTCCCGGTGGGAGTCCAGCTCATCGGTCCGATGCTGGAGGACCGTACCCCGTTGCGGCTGGCCGAACTGCTCGAGCAGACGATGGGCGGCTTCCAGGCACCGAAGCAGGGCGTACAGCCGGGCGTCCGTCTCCCTGCCTCGCCGTGTCGGACGGACTCAGTCGGTCGGTGAAGGAACGGCGTACGGGCGGAGGACCATGAGCGGGTCTTCCAGGGTCGCCACCATGGCGAAGGGGAACCGGTCGAGCTCAAGACAGAGCGCGACGTCGTCGGGATGGACTCCTTGCCGCACGCCCTGCGCCAGTTCGGCGGCGGCGCGCGACGTTCCGGCGCGGTGCAGGAACGCCGCTGCGTCCGTATCCGCTTCGGTGGCTCTACGAGCGATGTACTGAGCGCACGCCAGATCTTCGTCGGCGCGCCCGTCCTCGCCGGTCACGACGAACGTGACCTGGTCACCCGCGCGTATCCGCAGGAGACGGGCCGTCGCCTCCGCCACCACGAATCCGGCGCACAGCACCAGGGACGCCTCCTTGACCGCGAGGGCACCGACCGTCCCTGCCGTGGTCTTCTGCACGACGGTCCGTCCACCGAGGTCGACGGACCGCAACAGGCCCGGAGAGTTGACCGCGTCGAACCCGGGCGCGGGCGGACCGTCCTTGAGGGCCATCCAGTCCGGGTGACGGGTCTTGAGCGCCAGTGCTTCGTCCAGTGACTCGGCCAGAACGATCTTTTCGGCCCCTCGGGCGAAGGCCCAGGCAGCCACCGTGAAAGCACGCATGACGTCGACCACGACCGCCACGGACGGGACGTCGTCCAGCTCGGATATGCCAAGGAAGCGAGTGTCCATCGGGTCATGATCGCGCAGCCCGCCGGCCGGCACGAGGCCTTACGCGTCAGGGCGGGACGCGAGGCGTTTCCCATCACCTCGGGAACGGGGTGGCTGAAGCCCTCGGTTCCGTCCAGCCCGCACGTGAAGCCCTCCGCTCGGGCCACTCAGGTGCGAGCGGGATCCCGGCGGTCGGGTGTCAGGAGGTAGGCGATCGCCATGTCGCCGAGTTCGTCCGCGTAGCGGCGTTGGGCCGCTTCACCGGTGGCCGGGTCGGGGCGTACCGAGTTGTGGAAGCAGGCGCCGAGGATCGCACGGGCGGCGGTGTCGAGAGCCGCCCGCGGGTCGGATCGGCGGATCTGGTCCGTGTAGGGAGCCGCCGCTTCGAGCAGGAGGCGATGGATCTCGGTGATGGTGCGGGCGCCGCGGTCCGGGGGCTTGGTTCCCCGCGCGCGCAGCAGCTGGGGGAAGAGGCTGCTGCTGTCGGCGAAGGACTCCAGCAGGGCGTGCGCGTAGGCGTCCATCACGCCGGACAGTGACGGCTCGGCCCTGGACAGCCGCTCGGCCACGTACTCCTCCCGCCGGTCGAGCATGCGTTCCGTCAAGGCGTCGATCAGCTGCTCCTTGTCCTCGAAGCGGCGGTAGATCGTGCCGACCGAGACGCCGGCGCGTTCCGCGACGCCGGAGATCGTCATCTCGTCCAGACCGGCCGACGACGCGATGTCCTCGGCCGCCCGCAGCACGCGGGCCAGCGTCGCGGCGCTCCGCGCCTGCCTGGGCTCGCGATAGGGCGCCGGGCGGTCGTGCTCGTCGGTCATGTCGGCATCGTATCGGCGGCTGCCCAGCAGGAACTCTTGACCGACAAGCCGACCTTCCCGGGTGTGACCGTGGCGCTCGCGTCGGGGCCCACCGACTCGACCGAGGCCACCGACGTGTCACGCCCCGAGTTCGTCCCGCTCTGACCTGTTCGGGGGCAGCACCTGTGGATGTCGTAGCGGAGCGGTGCATAGGATCGGCGGCATGGCGCTGCGACCTGTGCAGGTGAACATCAAGGCGGTTGATGTCTCGGCGGTCGGCCGGTTCTGGGCGGAGGCGCTCGGCTGGCGCGTTTCCAGCGGGGGATCCGGCGTGACCCGACTCGTGGCGCCCGTCGGTTTCGTCTGGCGGGACCCGGTCGACGTCTGTGTCGACGTCGTACCCGTCCCGGAGGCCAAGACGACGGCGAAGAACCGTGTGCACCTCGATCTCGCCACCACCTCCGCGGCCCACCAGACGGAGTTGGTCGCGCGCCTCCAGGCACTCGGTGCGACCTCCGTCGACGTGGGCCAGGGCGATGTGCCGTGGACGGTCCTCGCCGACCCGGAGGGCAACGAGTTCTGCGTCCTGGAGCCTCGGGAGGTGTACCGGGACGCCGGTCCGATCGCCGCGGTGGTCGTCGACTGCGCGGATCCGCGGGGGATGGCCCGGTTCTGGGACGCGGCGATGGACTGGACGGCGCAGGAGGTGAGTGACGATCAGGCGTCGTTGCGCTCGCCCCAGGGCTCCGGTCCGTATCTCGAGTTCATTCGGACACCGGAAGTGAAGGCGGGGGAGGACCGTGTCCACCTCGACCTGTTGCCGTACCCCGGCGACGACAAGGAGGCCGAGGTCGCCCGGCTGCGGGCCCTCGGCGCCACGGATCTCGACCTCGGCCAGGGCGACGTGCCGTGGACGTGCCTGAGCGACCCGCAAGGCCTCGCCTTCTGCGTCCTCGCGCTGTCCTGACGCTGAGTCGCGTTTCTCCGTGCGGTTTGTCCTGAGGGATGAGCAGGGTCCGCGGGTGCCGTGGGCGTCCGGGGCCATCCGAGTGGGCTGCGGCTGTGTCGGGCAGCGGCCGCCGGGCGGATTGACCATGCTGAGCCGGGACCAACGCCATGCCCAGCGATGAGAGGTCAAGCATGCCGAACGACTCGGTCGCACGCTTCCTGGCAGCACTGACCCCGGAGGACAGGGAGTCCGTCGCAGCCGGCCCGCGGGAGGAGCAGGAGCGGCTCGCTGCCGCCTGGGAAGAGGAGTTGGAGGGCGACGACGAACTCGACACCCTCGACGAGGTGTCCCCGGCGGCGGCCGAGGCCGAGGCGGCCCGCCGTGTCCTGGGCAAGGAAGCCGACTAGCAGCGGAGCGGCGGCCCGCAGGTCGAGATCGACCCTGCCCGATGGGGCTTTCCCTGACACACCGTCCGAGAGGAGACGAGATGAAGTCGGATGCGGAGTTCCGCGTACGCCGGGTCTACGACGCGCCGGAGTCGGCGGACGGGCGACGGATCCTGGTGGACCGCCTGTGGCCACGCGGGCTCTCGAAGGAGAGGGCGAGCCTCGACGAGTGGCTCAAGGACGTCGCGCCTTCGAACGGTCTGCGCGTCGCCTACCACGCCGGTGAGTTGGACTTCGCCGCCTTCCAAGGCCACTACCAGGCGGAGCTCGACGACTCTGAGCACGCTGCCGCGGTCGAGCACCTCCTCGACCTGGCGCGCGAGGAGACCGTCACCCTCGTCACCGCTGTGAAGGAACCGGAGAACAGCCACGTAGGCGTTCTCGTCGCTCACCTGGGAGAGCAGGGGCACAAGCCGCGCCGGTGAGGTGCCCCGCACGCCCCGGCAGCATCGCGCGTACGGCCATGAGCGGGTCGCACGGGGCCGTCCGGGGCGGCCCCTCAAGGGAACGCCCCGGACGGACGCCAGGACCGCGTGCGTCAGGAGTCCGCGGCGATCCGGTCCCGCACATAGGTGACCAGCGCCGCCGCCACCCGGGAGCGGTCGGGCTCCGGCAGGTCCTCGTACGCGGCCGAGACGGTCATCCACTCGTTGAAGACGGGACCCTCGCGGGTGAGGAGCCAGTCGACACACAGGTAGTCGGCGTCGACTCCCCTGGCCAGCCGCTCGCTGAGCGTGCGCACGCGGTCGTCCCCTTCGAAGGAGGCGCCGGAACCGCCCTCACTCACGTTGGCGAGGTACGAGCCCTCCTTCGGGCGGCGCAGCATCACGGCGATCGCTTCCCCTCGGTGCACGTACACCCGTACGTCGCCGTCGTTCTCCTGGAACGGCTGTACCACGGCGCCCAGCGCCGCCGGGGTGAGGAGGTCGACCGCCGCGGTCAGCTGCTCGGGGCCCTCGGCCTTCAGCACCCCGAACCCCATGGCCATCGCGCGAGGCTTGACCACGTAGGGACCGGTTCCCAACTCCCGTCCGACCACGGGCAGTACCCGGCGCGCGTACCGCCCGAAGGGGACCGTGACCGTCGGCGGGACCGGGATGCCGAGTGCTGCCGCCGCGTGGCACATGGCGAGCTTGTCCGATCCCAGGGACTCGGCGTCGCGGATGCCGTCGTTGAGGAGCACACGCCCGGCCGCCCTGATGGTCCGCGTGATGGCCTGGACGTGGCGCCCGATGCCCGCGTCCCACGTCCAGTCCGACAGCAGGAAGGCGTGACCGCCACCGAGCAGGTCCTCCTCGTCCAGGTACAGGCGCGGCGCTCCGCCGGACCATGCCGGTACGAGGTCTCCGGAGTGCACCACGCGCACCGGCAGACCGTTGCTCTCGAAGAGGTTCACGCGGTCGGAGCCCTCCTTCTGCAGCAGGAGGTGGCGGCGCGGGTCGTAGTTGTCCGGGTTGGTGATCCACACGATCGCGGGGGCGCCGGGCGCGTCGGTCAGGGGGAGTGCGTCGGTCACGGCAGGGGTTCCGTTCGTCGGGCGGACGGGGGGCAGGCCGAGCAGCGGTGATCGGCCACGGTGGTGCGGCGGGGCGGTCGGCCCCGGTCAGGTGGCCGCGAGGGGTTCGCCGGCGGGCGTGCCGGTCGGCAGGGTCCGCATCCGGCGCAGCGGGGAGAGGAAGAGCCAGAGGAAGGCCAGCGAGGTGCCCACCGCCCCGGTGAGCACAGCACCGCGCGCCCCGAACATCTCGGCCAGCACACCGCCGCAGAGACTGCCGACGGGGCGCGCGCCCCAGGCGAAGAACCGCACGGTGGCGTTGACCCGGCCCAGCCGGTCGGGCGGCACGGCGCGCTGGCGGAAGCTGACCTGGGCCACGTTGTAGACCACGAGCGCCGCCCCCAGCCCGAACAGCGAGACGCTGACCAGCGCGAGCCGCCACCCGGGCTGGACGAGGGCGGCGAGCAGGGTGAGCGGGGCGCCGCACGCCACGCTGTACTTCACCGCCGTCGCGTCCCCCAGCGCCTCGATGAGCCGGCGCACCACGAGCGTGGCGAGGACACCTCCGAGGCTTCCCGCCGTCAGGAGCAGACCCACAGTGGTGGCGGGTACGGCGAGGTCGCGGGCGAGCAGGACCAGGAGCATCGCGTAGGACATGCTCCAGAACAGGGTCAGCGTCGTGGAGCACAGGACGATGGGCCGCAGCAGGGCGTCCCGTGTCACCAGCCGCACGCCTTCGGCGATCCCCCTGAGGAGTTGAGGACGGTCCTTGCGGGACGGGAGCGGCTCCGGCCGCCGGATCAGGGCGACGCACACGGCGGACCACACGTACCCGAAAGCCGTCGCGACGATGGCGAGCGGTGCGGTCACCAGCTGGATGAGCAGACCGCCGGCGCTGGGGCCGACCACACCCGCCACCTCCTCCACGCCGGCCAGCCGGGCGTTGGCGGTGACGAGGCGGTCGCCACTGACCACGTGCGGCAGGTAGCTCTGCTCGGCGACGTCGAAGAAGACGGTGAGGACACCGGTGACGAGCGAGACCGCGCACAGGTGGAGCACGTCGAGCGTGCCCAGGGTCCACGCCACCGGAATGCTGCCCAGGGCGACGGCGCGGCCGAGGTCGCAGGCGACCATCACCGTCCGCTTGCGCATCCGGTCCACCCACACGCCCGCGGGCAGTCCGACGACGAGGAAGGCCGCCGTCTGGCAGGCCGCGACGGCGCTGACCTCGAAGGCGGAGGCGTGCAGGGTCGTGGTGGCCAGGATCGGCATCGCCAATCCCAGGAGCCGGAAACCGAGTTGGCTCAGCGCCTGGGCGGTCAGCAGCAGGCGCAGGGCGCCCACCTCGCCCGCGCCGGCGGTGGAACGGGGTGGTCCGACCATCACCAGGCCTTTCCAGTGGGGCGTGGTCCCGTGCCATCACGGAACCGCGGTGCGGCGCACAGCGACGGCGGGGCCCGTGGACGCCGGTCTCCGGGGTGCGGAGCGGGGCCGCCCGGGTCCCGCCGGGGAGCGCGACGACGCTAGAGGCGGCACGGGGGCGCCGCAAGCGGGGGAGAGGCGACGGAGAGCGGGCGGAGAGACGCGAAATGACATGAGGTGTCCGGGAGTTGGGGGATCCCTCACGAACCTCCCCGCAGAACGGCAGGTCACCGTCCCCATCGGTTTTCCGCCGATTTCCGCTGACGAGCCGCGACAATGGCGGAGACGTCCCTTCAGTGGCATACGGGAGCTTGCGTCGCAGGGGGCGCTGACCTACGTTGTCCTCGCCGCCGCTCCGCGGGTGACGGCACGACCACCTCGCCGCGGCTCGTACCGCCCCGCACCCCTGATCCCGGCCCTCCCGTCGTGTGCCGGTGCGGTGTTCCTCCCGGCGCCCAGCCGGACGTGAAACCCTCCTCCAGACCTGTGCTGCGCCCTGCCCGCGACGCTTCCGCCCGCCTCCGCACGACTCGTGCGGCGGTCCGGACCGTCAGGGCGTCGCGCAGGCGCGGGCCTGCGGCGTGCCGCTGTGGGAGGGGCTGCCGAACGCGCCACCGACCAGCAAAGAAGACACCGTCAGAGTCACCGGCCGACGGGACCCTCCGACGGCTCCGTGAGCCCCGCCGGCCGCCGGACCCGCACACGACGGCGCCAACACCGGCCGCCGTGAAGCCGATCAGGAGAGCACCGTGCAGATTCCGGACGTGGACATCCGGGCCACCGAACGCGCCCGCCCCAGACCGCCGTTACCGCGTCCGACGGACGCACAGCCCATACCCGAGGGCGCATTCGATCCCCCTTCGGCACTCGGGGTCGTCCGGCATGCCACCCACCTCCCTCGCGCGGCCTGGGACCGTCTCGCCGGTCCCGACGCCGCCTACCTGGCGACCCGTTGGCTCGACGTGGCGGAGGACACCTCAGGCGCGGCCATGCGCTACGTCACCCTGACCGACGGCGAGGGCCTGGCCGGTGCACTGGCCACCGCGGTCGCCGACACGAACGCTCCATGGCTCGCAGGCCGCCCCGACACCGTATTGCGGTCCTGCGCGCAGGAGGGACGGCAAGGAGCACGGGAGCTGGCCGACGACCTGCCCGCCGACCTCGCGGACGCACTCCTGCCCGGCCTCGTCTGCGGAGGTCGGCACCTCGGCCGTACCACCCTCCTGAGCCGCGACGGCCACGACAGCGTCGGCGAACGGCTGTTGGGTGCCGCCGAGCGCCTTGCGGACGAGGAGGGGCTGCGCAGCGTGGCCTTCCTCCATGTCGACGAGCACGACAGCGGGCTGCGGAACCTGCTGGGCCGCCGCGGTTACCGCTCCTTCCACTCCGAGGACTATCACTGGCTGCCCGTGCCGGCGGGCGGCTTCGCGGAGTACGCCGCCGGGTTCTCCGCTCACCGCCGTCGCCGGATCGGAGCCGAACGCCGGGGGGTGCGCGATGCCGGCGTCCAGATCGCGACGGCCCCGCTCGACCCCGCCGACATCCCCCGCTTCGCGGAGCTGGAGACCACGCTCCTCGGCAAGTACGGGATGAACGCCTGGACCGCCGCGCGCTCCGCGGCCATCCTGGAGCGCGCGCTCGGCGCCTGCGGGCCGGACGCGCTGGCCGCCACCGCCCGCCTCGACGGCGAGATCATCGGCTTCGCGCTGATCGTGGTCCACCGCGACCGCTGGTTCGCGCACCGCGCCGGCTTCGACTACGCGGCCCAACGCAGGCTGCCGCTCTACTTCGAACTGCTCTACTACCACCTGGTCGAGGCCGCCGCCCGAGCCGGCGCCACCGTCATCCACTACGGCACGGGAAGCGGCGCCGCCAAGACCTCACGTGGCTGCCACGGCTCACGGCAGTACGCCTACCTCCGTACGCCCGCCCTCGTCTGAGGGAAGGGCCGCGCCGCTTGCCCCGCTCACCCTCGCAGCGCGGCGACGACGACTTCGGTGGCTCGGGCGATGAGTCGGTCGTCGTAGGCCGCGTCCTGGGTGGCACGGCTGGAGAGCACCGCGAGGACGATCGGGGCGGCGTCGGGGGGAAACACGACACCGATGTCGTTCCGTGTGCCATAGCTCGCGTTGCCGGTCTTGTCGCCGACTTTCCAGTGGGCGGGGACGCCGGCGCGGATCAGCGCGTCGCCGGTGGTGTTGTGCCCGAGCCAGCCGATCAGCAGCGCGCGCTTCTCGCTGCTCAGGACGCCGCCGAGGGCGTAGGCGCGCAGGGTGGAGGCCAGGGCACGGGGGGCGCTGGTGTCGCGTGGGTCGCCCGGAGTGGCCTCGTTGAGGGCGGGTTCGTACCGGTCGGCACGGGTGGTGGTGTCGCCGAGGCCGACCAGTTCGGTCTGGAGGCCCTTCGGGCCGCCGAGTTCGTCGAAGAGCAGGTTTCCGGCGGTGTTGTCGCTGTAGCGGATCGCGGCATCGCACAGCGCGCGCAACGACATGCCCGACTCCACATGCCGTTCGGTGACGGGGGAGTGGGCGACCAGATGGGCGCGCGTGTAACGGACGACTCTCTCCAGCCCCGCCGGCGTGTTCTTCCTCAGCACCGCCCCAGCGGCCAGGGCCTTGTAGGTGGAGGCGAAGGCGTACCGCTCGTCCGACCGGTACGCGACAGCCCTGCCCTTGCCGGTGTGTACGGCGTAGACGCCCAGCCGGGCATCGAATTCCCCCTCCAACTCGGCGAAGGAAGGCGCCGATTCCGTTGGCGCAGCGATTCCGCGTGGTGCGGCGCCGAACAGGGGAACGGCCGTAAGTCCGGTCAGCGCGGCGAGCGAGCCACGGCGCGTGAGTGCCATAGTTTCGTCCCGTTCATTCAACCTTGAGCGGTTATTACAGATCTTGTATACCTGACGTCCCGCGCCGTACGGCCCTCTCGGCGTGGCTGAGTGCGAACCCACGACGCGGGCCGAGCCGGCGTCACGGCAGGATGGGCGGATGGAACATCCCCTCGACGTGCCCGAACTCGATGCCCGTGAAGGATTCACACTCCGGCCGTGGCGCCTTTCGGATCTCCCGCTCGTCCAAGAAGTCTCCGAGGACGACTACATCCCGTTGATCACGACAGTTCCGTCGCCCTACTCCGACGCGGCCGGTGTCGCCTTCATCGAACGGCAGTGGAGCCGGGCGACCACGAGGGCCGGCTACACGTTCGTCATCGTGACCTCCGACGATCGGCCGGTCGGCCAGGTGGGCCTGTGGCTGAGGGATCTGCCGCAGGGACGCGCGTCGATCGGTTACTGGGTCGCCAAGTCGGCGCGCGGCCAGGGTGCCGCGGTGGCTGCCGTGGACGCGGTGGCCCACTGGGCGTTGCGCACCCTGCGCATTCCCCGGCTCGAACTGTGGATGGAACCCGAGAACTCGGCATCCGTACGGACTGCCGAACGCGCGGGATTCCAACGTGAGGGACTGCTGCGGAAATGGCAGCAAGTGGGCGACGAACGCAGGGACATGTTCATGTACGCGCTGCTGAATGAGGCGACTTGTAGGTGACGTCGGGGGCCTGCCGGGGGTGCCACCCGTCGGCCTACCTACGCCTTCGGGACGGTCCATTCGACGGGGTCGCGCGAGTCGACGTCGTAGACGATGCCCGTCGGTTTGCTCCCGTGCTTCACGGAGAACGTGATCTTTCCCCGGTAACAGGTGCCGGGTCTCACCGCTGCCCCGCCGACGGAGTAGAGAGGCTCGGCGACTCCCTTGGAGCTGATCCTGGGAGCGGCGACCCGGGTGCCGTCGGCGTAGCGCAGGCTCCAAGGCGTCTGGGCGACGATGACGTTGGTGCTGTCGGTGGCGGCGCATACCCTGACGTCGAGGACCGCCCAGTCCGGGTCGGGGACGCCGGACGCCTCGTCGGGCAGGGACACGTCTTCGGCGGGCTGGCGGTAGCTGATGACGGTGGTCGTGCCGCTGATGTGACTGCCGTCGGTGTCCGTGTCGCTCCAGTGGGATCCCGTGCCGAAGGCGAGCGCCCTTGCGGCGGGATGGGCGCTGGGTCCGGCGCCGGACCCGGCGGCAGTGGCCGGCACCTCGGCATCCGGTCCGCTGCCGTCGACGACGCTGCAAGCGGTGGCCGTGGTAACGATGAGCAGGGCTGCGGCGGCTCTGCGGACAGGCATGGTCCCCCTGTGAAGTGCTGGTGCTGAGAGGGAATCATGCGTTACGCGAAGCCCGAGTGGGACGGGTGTGCCCATCTTGTGATCTTGTAGGCGGCGAGCTGCGCGTCCGGGCTCGCCGGTGCCGCAGCGTCGGGCTCGTGAGCCGGTGCGGAACGTGATCGGCGGCGTCTCGTCCCGGTCGCGTGGGGCAGATGTGCGTGCCCTGCCCCGCGTCCCGCCGCATGATCCAAACGGCAGGCCCTAGCGCGCCCCCGTAGCGTCGGCTCCCGTCTCCCTGGCCCATCGTCGGCTCCAGGCGTCCAGCGGGCTCAGGGCTTCGACAAGGGCCTGGCCGAGTTGGGTGAGGTGGTAGCCGTCGGCCTCCAGGGCGAGCAGGTGGGCGTCGGTCAGTTCGTCGAGCCGGGTGCTGAGCACGCTCGAGGACATGCGTTCACAGCGGCGCTGCAACTCGCGGAAGCCGGACGGCGACTGACTCAACTCCCACAGGATCCGCATCGCCCAGCGCCGCCCGAGCAGGTCCAGTACGGCCATGACCGGACGACCCGACTCGGACCCCCGTACGGGCACACCCGGCCGTGGTGCATCGGCTTCCATGTCCACCCCTTGTGCTTCGGTTGTCGAGGCATCATAGTGATTCGAAAATCGAAGCAGGAGGTGCGGCATGCCGCGCATCGAACCGCTCGCCCCGCCCTACGCCCCCGCCGTCGACCAGGCGCTCCGCCGATGGATGCCTCCCGGTGTTTCGCACGAGCCACTCACCCTGTTCCGGGTGCTGCACCGCAACCCGGAACTCGCCTCGCGCATGTTCGCCCTCGGTGCCGGCCTACTGGGCCACGGGCTGCTCCCCGCCATCGACCGCGAGATCGTGATCGCCCGGGTGACCGCGCGCTCCGACTGCGCCTACGAATGGGGCGTGCACGCCGCGACCTTGGCGCGGCAGGCCGGGCTCAGCCCGGAACAGCTCCGGGCAACCACCCGACCGGACACGCCGGTCAGCGGCCCGTGGCTGCCACGTCAGGCGGCACTGCTCGACGCCGTCGACGAACTGCACGACACGACGCGTCTCACGCAACCCGCCTGGGACGCCGTGCGCGCGTACTACGACGAGGCTCAACTCCTCGAACTCGTCGTACTGATCGGCTGGTACCGAACCATCAGCTGTCTCGCCAACGGGCTCCTCCTCGAAGAGGAACCCTGGGGCACCCGGTTCCCCACGACCTGACCACGTACCCGGCGAGAGGGGCGGGGGTCCAACTCGTCGGGATACGGCGAGAGTTCGGCGCACAGGGGGACTCTTCGTTCAGCCGTGGGCCCCCGGCACGGGGCGAACCGTGAGGATCTGTTCGGCGTGGCCGACCGGCCCGTCGACGTCGTGAAGGACCGTGCTGGTGAGGCCCTGTCCCAGAGGGCCGAAGGTGACCGTGGTGTCGAGCCCTGTCCACGAACCGTGCGGTTGGCGGTGCAGGTGGACGGTCAGGTCGACGTTGGGGAACATCCACTCGGTGGGCGACTGCCGGACGGCGATGCCGTTCGCCGTGTCGACGAGGGCGAGATAGGACGCGAGTGGACTGACGGGGACACCGGCGACCAGATCAAGTGGACTCGACACCCAGGCAGTTGTGCGGCCCGGTCGGGGTGGTGCGAGCGGGCGGACGTCCAAGGAGGCGATGTAGCCGCCGGGCCAGACCTCGGACATCGGCCACGCGGCGAGCGAATCGGGGTGGGGGAGGGGGTCTCCGGCGCCCGCGGCGACCGCTGAGGTGTCGGCCGTGGCCAGGAACCAGGCGCGTGCCCGGACGACCGGCCGATCGGCGATCCGCACGACCGCCTCCAGGAGTTCGATGGTCCGACCCGGGCGGAGGGTCTCCACCTCGATCGTGCACTCGTCGAGAGCGAGACGGCCGAGGATGTCGTAACTCACCCGGGCAAGCGCCAGTCCACGGTCCGGGCCTGCCGCATGGTGACCGTCGAGAGCGTGGACGATCAGCCCGCCCAGCGGACTGAAGTGCTGCTCGTCGGGGTCCCAGGCGCCGCCGGCGTACGGGGTCGGTTTGTATCGGTGGTCGTCGATGGCTTCGAAGTAGCTGCCTCGGGGGCCGGCGGACACGGACAACGGCTGTCTCTCCCTACGCGCCAAGGCCTTCCCGAAGGAAGAGCCGACGGGACGTCGACCGGCCGGCACGCCGGCGCCAACCGGTCGCCCAGCCGAGATGGCAAAGTGTACGGGGCACGCACTTTCCCGGTGCGACGCCCATCTCCCGCTGCCGGGGGTGGACCACGCTGGGAACAGGCCCAGCAGTTCATGGAGCTTGAGCCGTCCGCAGGCCCTGCCATGGTCGACGATCCTGCGGCGACGTCCTCGATCGAGCCCACGCCGGTCGAAGCGGCCCGACAGGTCGCCTGCCGGCTCCGCGCAGCGTCCGCCCGCGGTGGCGGAGCGGAAGCGTCCGATGATCAAGTCCCTGGATCATGGATGAAACGCTCCCGTCGAGGTACTCCACCGCATTGTGGATGACCTGACGAGTTCCTCATATGCCTGGGCCATGGTCGGAGCATGATCAACCCCGTACACCGTGTTCCCATCGCGATCGCCGCCGCCTCGTTCCTGCTCGCCGGGTGCGGCGCCGGTGCCCGGACCGACCGCCTCGGCACCGGCGTCGCCGGACCTTCGGCACGCCCTGACGTCGTGACACTGGATCCAGCGTCCGCCGCCTCCCCGGATGCCACACCGCAGGACCTGCCGGGGCTGGGGCCCAAGACCCGGGCCGCGGTCCCGGCGCGGAGTCGACAGGCCGTCGTGGCGACCGGCCGGGGGAAGGACTCGCCGCAGGCCACCGTGGTGCTGTACGAGCGCACGGAGGCGGGCTGGCGGGCGGGCCCGAGTCTGCCCGCGCACAACGCCCTCAAGGGCTGGAGCGAGCACCACCATGGCGGTGATCTCCGTTCGCCCATCGGCGTCTTCACGCTGACGGATGCGGGGGGCCTGCGGCCGGACCCCGGCTCCCGTACGACCGCTCACACGGTTTCGTCTCGCCCGGCACCGGCTTCAAGGGCGAGTCGCTGTCCGGCTCCTTCGACTACGTGGTCGCCATCAACTACAACCGCAAACCAGGCACTTCGCCCCTGGACTGGACCCGGCCGATGGGCGCGGACCGGGGCGGCGGCATATGGCTGCACGTCGACCACGGCGGTCCCACCCACGGATGTGTCAGCCTCCGCGAGGACGACCTGAAGCACCTGATGCGCGCGCTGGATCCCGACCGGCACCCGGTCGTCGTCATGGGGGACGCGGCCTCGCTCGCACGCTGACACCGACCGGGGGAGACCAGCCGAGGGCGGCGTGCACTCCGCGTGGAGGCGCGCCCCCCACGGGCGGGTCTTCGGTCTCCCGTCGCAGTAGCCCTGCAGACGGCTGTGAGGAACGTGTCAGCGTGTGGGAAGCACCTCTCGCCGGCCGATTCGCCGCCGGATCCGCATAGCATCGGCGCCGTGTGCGCACATGTGCTGGTCGCGGAGGACGACGAGAAGCAGGCCGAACTGATACGCCGGTCGCTGCTGGGGGAGGGACACACGGCCACGGTCGTCCACGACGGCGGAGCCGCCCTCCAGGAAGCCCGGCGGCACCGCCCCGACCTCGTCGTCCTCGACCTGATGCTCCCGGTGATCGACGGCTTCGAGGTCTGCAGGCAGCTGCGGAGAGACGACGACATCCCTGTCCTGATGCTGACCGCCCGCTCCACCGAGGACGACATACTGCTCGGCCTCGAACTCGGCGCCGACGACTACATCACCAAGCCGTACAGCCCGCGCGAGCTGATGGCCCGGATCCGTACGGTCCTGCGCCGCGGCGGACGGCTCGCGGCCGACGAGCACAGTGATCCGTCCGTGCGCGCCGCGGGGATCGCGATGGACCCGGTGCGGCACACCGTCCACTGCGACGGCGCGCCGGTGGACTGCACACCGGGCGAGTACGCGATCCTCCTCGCGATGGTGAGCGAACCCGAACGGGTCTTCTCACGGCGACAGTTGCTGCACCACACCCGGGGCATCGACCGGGCCTCGACCGAACGCGCCATCGACGTCCACATCATGAACCTCCGCAAGAAGATCGAGGCGGATCCGCGCAGTCCGGTACGCCTGCTGACCGTGTTCGGCGTCGGATACAAACTCAGCGGAGGCCGCGGGTGAGCCGTGCCCTGCCGCTGCGCAGAAGCCTTCTCGTACGCCTGCTGATCACCTCCGTGCTCATCGCCGCATGCTCCGTGGCGGCGACAGCCTGGCTCGCCGTGCAGACCACGACCCGGGCCATCCAGGAGGAACAGGGCCAGGTGCTCGCCGACGACATGGACATCCTCCGGCAGCTCAGCGGATACGCGGCCACCCATCCGGACTGGACGCACGTCGCCGGGACCCTGCGCTCCATCTCCCACCGGACCGGCCGCCGCATCGCGCTGACCACAACCGGCCGCGTCCCCATCGCGGACTCCGCGGACCACAGGTTCTCCCTGCCCCTCAAAGCCGCGGCCACCGTCGATCCGCTGCGCACCGACACCGACACCGAACCCGGGGCGCAGCTCGCCGGTATCGATCCGCGCGCCGTGGGACCGTACCGGCTGCCCACGGCCGAACGCCTGAAGGTCGCGAAGCTGGCCACCGTTCGCCAACAGTGCTTCGCCCGCAACGGTGTTCGCACCCGGATGGAGCGGCTGCCGAGCGGCCGGTCGTACCTCACGAACGTCGACCCGCGGGCGGATCCCGGCTACGTGCCCGAAGAGTGCGCCGACGGGAAACTCAACACCCCCACCCGGACCGAGCAGAAGGCCCTGGACTCCCTCTCCCGACTGACCCGGTCATGCCTGGACCGGCACGACGTCCACATCGACTACCCCGTGGCCCTGACCGTCGACGCCACGACCGGATCCGCCGCGGAGCCCTACTTCATGGGCAAAAGATCGGTCGAACAGCAGGGTGCCCAAGCCCGCACGGCGAAGGCCTGCATCGACAGTGGGCGCCGGCAACAGCTCGCCCCCTACGTGGCCCCAGCCGCGGAGCTCTTCCTCGGCACCGGTGACAGTGCCACCCCGCGCTTCAACATGTCCACCGCGAACAAGGTGAAGGTGGCCGGGGTCACCGGACTCGTCCTCGCCCTCACGGTGGCCGCCACCGCGCTGATCGCCCTGCGTCTCGTCCGTCCGCTCCGCGCCCTGACGGCGGCCGCCCAGCAACCACCGGAGCAGCACGTCCGTGTCCCGGTCACCACCCACGACGAGACCGGCGTGCTGGCCCTCGCTTTCAATGAACTCGCCGAGCGTCGCGAGCGCATGGAGGCACAGCGCAAGGCGATGGTCAGCGACATCGCCCACGAACTGCGCACCCCGCTCACCAACATTCGGGGCTGGCTGGAGGTGGCCCGCGACGGTCTCGTCGACCCTGACCCGGAACTGCTGGCCTCCCTGCACGACGAGGCGGTGATCCTCCAGCGCGTCATCGACGACCTCCAGGAGCTTGCGGCCGCGGACGCCGGAACCCTTCGCCTGCACCGCGAGGAGATACGCGCCGACGAACTGCTCGAACAGGTCGCCGCGGCCCACCGCGTGCGGGCACAGGACGCGGAGATCCGCCTTGCCGTCGACGCGGCAGACGCCCTGTGGCTGAACGCGGACCCCGTCCGGATGCGGCAGACCCTCGGCAACCTGATGTCCAACGCGATCCGGCACACACCGGCAGGCGGCGCGATCACCCTGCGCGCCCGCCGCCAGGACGATCGAATCGTCCTCGAAGTGTCGGACACCGGGGCCGGCATCGAACCCGAAGACCTGCCTCATGTCTTCGACCGCTTCTGGCGGGCGGAGAAGTCGCGCAGTCGGCGTACCGGCGGCAGCGGCCTGGGCCTGGCCATCGTCCGGCAACTCGTCACCGCGCACGGCGGAACCGTCACCGTCTCCAGCACGGGCGGTACCGGATCGGTGTTCTCCGTGCAACTCCCCTGCATCGAGGGGCCTGTCGGACCACCCGCAGCATCCATCTGATCGCCCGGCTCTCCATCCGCCGGCGGCGACAACCATCGAGCGGAGCCACGCTTCATCGATGCAGCGTGGTCCCGCGCTGCAGACGCGACAGCTTCTCGGGGTTGCGCACCGAGTAGAGCCCGGTGATGAAGCCGTCGTCCATCCGTAGCGCCAACACCGTGTCGATCTGGCCGTCGAGCCGAAGGAGCAGGGCGGGGCAGCCGTTGACCTGCGCCAACTCCATCGACCTCGCTGCCAGATTGCCGAGTCCCGCCGAGAGGACCGCTGCGACCGCCTCCGCACCGACGACGGGCTCCAGCGCGGCCTGCGCGATACCTCCGCCGTCGCCGAGGAACACGACATCCGGTGACAGGACATCGAGCAGGTGTTGCAGATCGCCGGTGGCGACGGCTCGTTGGAACGCCGTCAGGGCGTTGCGGGTGTCGGCCGCGGACACGGCCCCGCGCGGCCGGCGTGCCGCGACATGGGCCCGAGCGCGGTAGGCGAGCTGGCGGACCGCTGCCGGGGTCCTGCCGACCGCGTCGGCGATCTCCTCGTAGTCGAAGGCGAAGACCTCACGCAGGACGAACACCGCCCGCTCGACGGGCGTGAGCGCTTCGAGCACCAGCAGCATGGCCATCGAGACGTGCTCGGCGAGTTCGACCTCGGTGGCCACGTCGGGGGACGTGAGCAGTGGTTCGGGCAGCCAGGGGCCGACGTAGGACTCCCTGCGGCGACGAAGCGTGCGCAGACGGTCGAGCGCCTGGCGGGTGGTGATGCGGACCAGATAGGCGCGTCGATCCCGCACGGTGTCGAGATCGACGGTGGTCCAGCGCAACCAGGTCTCCTGCAGGACGTCCTCCGCGTCGGCGGCCGAGCCGAGCATCTCGTAAGCGACCGTGAAGAGGAGACTGCGGTGGGCGACGTACGCATCGGTGGCGGGGTCCGACGGGCTGACGCGGCTCTCGCCGAGGCCGCCTTCGTCAGGTGCGGGCTGCGCCGTTCCGGACATGGTGCTCCTGCCTTCCCTCGGATCTGTCATCCCCTCGACGCCGCAGCCCCCTGGTCCGTAACACCGAATCGACGTGGTCCGCCTCACATCGCAGCCGTGTTACGGCGGTACGGGGGGCGCCGTCTTGTGCTCGTCCACTCACCACTGCGAGCGAGGAGCACATGATGGAACCCCGTTTCGACCTGAACGCGAACGATTTCGGCGCGAGGATCGGCAAGCGGTTCGCCAACACCAGTGTGGCGATCGTGCAGTCGAGTCTGCCGAAGTCGCTGATCGAACTCGTGGAGTTGCGCGCCAGCCAGATCAACGGCTGCGGCTTCTGCGTCGACGCCCACACCAAGGAGCTCGCGGCGGCCGGTGAACCCGCGGTCCGGATCAATCTGGTCGCCGCGTGGCGCGAGTCCACCGTGTTCACCGAGGGGGAGCAGGCCGCGCTGGCGCTGGCCGAGGAGGGCACGCGCCTGGCCGACGCCCAGCAGGGCGTCTCCGACGAGACCTGGGCCCTGGTCCGTAAGCACTACGACGACGACCAGATCGCCGCGCTGGTCTACCTGGTCGCCATGATCAATGCCGCCAACCGGCTCCTGGTGATCACCAGGACGAAGGGCGGCTCCTACCGGGCCGGAACGTTCGACACCGTGGCGGACTGAACGGCAGGGAGATCCCGGTCCGTCCGAGAGCAACCCCTCGCGGGCGGACCGGAGTTGCGTACGCATGCTCATGTGCGCCACCACCCGCCATGACCGACAGCTCTTCCGTCCCGGAGCACGCGCGCCCTTGGTCGCGCCTGACATGCCTTGGCTGATGACGCAGGGGACTCGCTGATCGTGCCGAGACCGGGCCGCTCGCGGGGTCAGCCTCTCCCGGCGGGCCCCGCGCCCGGCGGGCGCACCATGAAGACGTCGATCGGATCCTCGGAGTCGACGACGAATCCGTGACGCTCGTAGAGCCGACGGGCCGCACTGCCCTGCAGGACGTTCAGGCGCACGGTCGTGCCGTGTGCCTCCGCGCGCCGCAACACCGTGCGCAGGACGGCGGATCCAAGCCCTCGGCCCTGATACCGGGGCGCCAGGTAGAAGTGCTCCAGCCACTGAGCACCCTCGGCCGGTCGGACCGTGACGCACCCCATGACTTCGCCGTCGCTCGTGATGATCGACGTGTGCTCCGTGGAGAAGGAGTCCCGCAGGCGCTGTCGCACCCGGTGCTCGTCGTAGCGTCCGAGGCGCTCCAGGTCCGGGCGCATCACCGTGGCCCGCAATTCCGCGATCGCCTCGACGTCCGCCACGACCGCGGGACGCAGCGTCCAGCTCGCTCCACGCGCCGACGCGGTCTGCGGAGGCGCTCCCCCGTCCGATCGCGTCCGGCTCGGCGGCATCTCGGCATTCATGGCCGGAGTATCGCAGTCCGCCTGCTCGGACCTGGCACGCAGGCAGCCCGACTCGGTCCGGGCGGTGCGGCAGGACCGGTGATCCGGGCCGAATCTACTAAGGCAGGTTTATAAGGTAGCCTTAGTATATGAATGAGGATCTGGACCCTGAACCCGACGTGGTCGCCTCAGTCCTGCTGGCGAGCCTCAGCCTGCTCGTGCGGCGGGTACGGCAAGTGCCGGTCGGTGGCGGACTCACCATGCCCGAGCGGAGTGCCCTGTCCCACCTGGAGCGCTCCGGCCCCACGACCTCCTCGGCGCTCGCCCGAGAGGCGCAGATCACCGCACAGGCCATGGGGGCGACGCTCGGCGCCCTGCGAGATCGTGGCCTGGTCGAACGCCGCCCGGATCCCGACGACGGCAGACGCGTGGTGCTGACGGTGACCGACGCCGGCCGGCAGGCGCTGAAGGACAAGCGCAACGCGCGGACGGAACTTCTCGCCCAGGCTCTGACCAGTGGCGCCTTCACCCCGGCGGAGCTGGAGCAACTCGCCTCGGCCGCGCCGCTGTTGGAGCGACTGGCGCGGAACATCTGACGACGCCGCGACATCGCGACACCGGACCATCGAGGAAGCGACCTGATGTCGGTTACCCCCACGACACCCGCCCTGAGCCGTCCGCCCGGGGACCGGTACAAGTGGACGGCCCTGTCCAACACGACCGCCGCCGTCTTCATGTCGGCGCTGGACGGCTCCATCGTGCTGATCGCCCTCCCGGCGATCTTCCGCGGCGTGCACCTGGACCCGCTGGCCCCGGGCAACATCGCCTATCTGCTGTGGATGATCATGGGATACCGGCTGGTCCAGGCCGTCCTCGTGGTCACCGTCGGCCGCCTGGGAGACATGTACGGTCGCGTCCGCATCTACAACGCCGGGTTCGCCGTCTTCACCTTCGCCTCGATCCTGCTGTCCTTCGACCCCTTCGACGGGGGCCACGGCGCGATGTGGCTGATCGCCTGGCGGGTGCTGCAGGCCGTCGGCGGCTCGATGCTGACCGCGAACTCCGCCGCGATCCTCACCGACGCCTTCCCGGAGGAACAGCGCGGCTTCGCCCTGGGCATCAACCAGGTGGCCGCCCTGGCCGGCATGTTCATCGGCCTGGTCGCGGGCGGACTGCTCGCGACCTGGGACTGGCGGGCGGTGTTCTGGGTGAACGTGCCCGTCGGTGTGTTCTTCACGGTGTGGGCCTACCGCACCCTGCGCGAGACCGGGAAACGCGGCGGCGGCCGGATCGACTGGTGGGGCAACATCACCTTCGCGGTGGGGCTGAGCGCGGTCCTGATCGCCGTCACCTTCGGCCTGCAGCCTTACGGCGGCCACACCATGGGCTGGACCAACCCGCTCGTCGACCTACTGATCGCCGGCGGGCTGGTCCTGCTGGCGGCGTTCGTCGCGATCGAGAACCGCACCTCGGTGCCGATGATCCAACTGAGCCTCTTTCGCCAACGGGCCTTCACCTTCGGCAATCTGGCGGGTCTGGCCATTTCGATCGGCCGGGGCGGGATGCAGTTCGTGCTGATCATCTGGCTGCAGGGCATCTGGCTCCCGCTGCACGGCTACGACTACGCCGACACTCCGCTGTGGGCCGGCATCTTCATGCTCCCGCTCACCGCCGGGTTCCTCGCCGCCGGGCCGGTCTCCGGCTACCTCTCCGACCGGCTCGGTTCCCGGGGGCTGGCCACCGGCGGCGCGCTGCTGTTCGGGGCGAGCTTCCTCGGACTGATGGTCCTGCCGATCGACTTCAGCTACTGGACCTTCGCCGTGCTGATCGCGCTCAACGGGATCGCCAGCGGCATGTTCGCCTCACCCAACTCCTCCTCGATCATGGGCAGCGTCCCCGCCCAACTGCGTGGAGTCGCCTCGGGCATGCGCGCCACCTTCCAGAACTCCGGAACCGCCGTCTCCATCGGCGTCTTCTTCTCCCTGATGATCGCCGGACTGGCCGGCAGCCTCCCGCACACCCTCACCACCGGACTCCGGCAACAGGGCGTATCCGCTCACGTGGCCACCCAGATCGGCCACCTACCCCCGGTCGCGTCCCTGTTCGCCGCGCAACTGGGCGTCAACCCGATCCAGCACCTTCTCCAGCCCACCGGCGCCCTGACCCATCTGACCGCGACGCAACAACAGGCTCTGACCGGGCGCGAGTTCTTTCCCAGTCTGATAGCCGGGCCCTTCCACTCGGGTCTGGTCATCGTCTTCGCCTTCGGCGCCATCCTCGCCCTCCTCGCCGCGATCGCCTCCCTGCTCCGCGGGACCAGCTCCACCGCCGGGACCCGCACGGTGCCCACGGCCACCACAGGCGACGCCACACCTCGTCGATCCGACAGGTCCACCAGCAGCTGAGGCCGGCCAACTGCCCGTCCCAGCAACCCACCAGCCGACCTCCGCAGGAGAGAAGACCGATGGCACTGACAACCCTCGACCCCACGGCCGCACTGGTCGTGATCGACCTGCAGAAGGGGATCGTCTCGGCCCACGCCGCCCCCGCGGCCACCGCAGCCGTGGCCCGGGCCACCCGCCTGGCCGACGCGTTCCGAAAGCACGACCTCCCCGTGGTTCTGGTCAACGTCACCGGCCGCGCGCCAGGACGCACCGACACCGGCGGATCCGCGAGCGACGTCGCGCTACCGGCCGGCTGGGCGGACCTCATCGACGAACTCGACATCCGTGCGACCGACCACCTGATCACCAAGCGGCGGCGCAGCGCGTTCCACGACACCGGCCTCGACACCCTGCTACGGGACCTGGGCGTCACCCAGGTGGTGCTCGCGGGCATCTCGACCAGTTCCGGCGTCGAGTCGACGGCCCGCTCGGCCTCCGACCATGGCTACCACGTCGTCCTGGCCACCGACGCCATGAGCGACCCCGCCGCGGACGCTCACCGCCACAGCGTCGAACGCGTCTTCCCCAAGCTCGGAGAAACCGCCACCACCGCGGAGGTCGTCACGATGGTCGAGGCGGCGCGATGAGCCTGCTCGGCCGACTCCTGATCAACCGCAGGGCAGGCGAGACCCACACCGCGTGGAATCTGCCCAACCTTCAAGGCCCTGAGGTCCTCACCCTCGCCAGCCGCCAGTTCGGCGACGGTGAGGCGATGCCGCTCGCCCACGCCGAGAAGTACGCCGGCGGCGACAACCTGTCACCCCACCTCAGCTGGACCCCGCCGCCGGCCGGGACGGAGCAACTCCTCCTGGTCGTCGAAGACATCGACGTCCCGGTCGGAAAGCCGGCCGTGCACTGTCTCGCGCTCGTGGACCCCGCATCCGGGCACCTGGAAGCCGGTGCACTCGACGCACGGGAACCGGCCCCCGGAGTGCGACTGCTGAAGTCCACCATCGGGCGGGGCTACCACGGCCCCGCGCCCGTCAAAGGCCACGGCCCGCACCACTACACCTTCCAGCTCTTCGCCCTCGCGGCCTCCGTGGACAACGGGTCCGGCAGCACGCCGGTGGACCGGGTGCGACCCCGCACCCTCCTGCCCGCCGTCATCGCACCCGTCCTCGCACGAGGCCGGCTGACCGGCGTCTACGAACGCTGACCGCGGGACCGGGCCACGGCGCAGCCTGCCGAGCCGCGTTGTTGCCTCGCCGCACACGGCGGCCCGGTTCGCCGCGGCCGGATTCGTGGAGTCACCGGGCGCGTTGAGTCGGGGTCACCCTCGATGCCGGCGAAGTAGCGCTTCCCGCGGAGAACTTGATCGGCACGACGAGCGCCGGTCGCGCAGCAGTGCGCGCGCCGGCGGATCAGATCGAGGCCTCGACGTGGGCGAGGTGGGCGGCCAGGATCTCTTCGAACGCGGTGCCTCGGTCCACTCCCAGCGGGCGGACGTCGCGGGCGAAGTGGGCCAGAGCGGGGAAGCGTTCGGGGTCGGCGCCCAGCACCGCGACCCGGAACAGCTCCATGCCCTGTTCGTACTCCTCGGGGCTGATGGTGCTGAACCCCGCCTCGGAGGTGATCAACGAGGTGAGGAGGACCGCGATGCGGTGGTAGTGCGCAGGGATCTTCTCGTCGGGCAGTCCCGACGCCCGCAGGGCCTCCAGCACTTCTTCCATGATCAGCCGGGAGCCGGCGCCGCTCGACGCGTAGCGTCCCCAGACCGCCGCGAGCTGGGGCTGCTGACCGAAGGCCTCTCGCACGCGCAGGGCCAGCGCGGTGATGCGCTGCTTCCAGTCACCCTCGGGCGAGTAGCCGTCCACGGCCGCCAGGAGGATTCGGTCGGCGACCGCGCGCAGCAGTTCCGTCTTGCTGCGGAAGTGCCGGTAGAGGCTCGACGAGTCCGTGCCGAGAGCTGCGGCGAGCTTGCGCACGCTGAACGACTCGGCGTCGCTCGTGCGCAGCAGGTCCGCGGCCGCATCGAGGATCTCCTCGGTCGTCCAGCGCCTTCGACCTGCCATTTCCGCTCCTCTCGCCGGGTCACAGCCTAACCTATGCACTTGGTGTTGCACGCACCGCGTGCATAATGGGTGCACGGCGTGCCGAGCGGCTCGATACGTGAGGGCCCGGCGTGCCGCTCATGCCCGGTCACCCGGGGCGGGCGACCGAAGCGGAGCTCACCCGGCGAGGACGAAAGGACGCATGTCGTGAGGAACTCACTGGATCCCGCGGAACTGAACGCCGCCATCGAGAACGTGCACCGCGCCGGAATGCCCGGTGTCTTCGCCGAAGTCCGTGACGGCGACGAGGCCTGGCACGGCGCCGCCGGTGTCGCCGACACCGCGACCGGCCGCCCTGTCACCGCCGACATGCGCCACCGCGTCGGCAGCGTCACCAAGACGTTCACCGCCGCCGCGGTGATGCAGCAGGTCGAGAGCCGGCGGATCGGCCTCGACGCGCCGATCGGCGAGTACCTGCCCGAGCTGGTCCCCGGAGCGCGCGGCGACGCGATCACGGTCAGGATGCTGATCAACCACACCAGCGGCCTCGCCGAATACCTCCCGTACGCCTATCCCTCCCTCAAGGCGTTCCCGGATCTCGCGGACACCGGGCCCCAGAGCCTGGACGACAACCGGTTCACACGGTTCGACCCCACCGAACTGATCGAGATGGGGGTCACCGCACCGGCCGTCGGCCCACCCGGTGGTACGCCGGGGGTGTACTCCAACACCAACTACCTGCTCCTCGGCGAACTCCTGCATCACGTGACCGGGACACCGGCCGCGCAGTACATCACCCGGAACGTCATCGAGCGCGCCGGACTCCGCCACACCGAACTGCCCGTCGACCCGTACGTCAGTGGGTCGCACGCGAAGATCTACGAGGCCTGGTTCGGCATGATCGATCCGCCGCGCGACTTCAGCGTGTACGACATGTCCTGGGTGGGACCGGCAGCCGCGCTCATATCCACGGTCACGGACCTCAACCTCTTCTTCCGCAAGCTGCTCGCCGGCGAGATCGTCGGTCCGGCGTCGCTTGCGGAGATGCAGCGCACCGTCCCCGTCGTCTCCCAGGAGGGAAAGGTGATCGACTACGGTCTCGGCCTGCACCCGATGAACGCCCCCGGCCACAGCGCCTTCTGGGGCCACGGGGGCACGGTCTGGGGCGCCGGAGCACTCTCCATGTCCCGCGCGGACGGCAAGCGGCAGATGAGCGTCGCGGTCACCATGCAGCGGTGGAACAGGCTCGACGCCGCGGGCAGGCCACAGCCGCATCCCATCGACGCCGCGCTCGCGGACTTCTACCGACTGGCGATGTACGGCTGACGGGGTTCCGTGCGCCGGGGTCAGGTTCTGCGGCGTCCGGCGGTCGCAGGGTCGACGCCGCGACCGAGGGGAACTTCTGATGCGCAGCGTGACCTAGTCGAGGGGCGTCCCCTACGACGTCTACGTCGTCGGACCGGACGGGGACTTCGGCTGGATGCGCCCGACGAGGAGATCTTCCGCCTCGTTCCCGGTCCGGCGCGGCCCGCGTGTCGGGGCTGCGCCGGACCGGGCGGGTCAGACGGTTTCCACGACAGGCTGGGTGTGCTGCTGCGGAACTCTGGTGCGGGACGCGATGAGGCCGAGCAGCGCCGCGGCCACCGCGGCCACCGCGCAGATGACGAACAGCACGCGGTACGCCTTGAGCGACGGGATCTCGAAGCCGCCGAGAGCCATGGTCATCGAGGCCAGGATGCTCCCGCCGACAGCGCTGGCGAGGGTGCTCCCGAGCGATCGCGCGAGGGCGTTGATGCCGTTGGCGGCCGCGAGGTCGGTCGCCGGGGTGTAGGTGTTGATCAGTGTCGGCAGCGTCGCGTAGCCGATCCCCGATCCGGCGCCGATGATCGCCGTTCCGACGACGATCTGCCACAGGCTGTCCACGAAGATGATCCTCGCGACGAGTCCGGCGGCGACGACGAGGCCGGCCAGGAACAGCACTCTGCCCGCTCCCCACAGGGTGCTGAGTTTCGCGGTGACCGGGGCGAGCAGCAGCATCAACAGACCGCTGGGCAGCAGGCACAGGCCCGCGGTCAGCACCGAGGACCCGAACCCGTACCCGGTGGCGGCGGGCGCCTGAACGTAGTTGGCCGTGCCGACGAAACTGGCGAAGAGGGCGAAGCCGAAGAACAGGCTCGCCACGTTCGTCATGGCGATCGGGGGATTGGCCAGTGCGCGCACGTTCACCACCGGTGCGGCCGACCTCGATTCGACCCGGACGAGCAGGGCCAGGAGTACGACGGCGGCCACCAGAAGGCCGATCGTGCGCAGGGAGCCCCAGCCCCAGGTGCCGCCCTGCGACAACGGGAGAACAAGGCACACGAGCCCGGAGGTGAGGAGCGCGATCCCGGGCAGATCGACGGTACGGGTGCCCGTGTGCCGGGGTTCGCCCACCAGCGCCAGGATCGCGAGGAGACTCAGCACCGCGCCGACCGCCCCGATCCAGAACAGGGCGTGGTAGTCCACGTTGTCGGCGAGCAGGCCCGCGAGCGGGAGACCCAGTGCGCTGCCGATGCCGAGCATGGCGCTGATGAGCGCCGTAGCGGACGACCGCCGGTCGACGGGGAGGACGGCGGCCAGCAGGCTGATGCCCAACGGGATCGACGCTGCGGACAGTCCGGTGAGGGCCCGCCCGACGATCATGATCGTGGTGTCGGTGGTCAGGGCGTCGATGAGCGACCCGAGGGCCAGGGCGCCCAGGCTGAAGACCAGCATCAGACGGCGTCCGACCATGTCGGCGAACCGGCCGATCACGGGCACGGACACCGCCGCGACCAGAAGCGTCGACGTGAGCAGCCACTGCGTCTGGGTCGTGGACGCCCCGATGTCCTGGGAGATCACCGGGAGTACGGGAATGACGAGCGTCTGCGTGAGCGACGCCATGAGAGCGCCCAGACCGACAGCCCCGATCTCCAGGTATGCGCGTACGGGTGACGTCTTCTCCGCGACCGACTCGTCGGTCATCGCGTCACGTTCCATCCGGACCCCTAAGTCAACGTGTGTTTACATCAGCCTAGCGGTGGTCCGACCGGGCATGCAAACAGTTGTTTACATGCCCGGGTATAGGAGGATGGAGCCATGGATGCCGACGCCGCCGTTCCCGCCTCCCGGCCCCGCGATGCCACCAGGACGCGGGCCGACCTGCTGCGTGCGGCTCGTCGGCGCTTCACGCTCATGGGATACGAACGCACGACGATGCGTGCCATCGCCGCGGACGCGCACGTCAACGTCGCCCTGATCAACCGCTACTTCGGGTCCAAGGACGGACTCTTCGCCGCGGTGCTCGACGAATCGAACTCGCTGTTCAACGGTTCCGACGAAGACGGCAGGCCGGTCGAGGAGTCCGCGTCCGAGGTGTTCGCCTCCATGCTCGCCGGCCTGAACGAACAGGACTGGTCGGAGTACGGCGGCGAACACCCGATCATGCTGATGCTGCGCAACGCCGGCCCCGACCCGGTCGCCGAGCGCCTTCGACGCGAGGGCCTGCTGATGGCGGTCGGCCGGTTGAGCAGGGCCCTGCGGGCCGACCGGGCCGAGACGTCCGAGGACGCGGCCGACCTCAGTTCCGAGCTCGTCCTCTCGCTCTTCATCGGCGTCGTGATCCTGCGCCATCTGCTGCCCGACGAAACGCTCGCCACCGCGAACGAACAGCTGCTCAACGAGGAGATGTTGCGCATCGTGCGCACCATCTCCCGATGCGACGACTGATGCCGACGATCATCCGGCGGCGTTGAGCAGATCGAGCACGCTCCCCTGACAGCCGTAGTCGCTGGTGCCGCTGCCACCCGCCCAGTGCGGACCGTACTGGTCGAGGGCGTTGCGATCCTTGGTGTAGGCGGAGTTCGCCCAACTGGTCAGTGTCGACGCGTACGGGTGGTCGCTCAGCTGGTTGTTGAGCCTGCCCAGGCCGCGGACGTACGCGCCCTTGAAGGTCGGGCCGTCGCCCGTGCAGGTGTCGCCCTCGCCCGGTTCACGCAGCACGCCGGCCGACTGGAGCCTGACGGTGGAGGCGTTGGCCAGAGTCCGGGCCGAGTCGAGCAGGCTCGTGTCACCGGTCGCCTTGTAGAGCTCGGTCAGGCCGCCGAGCACGACGCCCTGGTTGTATGTCCAGGCGGTCTGGCCGTTGTTGGCGCAGGAGTCGCCCAGCCCGTCGTTGATCATGTGGTCGCCGTTGATCATGCCGCTCTTCTGGAACCACGCCCACTCGTCCTTGGCCTTCTTCAGGTACGAGGTGTCACCGGCGATCCGGTTGTGCAGCGCCGATGTGAGCGACAGGAAGAGCTCGTTGGTGATCGCGTTCTTGTAGTTGCCGTTCGTGTTCCAGCGCACACCGCCGCCGCAGGTGGAGTTCCAGTTCGCGTACATGTGGTCGGCGTCCGCTCGGGCGGTGGCGAGATAGCGGCTGTCGCCCGTCATGTCGTACGCGTCCACCCACGCCAGACCCCACCAACCGGTGTCGTCCAGGTACTCGTTGGTGAAGTTGCCACCCTGGGCGTTGATGTTCTTGTTGTACGTGTCGGCGATCGCGTACTGGTAACTACCCATGCCGCTGACCCGTGCGTTGTCGATGATCGCCGTCAACGCGTTGGCGCTGGTCCACCAGCCGTTCCCGCCGAAGAGTTTGGAGGTGCGGTCGAACGCCATCATCAGGGCGGTGGCCGCGGCCGTCCGCCGGTCGCCGGCGTTCCAGGTCGTCCGCGCCCAGCCCGTACAGGCGATACTCCCGGCCACCTGTCCGCAGGCCCGCAGAGCACCCACCCCCTGGGTGTTCCAGTCGTCGACGTTGTACATCAGCGTGCGCCAGCCGGTGTTGCCGCTCGGAACGCTGGTGTCGCCGAGCTTGCTGCCACTCGCCCACGTCCGGCCGCCGTCCATCGAGCGGTCGAGCCAGACCTCGTCACCCGCCGCTCCCTTCGTGAGGGACGCCCAGCCCATCGCGTCGGTGTCGTCGAAATGGAGGGTGATCGAGCGGGACTGGAGGGTGACCGTGACCGGCTGCCGGTCCTGGCTGCTCAGGCTCGGATCCCGGGCGTCGCAGAACTTGTTGCACACCGCTGTCGCAGCGGCTGCGGTCCCGACCGCCGTCAGATCGAGGGCCACTCCTCCCGATAACGTTGTCATCGAGACAAGGAGCGTGGCGACGAATGCCTTGGTGCATTTCATGGGGGGATACTCCGTAACTCCGCTACAGCGCTGTATGCGATGTGAGTTGACTGAGAGCGCTCCCGAACGTAGCCACGCCCCGCGAAGCCGTCAATATCCCGCACGACGCCGTGCGACTCGTCGACCGTGTGAAGTGACGGGTCGACGGCCGCTGCCGGCCGGCCCTGACGTAGCGCTGCGGCCGTGGCGGTCAGACGACGAGGTCGTAGATGCTCCGGGCCATCAGCCACAGGCCCAGGAGAAGCGACAGCGTGACGATCAACTGCTCCTGATGGTGCTCCAGCCAACCGCGCAGGGCGCTCAACCGGGCGTTCGCGGCCGTGGGCGCCCAGACCGTGTACATCTCCATGACGATGAGGCTGAGCGTGGCCAGCAGGCAGTAGCCGGTCAGTGCGAGCCAGTCGGCGAGCGTGGAGAGGTCGGCGTCGACAGCGGTGGCGGCGCCGGCGCCGACCAGGGCCCAGGGTTGCAGCACCCAGGCAAGACCGGCCGCTGTGACCGGGGAGGCGTCGTCGATGCGAGCGGCCCAGCGGGGCGGTCCGTGCGGGCGCGGCGGTCTACGGCGTCTGTGCCCGCCGTAGAGGACCAGTGCCACACCGATGGCGAGTTTCGCGGCGACCGCGACGGTCGAGGGCGCGCTGTGACGTGCCGGTGGCTGACCGCCGGTCAGCAGCACCACGCAGGCGATCACAGCAATCAGGTTGGCCAGCCACGACAGCAGGAACGCCAGGCCCTGGCGAGCGCCGCGCCGCGAGGACAGCAGCAGAATGAAGGCACTGTTGTGCAGGGGCCCCAGGCTGATGGCCGAACCGATCAGGAGCAGGTCGAGGACCATCGGATCAATCGCTCCTGGATATGGGGGCCGCCTCCCGACGTGGGCGGGCAGGCCGGTCGGAGGGGTCGGGCGGCGCGGTAGCTGCGCCGCATCCCGACTGTGCAGGGGGCCGCCGTGCCGGTCAAGCAGGCCACGCGCGCGTCCCCGCACCCACGGAAGCCTCACTCGTTCAGCCGTCCGTCGACCGGCTCCGGTCGAAGCTGCCAGTGCGGGTTTGCTCGCGGCGCTCCCGCCGAGAGGACCGGGAAACGTGGGACGCCGCGTGCACCGCGGGGTAGCGGGACGCCGACCCGCCCCGCTCCACAGAGGAGGACGTAGGCTTCTCGCTCGTGCCCCAGCTCGAGATATCCGACCTGATCACCGAGGTCGACCCCCACAGTGGTCGCCGACTCCCGGTCCGGCGCGCCGAGGTGATCGAACAGCTCCGCGAGAGCGGCGACGAGCGCGCGGTGCGGATCGTCGCGCGCCTGCCCGCGGACCAGGACGACGTACTCGACCCGCACGCCGTGGACCGCCTGCTCATCAGCGTGCACACCGAACTCCAGCGTCTGAGCGAGGAACTCCGGATCGGTGAACGCCTCGTCGACCTGCTCGGACCGCTCTTCACCGCGATCCGATCGACCACCGGAGAGCCCGGCCCGTACCGACTGGTCGACGTCGGCTGCGGCCTGGGTTACCTGGTTCGCCGGCTGGCGACGACCAACGCCCTCGGTGCGGACGTCGAGCTGGTCGGCGTCGACCTCAACGCGGCTCTCGTCGGTGAAGCGGAGCGCCTGGCCCGCGCGGAAGGGCTCAACTGCACCTTCGTCCACGGCAACGCCTTCGACCTGCCCGAGGCCGCCACCGTCTACGTCTCCACCGGAGTGCTGCACCACTTCCGTGGTTCCGCTCTCACCGAGTTCTTCCAGGCGCAGGCAGCGTCACCGGCGTACGCCTTCTGCCACTTCGACATCGCCCCGACCCCCTACGCGCCGCTCGGTGCCTGGATCTTCCATCGCGCCCGCATGCGCAACCGGCTCGGCCGTCACGACGGCGTCGCCTCCGCACTGCGCGCCCACACCGACGAGACCCTGCTGCGCGCCGCCGCGCAATCGGGCATCCGCGCGCTCCTCTACGAGCCGCGCACCATGGCCAACCCGTTCTGCACGACACTGCGCCCGGTCATCGGAGTGCGCCCGCACCTGGAAGCACCCCTTCGCCGAGCGCTCAAGCGGGACGCACGCCGCCTCGTCGGCCCCGAGCACCTCACCGGGGCGACTCGATGACGCCCGCCGTACCGCTGGCGCTGCTCGGGCTGGTCGACGCCACCTTCAGCGGCTTCCGCGCCTACGCCGGCAGCGACGCCCGCATCCGGAAGAACCGGGCCAACGCCCGAGCCGCCCTACGGGGACTGGCCGTTGGTGCCGTACTGCTGCTCGTCCCCGCCCTGGTGGGCACCCTCGTGCTGCTGACCGCCCCTGACCAACGGGACACCTACGCCGCGCTCACAGCGGGGGGTCTCGGCTACCTGATCCCTCTCACGGTGTACGCCACCGCCGTACTGCTCTCGCTCGCCGCCTACTTCGCCCTGCCGTTCCGCGCCAGCACCCTCGCGATGGTCATCGGCCTCGGCCCCCTGACCCTGCTGCGCCCGCTCGCCATCGCAGCAGCCTGCGTCGGCGCGATCCTCAACAGGGGCGGCTGGCCCGCCCTCCTGATCGGCATGATCGCGGGCGCCGCCGTACTGTGCGTCGAACCGACGGTGCACCGACGGTGGTACGGCCACGTGCGGTAGCGATCCGGGTAGTGCCGCACGGCTTCCAGGGATCGGCACGGTGAAGTGGGGCACTGCCCGCCGAGACGGTCCCGTCCCTAGTCCCGCTCCGGTGCCGCGGCGCGCTGTTCGGCTGCCGTGACGCGTTCTTCGAGGGCCCGGATACGGTCGTAGAGGTCGACCAGTGTCGCGCCGTCGGCGACCACGCCGGGGCGCTGCCGGTGCCTTCGGGCGAAGTCCTCTCGCGATTCCTGCGGTGACTGCTGGAAGCCTGCCGCGGTCACACCGGCCGATGGCTTCGCCGATCGGGGTTCAGCCAGCCGGAGGGAAGCCCTCTGGAGCCTCAGCACCGCGTAGGAACCGAGCGCGATCGCCACGAGAGCGGCGACGGGAATCAGCAACAGCCAGTTGGCCGACATTCAGAACCCCCTAGTTCGGCGCAGCCTATCGAATCGCTTTCGTCCGGCCTCGGCCGCATCGGATGCCCCCTCACCGGCGGGTCCCCGGTAGGGCGCAGTCTGGAGCGAGGCGCGGTTCTGGTGCCGCTACGCGAAGACGACGGCGCTGTCGGTCAGGGGAGAGGCGAGGCCGAGTTGGGCCATGTCGCGGCCCAGCGCCCGGTCCAGAACCGTGGTGCAGTCGGCGCACAGGAACAGCGGTCCACCGGGCGTCTCAGCGCACGGCCCACGCCCGTTGACGCATACGGCGCAGGGGCCGCCGCCCTCCTGGTGCTCGAAGGCCAGGCAAGCCGCCTGCGGATAACCCTGGGCGTGGCGCGTGACCCGGGCGTGCGCGTGCGTGACCGCGGAGCGCAGGGCGTCGTCGCGGCCGTCGACGTGCTCGCTGACGATGTGCCAACTGGTGCACCGATCGTGCTGGTCGGGGCCCCGGCAGACGGCAACGGAGTAGATCCACGTCGTGGTGGGGTATTCGGGCACGAGCGAGTTCCTTCAGGCAGAGGTGACGTGCAGACGGTCTGATGCCCACTGTTCATCAGGTGATGCCGCAGACACCTTGGCAAAGATCCGGTCGGTGGCAACGGCGGACAGCCAATCGTTTTCGTTCCGCGACGATTTGGCACCGGGGCCGGACGCGCTGAGTCAACCGACGTCGCCCGGACGCGGCGGTTCAGCCCGGATCGATCACTGAACGGCCGCAGCACGGTAACGGCTTGAACCGCGCACGCCAAGATCATGGCTTCCGGTCAGCGTGGCTGATTCGATGTACGTCAGCACTAACCTTGATTCCCTGGGGGACGAGAAATGAACTGGTACGTAGACGTCCTGAAGAAGTACGCCGTGTTCAACGGTCGCGCTCGGCGACAGGAATACTGGATGTTCTTCCTGTTCAACCTGATCATCGCGATCGTTCTGGCGGTCGTGGGCAAGATCATCGGCACGAGCATCCTGAGCTTGATCTACTCGCTCGCGGTCCTGCTTCCCGGGCTTGGCGTGGCAGTCCGCCGCCTGCACGACACGGACCGTTCGGGCTGGTGGATCTTCATCGCCCTCATCCCGATCGTCGGCACGATCATCCTCATCGTGTTCCTCGCCAGCGAGGGCAAGCAGCAGCCGAACGAGTACGGCCCCAACCCGAAGTACGCGCCGGCCGTCTGAGTCGCTGCAGTATCCGAAGTCCCAGCGAAGGCCCGCCGGTTGCGTCCGGCGGGCCTTCTCGCTGTTCCGTGTCCCCTGCTCCACGGGAGAGCAACTGCCGTTCCGCTCAGCCGGATCGCGGGACCGGAGACCGCACGCCGAACCACTGCTCGGCGCCGTACTCCTCGAAACGCTCCACCTCGGTGAACCCCAGCTTCGCCGCGAGACGCATGGAACTGACGTTGGCGGTCTGGGTGGTGAGCACCACCGGTTCGCCGGGAAACGTGTCGGTGAACCAGTCGAGTGCCGCTGTGCACGCCTCGGCGCCGTACCCGTGTCCCCACGCCTGCGGCAAGAACAGGTAACCGAGTTCGGCCACCCCGGCATGCGAGCGGACATGCCCCGGACGCTCCGCATCACGCCGGTCGAGCGTGATCATGCCGATCATCGCTCCGTCGAGTTCAACCACGAAGAGACCAGGGCGCCGCCGGGGGAGACGAGGCACCTCGCGTTCGAGCTCATCACGCGGTCGAGCGCCGCCGATGTAGGTGCCCACCTCCGGCGATGCGTACAACTCGATGAACGTCGGGCGGTCGCTGGCCTCGGGCTCGCGGAGCACGAGCCGTTCGGTCTTCATCGGGGCAGCCAGCCAGGTCACGGGTCCGAGTCCAGTCATGGCCGGCAACCTATCGCACGCCCGTGACGGGATCCCGAGGTGAAGTCCCGGAGCCTCAGGGCCTGTTGTCCAGCACCCACGGCCGCAGCTTCTCGGGGTTGCGCACCGCCCAGATCCGAGTCACACGCCCCTCGGTCACGTCGAACGAGGCCACGGTCATCACAGTGCCCGCACTCCGGGCCACCAGCCCCGGCCGCCCGTTGACCGACCGCTCCAGCAGTTCGAGCCCCGGAGCCTTGTCGGCGATGGCGACCATGTAGTGGGCGATGCGCGCGCCGCCTTCGATCGGACGCAGGACGGTGCCGACCAGGCCGCCACCGTCGGCGGTCATCACAGCGGCAGGGTCGAGCAGTTCGACGAGGGCCGCGATGTCCTTCGTCTCCCACGCCTCCTTGACCCGGCGCACCGCGTCCGCCTGCACGGCGGCCGTCACCGAGGCGCGCGCGTCGCGCGCACGTCGGCGGGCCGAGGCCGCGAGCTGCTTGCACGCCGCGGGCGTCCGGTCGAGGACCCCGCCGATCTCCGCGAAGGGGTACCGGAAGACGTCATGCAGGACGAACGCGACCCGCTCGGCCGGTGTCATCGACTCCAGGACCACGAGGAAGGCCATGGTCACCGACTCGTCCAGGACGATCCGGTCGGCGGGATCGACCCCCTGGACGTGGCCCCACTCGGCACGGTCGGGCAGCGGATCGGGCAACCACGCGCCGACGTAGCGTTCCCGCCGCGCCCGCGCCGAGCCGAGCACGTCCAGGCAGACGCGACCGGTCACCGTCGTCAGCCAGGCGCCGGGCGAGACGATCTCTTCCCGCCGGCTTCGCGGCAGTGCGTACCAGCGCGCGTAGGCCTCCTGCACCGCGTCCTCCGATTCGGCGACCGAACCGAGCAACCGGTAGGCGATGTTCATCAGTTGGCGTCGCTCACCCGCTGTCCCCGCGGTGCTCGCCCCAGCCGTCCCCATCCTCTGACCGCCCCCCGGCCTTACCTTTCGCGGTCCCGCGTCGTCGGGCTGGTGAGACCTTATCGATCGACCGCCCCCAGGGCGGAAAGGGGACCGGCATGGCCACCGAGGCGACGACACAGCACCGCTTCTCGTTTCTTCAGCTCGCGATCACTCTGCAGACCCTGACCATCTTCCTCCAGGCGATCTCCGCGGGACTCCTGCTGACCGCGTCCTACGGAGCGACGCTGCACAGTGTCGGAGCCCGCGTGATGTACGGGGCGTCGATGCTGTACGTGCTCGCGGCGGTGCTGGCGTGGAAGCCGGGCGGAGGCTCACCCCGGCACGTATGGCAGGCATCCGGCTTCCTCGCCCTCGCCTCGATCCAGGTGGTTCTCGGTATCGCCCACGTCCCGTCGGTCCATCTCCCGCTGGGGGTGCTGATGTTCGGGCTGAGTGTCCTGGCGCTGGCGCGCCGCTGACGTCCGACGCGGGGGAGTGGCAGCGGTCGGGGAACGGCCGGCTCAGGTTCCCCTGGTTCGGCCCCAGGCACCGGGGGAAACCGCCTCCCCAGGCCGGCCATGGGTTCTCCGACCGGCGGTGAAGGGCACCGTGGGCGACCGCCATACGATTGACCTGAGCGGTGTACACCGCTGCACTGTTGCGGGACACGACGACCGGTGGTGTCTGTATGCCGGGGAGGCAGCTGTAGTCATGGAGATCCGTCCCACGACCGACCAGGACCTCGACGTCTTCGTCGACACACTCCATGCCGCGTTCGGGCGCTTCCCGGCGACCCCCACCGACGGCGGCGGAGTCTGGTGGGCGGCGCTCGAAATGGACCGCGGCCTGCTGGCGACGGCGGCGGACGGTCGGCCTGTCGGCACCGCGGCCGCCTACTCCTTCGAGCTCACGCTGCCCGGCGAGATCCTCGCCCCGGCTGCCGGGGTCACCGCCGTGGGTGTGGTGCCCTCGCACCGACGGCAGGGTCTGCTGAGCGCGATGATGCGGCAACAGCTCACCGAGCTGCGGGCGCGCGGGGAGTTCCTCTCCGTGCTGCTGGCCTCCGAGGCCGGGATCTACCGCAGGTTCGGCTACGGACCCGCCACCTACACACGGCGGTTGACCGTACCGCGCCACAAGAGCGCTCTTGCCGAACCCCGGGCGCGCGCAACGGCCGACGCCACATCGCCGGGCGCCATCGAGGTGGTGCGGCGGTCCGAATGCGGTCCGATCCTGGAAGAGGTCTACGACCGCTACCGTCGCGCACAGCCCGGTGCGTTGTCCCGGCCGACCCGCTGGTGGGCCTCAGGCGCGGGTCAGTCGCCGATCTCTCCGGCACCGCGGTACATCGCCATCCACCGTGACGGCGACGGCGTCCCGGTCGGATACGCCAGCTACTCGATCGGTGAAGCCGACACGTTGACGGTCGACGAGACCATCGCCACCGACGACGCCGCCTTCACGGCTCTGGCCCGCTTCCTCCTCGGGCACGACCTGGTGGCTCAGATCGTGTTCAAGCACCTCCCGCCCGAGCATCCGTTGCGCTGGCAGCTCGAGGACTTCCGCGCCGGCGAGGTGAGCCACGACACCGACTGGCTCTGGGTACGGATTCTGGACGTCCCGCGTGCGCTGACGACACGCGGCTGGTTCACGGACGGTGAACTCGTTCTCGACGTCGACGACCCGTTCCTCGGCGAGCGGGAGCGGTACGTGCTGACCATCCGGGACGGCAAGGCGGACTGCGTTCCGACGGACCGCGAGCCGGACCTGTCCCTGGACGTCAGCGACCTCGGTGCGATCTACCTCGGCGGCACCGCCCCGAGCACCCTCGTGAGGGCCGGACACATCCGGGCCCACCGTCCCGGCGCGGCCGCCCTGGCCGACGCCCTCTTCCGCGCCGACCGCCCCCCGCACTGCCTCCACTGGTTCTGACCGCATACCTGCGAGCCGGCGTCGGTCGCGTCCGTGCGAGCCGGCGCCCGCCGCATCTGTGTGAGCCGACGTCGGCGTCGGAACTCAGAGGGGAGGGTTGCGGCGTGCTTCTGTGTCTGCGGCGAATCGGTCCGTGCCCAGCACGGTGAGCAGGGCGAGCTTCTCGTGGCTCTCCGTGCCCGGCGTGGCGGTGAAGACGAGCAGCGACTGTCCCTGGTCGGGCTCGAGCAGGAGTTGGCAGTAGAGCTCCAGTCGGCCGACCTGGGGATGGACGAACCGTTTGGTCCCGCTCCACCGCAGGCCCACCTCGTGGCGCTCCCACAAGCCGGAGAACTCGTCACTGGTGCGCAGCAGGACGTCCGTCAGGTCCGCCGCGGGTGAGCCGGGGCCGTCGCGGGTGACGGCCGCGCGCAGCAGTGCGGCGTTGATACGGCTGTTGTCGTCGTGCTCCTCGGGGTCGTACCGCTCACGTGCCGCCGGATCGGTGAACCAGCGGTACGTCGCGCTGCGGGCGTCGCCGGTGTACTGGGTCTGCTCGCCCAGCAGCGCCACGGCGGACGGGGTCTGCAACAGGGTCTCGCCCAGCGGTCCCATGACCTGCGCGGTGGCCCCCACCAGACCGTCCATGACCCGCATCAGGCCGGGACTCACATGCCCGAGCCGCAGATCACGGCGAGTGGTGCGGTGACCGGCGAGCAGGAACAGGTGGTCGCGTTCGTCCGGGGTCAGCCGTAGGCCACGGGCGATGGCCGCGACCATCTGCTCCGACGGTTGCGGGCCGTCGCCGCGTTCCAGCCGGGCGAAGTAGTCGGCGGACATGGCGCACAGCTCCGCCACCTCCTCGCGGCGTAGACCCGGAGCTCGCCTGCGTCGGCCACGCCGCAGTCCGACGTCCTCCGGTTGCAGCGCCGAACGCCGGGTGCGCAGGAAGGCGCCCAGCGACGAGCGGTCGAACGTTTGGTCCATGGTGCCCATCGTTGGCCATCCGGCGCGGCTTAGCCACGACCTGTCATTCAGTGGCTGCGCGTGTCCTTCCACCGCCGTGGCGCGACGCCTTCACTGGCGATGCCGCACAGGCCGCCACAGTGGGCGACCGGCGACCGGCGACCGGCGCGATCGGCGACCTGAGCCGCCGACCACCGAACTGTGCTGCCGACCCGCCGACCACGCACCCAGGAGCCAAGACGATGACCAGTTGGACAGCGAACGACCTCCCTGACCTGACCGGCCGCACGGTGGTGATCACCGGTGCCGGTCGTGGCCTCGGCCTGATCACGGCACGCGAACTCGCCCGTTCCGGTGCGCACGTCGTGCTGGGGGTACGCGACACGGACAAGGCCCGCCAAGCCGTGGCCGGACTGCCCGGCACCTTCGACATCCGCCCCCTCGACGTGTCGGATCTGACCTCGATCCGAACCTTCGCCGACTCCTGGACCGGCGACATCGACATATTGATCAACAACGCCGGCGTGATGGACGTCCCCGCCGCCCGCACCGCCGACGGCCTCGATCTGCAGACCACGACGAACCACACCGGTCCCTTTCTGCTGACCACACTGCTCCTCGATCACATCACCGACCGCGTCGTGCACGTCACCAGCGAGCTTCACCGACAGGGCCGGATCGATCTGGGCGACCTCGACTGGCGTACGCGAAAGCATCACGGGATGTGGGTCTACCAAGCGTCGAAGCTCGCCGTCGTCCTGTTCTCGCTGGAGCTCCAACGCCGGCTGGCCGCCGCCGGCAGCCCGGTGCGCTCCGTGCTCGCCAGTCCGGGCATCGCCCGGACCGCACTGGCCGCACACTCCCGGTCGAACGTGGTGAACCGGCTCACCTTCCTCACGAACACCCCCGAGCGCGGAGCGCTGTCACTGCTCTACGCCGCGACCCAAGACGTCCCCGGAAACTCCTACGTCGGCCCGGACGGCCTGGGCGGTCTCCGAGGCTCCCCGGCCGTCCGTCGGCCGGGGAAGGCCGGCCTGGACGCGGACACGGCCGGCCGCCTGTGGGAGGCGACCGCTGGACTGGTCGGGTCGGTCGCTCGGTGATCGCCACGAGCGAACCTCTGTCCCACAACTGCCTGGCGTGCTGTTCGTGAGGCGACGCGTGCTCTACAGTCCTGCGCGGGAAAGGACAAAGCGACAAGGCGACAGAGCGCAGACGAAGAGGTGAGGTTGTGCGAACCCATTTGCGGGCCGGCAGGGTGCTCTCGTTCGACGCTGCCAGAGGCTCTGGCCTCATCGCTCCCTATGGCGGTGACGAGGACGTCCCGTTCCAGGCGCAGTCCCTCAAGTTCGTCGACCACCTGACACAGGGCCAGACCGTCATCTACGCGATCGAGCAGGCGGACGCGGGTGTACGGGCGGTGGAGGTCCGTCCCGCCTAGCGCCACTTCCGGGACGGCCCACCAACTCGTCCGCCCGATACCCTGGTCGGCGTGAGCAACTCACCTGCTGGTTCTGACGATGCCGGCGTCGCCATAGCCGCGGCGCGCGCCGGCGCAGACGTGGTGCGCGCCCTGTACGGCCGACAGTTGGTCCGTGTGGACAAAGGAGCGGGCGACTTCGCGACGGCCGCCGACATCGAGGCCGAGAAGACCATCCTCGGGGTCATCCGAGCCGCACGGCCCGATGATGCGGTCCTCGGCGAAGAGGGCGGACAACATGGCGGCTCGCAGACTGCTCGCAGATGGCTGGTGGATCCCTTGTGCGGCACGCTGAACTACGCCGTCGGCAACATGCTGGTGGCGGTCAACGTGGCGCTGCGCAGCGGGGCGGCAGCGGTGGCCGACCCGTTCAGCGGGGAGGTCTTCCACACCGACGGTGAGACCGCCTGGGTCCGGCGAGACGGTGCCGACGCCCGGTTGGCGCCCACGCCCGCGACGGGACTCGTGGACGTGAACCTGGACCCGCCGTTCCCCAACGCACCCGGCTTCCGGGCCGTCGATCTGTTGGCCCGACCTGACTTCGTCGAACGATTCCGGCCCCGGGTCGTGTCCACGACGCTGGCGTTGGCCTGGGTCGCGGCCGGCAAGCGCGCCGCGTACATCACCGACGGAGGCGACCTGTCGGAGAGCGTGCACTTCGCCGCCGGAATCGCTTTGTGCCGTGCCGCCGGCTGCGTCGTCACGGGCATCGACGGTGCCCCCCTGGGCCAGATGGGCCGAGGTCTCGTCGCGACCGCGGATGCCGAAACCCACGCACAGTTGATGTCGATGATCCTCAACAAGAGCCGGCACTGACCCGGACAGACCACTCTCTGCCGTCGGGAAGGCACGACCGCGGACTACCGCGCCCCTGGCGGCCGTTCGGGTCGAGCGCCGAGCGACTCCAAGGTCGAACGCACCGACCCGGCGCACGTGCCGCTCGTCTTCAGGCTCGCCCTGTCGCCGACCACGTCCACCGGTGTGCGTAGCCTTCGCGCAGCGGGCCGCCGATCGATTGCAGAAGTTCGTCCACGGCGGACGCCAACCGAGTCGGGTCCGCTTGTTCAGCCACGGCCAGGTGGCCGTCCAGGAGCTTGGTGCCCAGCTCTGGGTCTGCCTCAACGAGCCGCCGTGGTAGCCATTTACCGATTCCCGTCCAGGAAACCTGGCGAGCCGTGAGGAGTTCGGCAGCCTCCCGGAGTGCGTGGTCGGCGACGGCAAGCTGCTCGTGGCGGTTCGACGGCGACGTGTCGACGAGGTCGTCGACGTAGCAGGTGAGCACGTAACGACCGTGGCGCCACTGCTCCGTGGTCAGAGGTGGTGGCCCCAGCTTGATGATCTCTTCTGCCATCTGACGAGCGCGGGCAACGCGACCCTCCGGGTCGACCAGAACTGCCCCACGGGCGTAGACGAAGACCACGGTCGCTCGACGACGCGCACGGTCCCATTGGAAGAACTCGGCGAGATCTTCGTCGGAGTTGAGGAACAGCTCCACGAGGCGCCCTTCGTGGCGCAGGACTTGTCGGCCGCTTCCAGCGGAGTCCGGGAGGAGCACTCCGATGTCGAGGTCGCTGGTCGGAGTGGAACGACCTTCCGCAGCCGACCCACCGAGCACGGCCCCGAGGGCCTGGGGGAACAGTTCTGCCACCAGGCGGGCGGCATGGGCGGACGCAGCCTCTTGATCAGTCATGGATGCTCATCGTGCCAGCGCAACGGACTCCGGCGGGGCCCGTTCGCCGATCACGGATTCCGCTGTGCCTCGCCGTGCGCCGCCGGGCACGGCGAGTGGTCCGGCAGCGAGCGCGGGGCCTCCGGTCGGTCCCGGGCCGGCGCCGGCTGTCCGCTTTGGGGCCCTGTCCCGGGTCAGGGGGACTCGAGGCGGCCCAGCCAGTTCGTGAGGAGGGCCTCAAGGGCCGAGGCCTCGTCGGGGGCGAGAGCGCTCAGCAGGCGGTGCTCGTTGTGGATGTGGTCGGTGAAGGCGCGGTCGAAGAGTTCCTTGCCTGCCGTGGTCAGGGCGACGACCCGGCCCCTGCCGTCGTCAGCGGCGCGGCGGCGGGTGACCAGACCCGACCGCTCCAGCCGGTCGATGCGCTTGGTCATGGCGCCGGTGGTGACCATCGTGTGGGCCGCCAGTTCGCCCGGCGCCCGCTCGTAGGGCTCGCCGGCCCGGCGCAGGGCCGCCAGGACGTCGAAGTCGCCCTCGCCCAGCCCGTAGCGTCGGTAGACGACGGAGAGCTCCTCGGTGAGCAGCGCGGCCAGGCGGTGCAGGCGCCCGACGACTGCCTGAGGGGCGACATCGAGGTCGGGCCGTTCGTGACGCCAGGCGGCTTGGATGCGGGCTACGTGGTCAGGCGCTTCGGGGCTGTTTTCCTCCACGACTCCAGCATACCTTCCCAGGAAGGTATAGTTGCTTCCATGGAAGGTAATGTTCGGTGGGTCGCCCTGACAGCCGTGGCGCCGGTTGCCTGGGGCGCCAATTACTACGTCACGCGCGAGTTCCTGCCCGCCGGGCAGCCGCTCTGGGGTGCCGCGCTGCGCGCTGTGCCCGCCGGATGCCTGCTGCTCGCCATCGCCCGCGAGCGACCGCGGGGCGTGTGGTGGGGGCGGTCCGCGGTCCTGGGGCTGCTGAACACCAGCGCGTTCTTCGTCCTCGTCTACGTGGCCTCGCAGACGCTTCCCGCCAGCACGGCCTCGATGGTCATGGCGCTCTCACCGCTCGTGCTGATGCTGGGCGCGTGGGCTCTGCTCGGTGAGCGACCACGCGGCGCTCAGCTCGTCGCGGCGGCGGTCGGCCTCGGAGGAGTCGCTCTGATGCTGGGCGGTCCCGGTGCGGAAGTCGGACCGATCGGCGTCCTCGCCTCCGTGGCTGCCCTGCTCTTCTCCGCCGTCGGATTCCTGCTGAGCAAACGATGGGCTCCGGGGCCGAGCGTCCTGTCGGTCACGGCCTGGCAGCTCACCCTCGGTGGCCTGATCCTCGCCGTCGTCGCCGCAGCGGCGGAGGGAGCACCGCCCTCGACCGGCCCCGCCGCCATCGCCGCCTACGCGTACACCTCCGTGATCGCCACGGCGCTGGCCTTCCTCGCCTGGTTCACCGGCCTGCGTCGCCTGCCCGCGGCCACTGTGGGCCTCGTAGGCCTGCTCAACCCCGTCACCGGCGTCCTGCTCGGCGTCACCCTGGCCGGAGAAGCGCTGACGGCACCGCAGGTGACAGGCATGGCGCTCGTCCTCGCCGCGGTTCTTGGCGGTCGTCCGTCAACCCGAGATGACCGACTCGCGGCCGACCCGCCAGACGAACCGCCGCTGGACGGCGCGGTCCCCGGTCATCGCGCGCCACAACGTTCCGCCACCGCCACCGGCCCGACCGAGGGCGGGAGGTGATTGCCCACCTGCACCCCACCAACCACGTCGACGGTGACCATGGCGGCCCGACGTTGGCCTTCGACACTGAGATCCTCAGGGTCGGCAGAGGTGCCCGCTGGGGCGCTGCCGTCCGGCGGTGCCCCTACGTCTGCTTCACCGCGCGGGTCCGTCCACAACGGAATGCGCCGGTGCGAGTTCGGTGTCGTCGAGCGAATCCCCGCCGTACAGGTCCTGGACCCAGTTGTCGTGGTAGATGGTGTCGAGGTAGCGCTCCCCGAGATCCGGCGCGATGGCCACCGCGGTGAGTTCCTGCGCCCCGTGCTCGGCCAGCCAGCCGATCGACCCGCTCACCACGGTGCCGGTGGAGCCGCCGAAGAGGAAGCCCTGACGGGCCAGGCGACGGCAGGTACGTATGGTGTCGGCCTCCTCGACCCGTATGACCTCGTCGACATAGGACTCGTCCAGGAGCGGCGGGCGCATGCTCATTCCGAGCCCCGGGATCATGCGGCGGCTGGGTGCGCCACCGAACGCCACCGAGCCGACACTGTCCACGGCGATGATCCGCACCGGCCGGTCCTGGTCCCGGAAGTAGCGTGCGCAGCCCATCAGCGTTCCGGTTGTCCCCGTGCCCACGAACAGAACGTCGAGGTCGGGGAAGGAGCGGGCGATCTCCGGTGCTGTGGTGCGGTAGTGCGCCTTCCAGTTGGCCTCGTTCGTGTACTGGCTGAGCCACACGCACCGGTCGTCGGTGGCGCACATGCGCCGGACGTGCTCCAGGCGTGCGCCGAGGAGTCCGCCGTTGGTCTCCTGGCCGGCGACGACGTGCACCTCGCTGCCCAGTACCTCCATCATCAGCCGTGTCGCGAGGTTGCAACGTGAGTCCGTGACGCAGACGAACCGGTAGCCCTTGCTTGCCGCGATCATGCTCAGTGCCACGCCGAGATTGCCGGACGACGACTCGATGAGGATGGAGTCGGAGGTGAGGGATCCGTCGCGTTCGGCCGACGCCACCATCTCGGCGGCGGCCTTGAGTTTGATGGAGCCGGCGAAGTTGAACCCCTCGCACTTGAGGAGCAGCGAGTGCCCGAAGATCGACTCCAGGTCGACATAGAGCTCCTCCTCATTGAAGGCTTGAGGAACGGAGATGACCGACATGACGAGCTCCTCTTCGGTGTCGCGCTGGTTGCGGGTGCTGGGATCCGCTCGGTGCGGGGGTGCTTCTCGTTGGCGCACCGTTCGGCGGGGAATCGCCTATCCGTAGCGGCCTCGTTCGTGGAAGAAGTCGTCGACGATCTGCAGTTCGCCGGAGCGGGCCACCTCGTCGTAGACATAGCTCCCGACCGCGAGATCGAGCACGCCGAGGCCGAACGGCGAGAACACCACAGGGCGGTCCGCCGGTACGTGCACCCGGTCCGCCATCACGTCGCTCAGCGTGCCGTGGACGAAGTCCCGGTCTCCCGTGAGCTGTTCGGTCAGATGGGGCGAGGTGGCGGCCCTCAGACAGTGGTCGACATCGTCCACGATGTTGGTCGAGGCCAGCAGGACCTGAGGTGCGAGATCCCGCAACGACACGTGCAGCACCACGGGGTTGTGGTCGAACCACGCCGGATCGCCGACATGCGGCTCGCCGGCCACCGTCGCGAAGACGACCAGATCGCTGGTGCGGATCAGGTCCTCGGGCCTCGCGTGCACGGTGATACGGCCGGCCTCGCCGGACTGCTCCGCGTACCTGCGGAAGCCGGAGGTGCTCTCGGGCGAGAGATCGTACAGCCCGACGTCGTCGAACGACCAGCCCGAGCCCCGCAGGAAGGTGTGGATGTAGCGGGCGATCAGTCCCGTTCCGAAGAACCCCACGCGGGTGGGCCTCGGGCGGTCGCGGCTGAGGCGGTCGGCCGCGGATGCCGCGGAGGCCGCGGTCCGGGTCGCACTGATGATGGAACTCTCCAGGCACGCGAACGGGTATCCGGTGTCGGGGTCGTTGAGGATCAGGACGGCGGAGGCCCGCGGTGTCCCGGTCCGTACGTTCTCCGGGAAGCTGGAGATCCATTTCAGCCCGTCCACCGGTGACTCGCCTCCGAGGGAGGCCGGAAGGGCGATCATCCGGGAGGTGGGACGCTCCGGGAAACGGAGGAACGAGGAGGGAGGGTTGACGGTCCGGCCCGCCCCGTGCAGGCGGTAGGTGGCCTCGACCACCTCGACGATCTCCTTCTCGCGACCGGCCAGGGCGCGCCGGACCTGACCGCCCGGGATCACCGCGAACCGCGGCACAATGGCCTCGACGGCGCCGGCCGCGAGGGTGGACGGGGCACGCGGGGTGCTCATCGCAGCCCCCCTTCGACCGTCGAAGGGCCGCTGTCGAGGCGTGTCGGCGAGGCCATCGCGACGAACACGCTGCGGGGTCCCTCGTAGGCCTCCCTGCTGTGCGCGGTGCGGATGTTGTCGACGGCGAGCAGGTCGCCGGCCTGCCACGGCATACGGACCGTGTGGTCCTCGTAGGCCGAGTTGATGAGCCGGACGACGTCCTCGTCGAGGGGCTCGCCGTCGCCGTAGAACGTGTTGAAGGGGAGACCGCCGGTGCCGTACTCCTCGACCAGGTACTCGCGCACCTCGGGGGCGAGCGTCCACTCGTTCAGGAAGGCGATCTGGTTGAACCAGCAGCGCCGTCCGCCGACCGGATGGCGCACCACCGCGCGCCGGCGCTGCGTGGTGCGCAGACTGCCGTCGGGCTGCCAGGCCCAACTGATGCCCTGGGCACGGCAGTAGGTCTCGACGGCATCCCTCTCCGCGGTGCCGAAGGCCTCGGTGAGTGTGGCTCCGATCTCGTCGTTGTACGTGCGTGTGAGCAGCCACCCGTCGCGCTCGAAGCGCGAGACGAGGTCACCGGGCAACGCGTCGAGAACGGCAGCGGCGTCGGCGACACAGGTCGCTCCGCCGACCGTGGGCTCGGACAGACAGGCGAAGAGCAGCAGGCCAGGGGGAGCGAGGGTGTAACTCAGCTCGTGGTGCATGCACATCGGCTGGTTCGGCGGCCAGGGCGAGGCCGAGTACACACCCGGGCCGTACGTCTCCCGCTGGGCGAAGGTCTCCTTCTCCGCCACGGGTTCCACTCGGAGCCGATCCATGACGGCCGCCATATCGGTCGTGTCGTGCAGCTCCAGCCCTCGGATCACGACCGCTCCGTGCTCGACGAGCGCGGACGCGAGACCCTCCCGGGCTTCGGCCGCCCAGCCAGCCGGGTCGTCGGTGTCCCCGACCCGCAGCATCGCGGGCCGGCCGGGCTCCAGTTCCAGCCGGAGCGGTGAGATGGTCGATTCGATGGAATGCATGTCGCTCCTTACGTCGCGATCGGTTCAGGAGGTGGAACGCCGGTCGACCAGCGCGGCCAGATCGGTGAGGACGGGGTGGCGCACAAGGTCCTTGAGCGTGACCTCACGGTCCAGGGAGATGGCCACCCTGACGGCTGACAGCGAGGTCCCGCCCCGGTCGAAGAAGTCGTCCCGCCGGCCCACGCGGTCGTGCGGGACGCCGAGAACCTCGGCCCAGACCGCGGCAATGCGCCGCTCCGTGGGCGTGCGGGGCGTTTCGGTCCCGTGCTCGACGCACGGATCGAACTCGGCCGCGAGCGCGGTCAGTCGATTCCGGTCGATCTTCCCGTTGGCGGTGAGCGGCAGGGCCTCCAGGCGGCTGAAGGCGGACGGAACCATGTACGTGGGGAGGGTGTTCCCCAACTCGTCCTGGACGTGGGCGGGTTCAAGCGGGCGTGGTCCGGTGTAGAAGGCGTGCAGGCGTCGGCCGCCCCCCGCCCCTTCGGCGACCACCACGGCTGCGTCGTGCACGCCCGGCACGCGCAGGAGACCCTCGTCGACCTCGCCGATCTCGATCCGGAATCCGCGGACCTTGACCTGGCTGTCCCGGCGGCCCAGGAACTCCAGTTGCCCGTCGGGCAGCCAGCGCCCGTAGTCCCCTCCGAGGTGGAGTCGTTCGCCCGGCCGATGGGGATCGGGCAGGAAGACCGCCCGGGTTCGCTCGGGATCGTTGATGTACCCGCGACCGACGCAGACTCCGGAGAAGGCGATGGCTCCCGGGGCGCCGAGCGGAACGGGGGAGAGGTGCTCGTCGACGAGATAGAGGCGCACGTTGTTGACCGGGTGGCCGAGGGGTACGCCGTCGCCCTCCGGAACGCGGTCCAGGACGGCGTGGTTGGTGTCGTCCGACGTCTCGGTCAGCCCGTAGGCGTTGACCAGCCGGACACCGGGGACGGTCCTGAACCAGCGTTCGACGAGATCCTTCTTGACCGCCTCGCCCGTGACCGACACGCAGCGCAGATCGGGCAGTTCGCGCGGATTCCCTTCCAGGAAGGAGAGAACCGCGTCGAGATAGGAGGGCACGACCTGGAGCACACCGGCTCGGCCGTCGGCCAGTGTGTCGAGGAACCGCCGGACATCGAAGACCGCCTCCTGGCCGACCAGCAGGGTCCTCCCGCCGACGAGCAGCGCGGACAACAGCTGCCACAGGGAGATGTCGAAGCACTGCGGCGCCGTTTGGGCGACCACGTCACCCTCGCCGATCCCCAGGTCGTCGATCTTCGCGCAGAGATGGTTGAGCAGTCCGGCGTGCTCACACATGGCGCCTTTGGGTTCGCCGGTGGAGCCCGAGGTGAAGAAGACGTAGGCGAGGTCGCCGGCTCCCACGGGGACGCCTGGATCGGTGTCGTCGCCACCCCGCTCGCACAGCCGGTCGACGAACAACGTCCGTGTTCCCGGCAGGTGGTCCGCCCCCTGGTCGAGGGCGGCGGTGCTGCCGGATTCGGTGAGCACCAGGGCGCAGTCGGCGCGCTTGAGCATGCCGGTGACGCGCTCGGCCGGGAAGTGCGGCTCGACGGGCAGGTAGGCGCCGCCGGCCTTGAGGATGCCGATGACGCCGGCCATCCACTCCAGGTTGCGTTCGGTCAGTACGGCGACGACGTCCTCCCGGTGCAGCCCCGCGTCGAGGAGCGCGTGGGCGATCCGGTTGGCGTGGCCGTTGAGCTCCCGGTAGGTCCACCGCCGGTCGTCCTGCACGGCCGCGACGGCGTCCGGACGCATCCGTACCTGCTGCTCGAACAGCTCGTGGCAGCGCAGGTCGGGCAGTTCACGGACGGGTCCGGCGAGGCCGTCGAGCTGCCGGCGGACTTCGTCGTCGGACAACAGGCTCTGTCGGCCGTGCGCCGCATCCGGATCCGCCGCGATCAGGGCGAGTGAGGCGAGGTGGTAGCCGGCGATCCTGGTGGCGGCCTCCTCGTCGAGGACATCGGTCCTGTACCGGAGCCGGATGACGAAGCGGTCGTCGTGACCCGTGAAGGCCACGGTCAGGACGGGGTCCGTGAGGGGTGCCCGGTCGCCCGTCGGATCGAACCACGTCTCAGGAACGAGGGCGGGCAGGCCCAGTTCCTCGCGGAGTGCCTCAACGGGAAACCCCTGATGGAGCAGCAACTCCGCCTCGGTGGCGTGCGCGTGCAGCAGCAGGCTCCGCCAGGACGCGGTGCCGGTCGTCAGACGGCAGAGCAGGGGCGCCGTACGGCCGGCCGGGAGGTACCCGGTGGTCACCGCGGACTCCCCGGAGAGGGCGGCGAGAACCTTGGCGTGTGCCGCCAGCATCACCGAGGTGATGGTGACGCCCGTGGATGTCGCCAGGCGGTTCAACTCCGCGACGAGAGAGCCGGGGACGGCCGCCTCGACCACCGTGGTGCCCGGCACCGGAGAGCGTGTCCACCGAGGCACCTCGGTGGAACCACCCGCGGTGAGCACGTCGCGCCAGTACTCGGCGCCGGACCGTACGGAGCCGTTCATCGTGAGGTCTCCTCGTCCGTGGATCCGCCCGGGCGGATCTGGTGCGCCGGGTTCCCGCCCCACCAGGCTTGCCGGGGGACGGATTCGCCCTTCATCAGGAAGGAATCGGGGGCGAGCACCGCGTCGTCCCCGATGTTCACGCCGTAGTGCACGAACGCACCGACCCCGAGGGTGCAGCGCGAACCCAGCCTGGAGCGGTCGGACTTGAAGGTGCCGTCCTCCTGCGAGTGGCACTGGACGACACTGCCCGCGTTGAGGGTGGCGTCGTCCCCGATGGTGACCATCGTGCGCTCGGTCAGGTAGCAGCCGTCGTCGAAGACCCGGTGTCCGATCCGGACGCCCAGCAGGCGCCAGATCAGACTCTTGAAGGGCGTTCCGTTGAAGACCTGGAGGTACGTCTCCGAAGGCACCTTCCAGAAGCGCTCACGTCGCCAGAAGCGGCGGTCGTAGATGGAGCAGAACAGGGGGCCCGGCGGGTGGAGAGCCGTGACCGCGCGTTCCACGAGGACGAAGTACACGGCGCTGACGACCACGACGAGGATGTTGCCGAGCGCGATGGCCTCGGCCCCGATCGAGGTGTACAGCTCGGCGGCTCCCGACACGACCATGGTGACCACGAAGGCGTAGAACCAACGCGCCAGCAGGTAAAGGACCATGGAGGTCGCGTTGTGCCGGTTCTTGGCGGCGAGGCCGGTGCGCAGCGCCTCACCCTGGTACATCGGGTCGAAGCTGCTGTCGCGTCGGACGGAGCGGGGAATCTCGAAGCTGGGTGAGCCGAGGAGGCCGACGTCCTGCCGGATCTCCCCGTCGACGGGGACCATGACCTTGGTGGCCAGCAGACAGTTGTCCCCGGTCCGGCCCCGCGAGGGGTAGGCGATGCGGTTGCCCAGGAAGTTGCGCGCTCCGATGGTGGCCCGGGACACCCGAAACGAGGTGCTGGAGAACTCCGCGTTGTTGATGGACAGCCCGTCGGCGACCATCGTTCCCGTTCCGACCGAACTCAGGTACGGCGTCTCGTGTTTGACCTCGGTGCCGAAGTTCGAGCCGGTCTGCTCGACGGGGGTCAGGTCGTACCCGAGGAGTCGAAGGTAGGGCACGATCCCGGAGCTGTCCCCGAACAGCCTGGTCAGGAAGCGCCGGTTGGTGAGCAGGGTGATCGCGCGATGCACGCCGTAGTGGAAGCCGTAGAGCGGATAGACCCTGTCCGGCTGGATGGTTCGGCTCAGCAGACGGGGAATGGTCGCGAGCAGCAGGAAGCCGAGCGGAGTGATCACGAAGAGCAGCAGGAAGGAGACGGCCAGTGCGTCGCGGTAGAACGCCCAGGTCGTCAGGACCGTGGGTCCCGGCTCCAGTACGGCCGACAGCTGGGGTGCCTCGGCGAGGAGGATGCCGATCCCGCCGACGGCCAGCGGCAGGTACACCAGCAGCGCGCTCAGCAACTGGCTGATGCTGTGAACCGACCTGCGCAGGGTTCCGCAGGCCGCCGGCGCGACCACCTCGTACGCCACCTCGGCGCGTAGCGCCGGTGATCCGTGCCAGTGCTCGCCGGCGGGCACCGCCTGACCGCTGTGCAGGGAAGAGGCATGCGCGAGTCGCGCTCCGTCACCCAGCGATGTCCCGATGTCGAGCACCGACGCCTCGGCGACGACCGTGTCCTTCCCCAGGGTCACCGTGCCGGTCTCGATCAGACCGTCGCGGGCGCGGTAGCAGGCGAAGAAGGAATCCTTGCGGATGACAGCGGAGTCTCCGACGGCGAGCAGGTCGGTACAGAGAGGAACGTTGCGGGAGAAGATCGCGACACCTGATCCGATGTGGGCGCCCAGGGCTCTCAGATAGAGCGTGTAGAGCGGCGAACCGACGAACAGGACCAGCGGATCCGAGCGGACGAGTGTCTTGACGATCCAGAGCCGGAAGTACGCCAGGCTCCAGATGCGTATCCGCTGGGGGTGCCAGCGTCCGATCAGCACCCACTTCACCGCGACGGGCAGTGCGGACAGTCCCAGAAAGACGGCGGCACCGAAGACCACGGAGCGCACATACACATCGAGCAGACCCGACCCGGCGGAGATCCACGCGTATCCGCGGACGCTGATGAACGCGACGATGCCCGAGTACGCGACGAACGCCAGGAGTTGCAGCGTTCCGCACATCACGTACCGGGCCCTGCCGGTGGGGGCGGTCGGGGGAGGGGCGGCCGCAGCGGAGCCCGGTGACTCGGTGGCCGCGGTGGGAGCGGGTGCCGCCATCGCCAGCGCCAGTGCGCCGATGGAGGGGTGCGCGTACACGTCCTTCATCGACACCCGACCGAGGTCCGTGTGCTTCCTGACCCGGGCGCAGAAGTGGGCCATCACCAGGGAGTCGGCCCCGAGGTCGTTGAAGAAGTGACGGTCGCTCCCCACCTGGTCGAGGTGCATGACGTCGGCGAGCACCTGGGCCAGCGCTTCCTCGGTGCCCGCGGCGGACGGGGCGGGCGCCGTGGCCTCGGCCACCGCGTTCCGAGGACTCTGGGGCAAGGTGCCGACCGGCTTTCCCGTCATGGGAACTCCCTGGGAAGGATTCGATTCGACCTCGACGGCCCTGGAGCGGGCCTGGGCCGGAGGCCCTGTCGTCCGCACGGCCGGGGACCCGGGCCGGGTGAACACACGACACGTGGAACCTTGGGCACGGACCGTGATCCGTCAGCGGTTGGATGCCTCTGTGCCGAATGCACCCGGTGCCGATCCCACGCGGACGTTCTACGAGGTATTCGAGGCCGACCGGGGAACGGATGGACCCGGCGCGAAGAAATGTGAGATGAGCGCCGTCGGTCCGCCTGGCGACGCGTGACCTCGCGACTCGCGCGCTCCGTGCCCAGGGCTCAGCACGACGTCTGCGGGGACGATGCGCCGCCTCTGGGCCGCCCTGCCCCTGTTCCCTGCCTGGCGCACTGGCGCGCATTGCGCAACATAAGGTTGCGGATCCTTGGAGGGTCGACTAGGGTCACATGCAACCGATGGTTGCACTTAGGAGGCCCGGGTGGAGTTCGGAAAGCTGGAGCGGGAGATCCGTATCGACGCGCCACCGGAGATCGTGTTCGAGGTGGTGAGCCGCCCCGAACACATCAAGATGTGGTGGTCCGACGACGCGTCGTTCGAGCCCGAGCCCGGCACGTTCGGTGAGCTCGTGTGGGGCGACCGCGCCGCGGTCGAGTCGATCGCGGTGGTGGACGTGGACCCGCCCCGCAGGTTCACGTTCCGCTGGGTCGCCCCCGCCGCGGAGCTGCCCGACGCGGGCAACTCCCTCCTGGTCACCTTCGAACTCGAGCCCTCCGGTGACGGCACGATCCTGCGCCTGACCGAGAGCGGCTGGCGGGAGAAGGGCTGGGAGGCCGCCGTACTCGAAGAGGCCTTCCACGACCACGAGCGCGGCTGGGACGTGTTCCTGCCCAGGCTCCAGGGCTACGCGCCTTCCGTGGAGGTGTGATGTCAGCCGCCGTCGACGACGAACTCTGGTCCGCGATCGGCGACCCGATGAGGCGGCGACTGCTCGACCTGCTGCTCGCGGAGGGATTCGGAACGCCGACCAGCCTCAGCGACCGTCTCCCGATCACACGCCAGGCGGTCACCAAGCACCTGGGCGTCCTCGATCGAGCGGGCCTCGTGCACGCGACACCGACCGGCCGCGAACGACGGTACGAAGTCGACGAGACGCAGCTCGCCCGCGCCGTCCGACAACTGAACGAGGTCGGCACTTCCTGGGATGCCCGACTCAACCGCATCAAGCGCATCGCGGAGGAGATCCAGCGGCAGAGGGGCGACTGACCGGCCGGCCGCCGGAAGAGACTCCGGTGGCCTCCACCATCCAGAAGAACCGATCACCTTTGGAGAGCGCCATGAGTCTGCTGCTCGGTGACAAGAACGCTGTGATCTACGGAGGTGGGGGCGCCATCGGCGGCGCCGTCGCGCGCGTGTTCGCCCGGGAAGGCGCGAGGGTCTTCATCGCCGGACGCACTCGGGGGAAGCTCGACGCCGTGGCACGTGACATCACCGCAGCGGGCGGACGGGTCGAGACCGCGCAGGTCGACGTACTCGACGAAGCGGCGGTGGAGAAGCACGCCGAGGCGGTCGCGGCGACAGCCGGAAGCATCGACATCGCCCTCAACGCCGTGAGTGTCATGCACGATCAGGGGACCCTGCTGGCGGACCTCTCGGTCGAGGAGTTCATGCGGCCGGTCGACGGCTTCCTGCGGACGCTGTTCATCACGAGCAAGGCCGTGGCACGGCGCATGGGCGGGGAGCGGCCCGGCGTCATCCTGACGCTGTCCGAGCCGGGCTCGAAACTGGCCGCGGGCGGCATCCTGGGCCACAGTGTCAGCGCGGCGGGCAAGGAGGCCTTCTCCCGCGTCCTCGCCGCGGAACTGGCACCCCACAACATCCGGGTGGTCTGCATCCGCCCCCACGCCGTCGTCGACGCGCCGGCAGCGGGCTCCTACACCAAGGACCTCTTCGAACCGATCGCCGCGGCCGCCGGGCAGTCGGTCCAGGAAATGCTCGACGGCGGCGGAATGGCGCAGGGAACGCTCCTCAAGAGGCTGCCCACGCTCTCGGAGATCGCCGAGACGGCCGCCTTCCTGGCCTCGGACCGAGCCGGAGCCATGACCGGCACCGTCGCCAACCTGTCCGCGGGGGCACTCGTCGACTGAGACCCCCGTATCCGGCCGGGCAGACGTGGGCGGGTGAGCCCCGGTCGCGGTGCCCGGCTTCGTTGGAATCGCGTTGGGCGGCCCTGCCGCAACCGAGTGGAGCACGTGCTCCAAGCCCCGTCCGTCGCCCCCGTGTCGGGCAGCCTCATCGGTGGCTCCGCACCGATGAGGCTGCCCGATGTCTCCGCTCACGACAGGATCTCGACGTACCCGTCCGTCCCGTGGACACGGATACGCTGCCCGTCCTGGATCAGGCGGGTGGCCCGCTCCACGCCCACGACCGCCGGCAGGCCGTACTCACGGGCGATCACCGCGCCGTGGGTCATCTGACCGCCCACCTCCGTCACCAGACCCGCGATTCCGACGAACAGCGGTGACCAGCTGGGGTCCGTGAACGTCGTCACCAGGATGTCGCCCGCTTCCAGGTCGGCTTCCGCCATGTCGAGGATGACGCGGGCCCGCCCCTCGACGGTCCCGGCGGAAACCGGAAGACCGATCAGGGAGCCGGCCGGCACGTCGTCGCGCCGGTACGCCCCGGTGACGGCCTCGCCGTCCGATGTGAGCACCCGGGGCGGAGTGAGCCCTTGGTACGAGCGGAACGCGTCCTTGCGCTGCTGGATCAGCCGGTCATCCACCTCGTGCGAGCGCGCGACATCGTGGAACTCCTGGAACGTGAGGTAGAAGCTGTCCTCCTCGTCCCGAAGCACACCCGCCCGCACGAGGCGCTCGGCCTCCCGCAGCAGGGCCTGCTTGTAGACGAAGTAGCGGGTGATGATGCCGTACTTCGGGTACTCCCGGTATCCGATGAAGGTCCGGACCCGGTCGATCATCCGCTTGGTCTCGTCGGCCTTCTGGTCCCCGTCGGGCAGGGCCCGCAGGCGCGTCAGCACGTCCTGTTCCTTCTCCTGTGCCTTCCGCCGCCCCTGCTCGAAGCGTCGCTCGGCGGCACCCGGCTCGAAGATCCTGACGTTGTCCAGGATCACGGGCACGAGCGTGGTCGGGCGCTCGCGCCACCGTGGCCTCGTGATGTCGATCTCGCCGACGCAGCGCATGCCGTACCGGTCGAGGTAGGCCTCGATGGCGTCGCGCGCCTCGGTACCGCCCGTGAGCTTCGCCAACTCGTCCAGGAAACCCTCGTCCTGGACGCCCTGCAGGAACGCCACCACCTCCGGGTGCGGGCGGATCACGTCCGCGACGTCGAGCAGCGCCAGCCCCATCTCCGACGTGATGTTGTCGGGGGCGGACAGCGTGAGCGTGTCAGCGGCGTTCTTCTCGCCCAGCCACTCCCTCAGCTGGTCGTTGAGACACCACGTGGCCTCCATCCCCGCCATGATCGCCTGGATGCTCAGCGGATCGCTGAGGACGCGTTTGTGCTCCTCGAACGCCTCCAGCAGGAAGTCGAACAGCGCAGGGCCGCTCTTGCTCCGGATGTCGTGCTCAAGGGCGGTCACGGACGCCCGGCTGCGCTCGATCAGCTCGACGACGATGGCCGGATCGGTCTCGATCGGGGCGGACGCACCATGTCCCGGCAGCCCACCGGGGCCCGCGTCCGGGAGCGACGGGATGAAGTCGTCGTGGTCGAGGACGGTCTCCAGGGCGTCCCTGACCAACGGATCACCTCTTCCCATCATCTCCAGGAGGCCGGCCCGGCTCGCGGGCGACGCCAGGCGCCGGGCGACGTCGACGAACAGCCGTCCGCCGGCCGCGTGCATCGGCGCCATCGCGGTCAGCTGCCACATGGACAGCCCCAGGGGCCTCATCGGGTCGGTCATCATCTGCTGGTGGCCGACGGAGACGTAGACGTGGTTCTCCTCGTCGTCGCTCTCCGGGATGGGGAACAGCGTCGTGATCGGCCGGCTCTGAACGATCTGGAAGTCGTCGTCGACCAGGCACCACTCGATGTCCTGGGGGCGGCCGAAGTGGGCCTCGATCCGCCGCCCGAGCCGCACCAGCCGCACGGCCTGTGCGTCCGTCAGCGCCGGCTGCTTCTGCTGCTGGGGGCTCACGGCGACTTCCCGCGTCCCCCCGCTCGGCAGGGCGTCAACGGCACGCTGTTTGGCGGCGATCACCCTGGTGACGATCTCGCCGTCTCGTACCGTGAAGACGTCCGGGTTCACCAGGCCGGAGACCAGGGCCTCGCCGAGGCCGAAACCGGCGTCCACCGTCGCGACCTTCCGGTTGCCCGTGACGGGGTCGGCGGTGAACAGGACACCGGCCGCGTGCGGGAAGACCATCCGCTGCACGACCACGGCCATGTGGACCGTGCGATGGTCGATGCCGTTCCGCCGGCGGTAGGCCACGGCCCGCTCGGTGAACAGCGACGCCCAGCACCGGCTGACGTGCTGGAGGACGGCCTCCACCCCCATGACGTTCAGGTAGGTGTCCTGCTGGCCCGCGAAGGAGGCCGTCGGCAGGTCCTCCGCCGTCGCGCTGGAGCGGACGGCGTAGGCGGCCTGCTCGCCGTGCCGGTCGAGCGCGCGGGTGATTTCCGCCGCGAGGTCACCCGGGACGGTGACCGCTTCGATGGTCCGGCGGATCTCCGCGCTCAGCGTACGGATCCCCTCCCGGTCGTCCGCGCTCAAGGACGACAACCGATCGAGCTGATCGCCCACCGACGTCGCTTCCGCCACGATCCGGCGGAAGGCGTCCGTCGTCACGCAGAAGCCGGTCGGGACGTCGATGCCCTCGATCCGCGACAGCGCGCCCAGGTGCGCGCCCTTGCCGCCGACGACCGCGACCTGCGTCTCGTCGACCTCTTGAAGATCCAACACGTACTGCTCAGTCACTGCGACACCTCCGAGGCGGCCGTGTTCCGTCGCGCTGTGATGGCCGACCGAATCACCGGCGCCTCCCACTCTCTCGAACCTCTTGTCGGGCACGTCGTCATCCCTGGCCGCATTCCCTCTGATGAGCCACCAGGCCGCTCCGCCAGTCGGGCGGCAGCACAGCTCGGCCCTCGTTTCCGCAGGTGATGGCTTCGGCCGACGATTCTGCGCCACGACGGGGGCCTTGCCGCAAGCCCCCCGGTGCGCTATAAGTTGAGAGAGGCAAGGAGAGAGTTCTCTCCTTGCCTTCGCCATGTGCCGCTCTCTGGATCCGGCAGGACTCGCGTCCGGCCGGCCCGCCTCACGGGTAGTAGGGCGTGTACGTGATCGCCGAGACCTTGAGATAGCGCGCGCCGTCCGCCGTGGCCCAGGTCGAGGAGTCGGGGTTGCCCGGCCAGTCGCCGCCGACGGCGGTGTTGACGATGAAGTGCATACCGATGCCGGGAGCGGTCGAGTACCACTTCGTCCCCTGGTAGGCGCCGTCGACCGTGAAGTCGATGTGGTCGGGCCACCACGTGAACGAGTAGGTGTGGAAGCTGTTGGTCCATCCGCCGGCGTTGTTCACCGCCCACTGGGTCTGTGCGTTGCTGGTGTCGTGGAACGTCTGGTAGACGGTGTTGGGGCTGGATCCCACGATCTCGGCGGCGTCGAACTCAGGCAGCCACGGGTTCAGGTAGGCGGCCCAGACGGCGGGCAACAGACCTTTGCCGTTGGGCATGTTCGCGGTGAAACTGTACGTCCCGTAGCCGTAGAGAGCCTGGGATTCGACGCGGCCGGAGTAGTAGGTCCCGTTCCCCGCGTTGTAGGTCTTGATGACGAGGGTGCCGCCTTCGTACCAGACACAGGCCGGCGTGTAGGTCTCCAGTTCGTTGTTGGCCGTCCATCGTCCGTTGATCGTGTTCCAGGAGTTGACGGTCTGTGGTGTGCCCCAGGTGCCCGCGTGCGCCGGAGGCTGGGTCAGGAGCACCAGCACCAGTGCTGCGAACGCGGCAGCGACAAGCCTGGTCCTGGACAGAAGAGTTGATCGCATCAGAGCTCCGTTGCTCGGACGTCAGGAGGATGGGAGCGGTCCCACTCCCGTCACGCACAGTAGGACCGTGTCCCGTACCTGACAATCCTTCGGGCCATGGCTGCCCGCGAGGGGCATACGTCGTGGGGCCGCCCGGAGAATCTCCGAGCGGCCCCACGTGACGTGTTCGGCCTACGGTCAGATGCGTCGGTGGCTCTGGTAGTAGCCGCCCACCTGCTCGTGGTAACCGGCATCCCCGAGGTGCTTGTCCTTGTCGAACTCGGGGGAGTCCTTGATCTGTTCCTTGGTGAGGTCGACGTAGATCCTGTGCTCGACGAGGTCGACCGTCTTGACGGTACCGGCGGGCAGCAGAACGTGCTTGCCGAAGATCCAAACGCCGGTGTCGACGACGACGTAGGAGGAATTGACTTCGTCGGAATGCTTGTCGATCTTCCCGATACTGCCGTCGGTTGCCTCGACGTTCCACCCGGTCAGATCCGTGCCCGCGATGTAACCGGCGGTCGACTGATAGCCCCAGATGCTGTCATTCACCGTGCGACTCCCTCAACGACATTCATTCCCACCCACGGCTGAGCCGTGGAGTTCTGACTCTGTGACGACTTCTCGGAACAGTCGAGTGCCCAGGCCGCCCGACCGCACACATGCGTACTGCGCGAGGGAAGGGAAAGGCTGAAGTGCTGTGCTGGAAAAGGTCGTTCGTGGCGCTGGGCCACGAACCTCGGTGCCGGTGAAAGAAACGGGTGGGGCCCAACGCCATGGGGTTGGGCCCCACCCGAGGAAATACGCTGATCCGCCGTCTACCAGCGGTACCAGCGACCGAGACCGCGGGGTCCTCCGTGCACTCTCAGCTTGTGTGGAGGATCCGGAACCGGTCGGGTTCCGCCGGGTCTCGATCCACGACCTGGATCGGCGTACCGGCCCACTGCCAGACGCTGATGCCTGGTGTGCGGGAGAACCGGATCAGTCCTCGGGTGCCTTCGACGCCGATCCGGGGCCAGGCGTCGGCGATGTGTCGCCGGTCCGTGCCGTGTGTGCGCAGCATGTCGGCGAGGACGATCACTGTGTCGTAGCCCTCGAAAGCGACGAAGGAAGGTTCTTGGGTCAGCCGCTCGCGAAGGGCCGCTTCGACTCGTACGCCGAGGGGGCTGAGACGCTCGGGCAGATAGCGCAGGAACGGGATCGCGGCGCCCTCGCTGCCCAACAGCTGCTTCCACTCGGCGAGTTCCGGTTGCCCGGCCGGCGCGCCGATCATGATCTCGGTGAGTCGCTGATCGCGGCGGACGGCCTGGACGATGGGCACCGCCGGCTCGGGGTGGCCGACCAGGAGAAGGAGGGCTGTCGCCCCGTTCTCGACGAGCTCCTCGCACACGGCCGACGGAGTGAGGGCGGCCATGTCGAGTTCGACGACGCTGCCCCCGCGCGCGGTGACGTACTCCCGCAGGATGCCGGTCCCCGACGACCAGTAGACACTCTGCTGGGCTGCGACGGCGATGCGGCCGCGCCCCGCGCCGAGGAGGAAGTCGGCGTACAGCTGCCAGCCGCGGGACTGCGGCGGCGCGAGGCGCGCGACCCAGTCCGTGGGCTGTTCGGTGAGCGCGTCGAGGACCGCGGACGAGCAGAGGAACGGCACTCCGAGAGCGTCCGCCCTGGCGGCCGCGGTGCGAGCGACGACGCTGTGGTACTCCCCGGCCAAGGCGGCGACGCCGAGCAGAGCCAGTTCGTCCACGGCGGCCGCGGCCCTGTGCGGATCCGCCGCTGTGTCACGGACCACCAGCTCAAGGGGCCTTCCGGCGATTCCGCCGGCCTCATTGACATCGCGGACGGCCAGTTCGAGTCCGGCGAGCAGGTTCCGGCCCGACTCGACCCAGCCGGGCCGAGTCAACGGAACGAGGGCACCGATCTTGACGGCTGATCCGTCAGCCCGTTCCGCTCCAACTGGCTCATGCATACGCGGGCATCTCCCATCGGTCCGAACGTGCAGCTTACCCACGCACAGGCACTCGGGCCCTCGCGGTTGTTCACCATGAGAACCCGTGTCCGTGGGGTGGGTGGACGCATGGGCGCGAGCGTTGGGGGCAGGGCCGGAGGCATGACCACAACACTCGGCGCCTTCGTCCTCGGCACCCCTGATCCTCCCGCGCTGGCCGACTTCTACCGGGCCCTGCTCGGCTGGCAGGAGGTCCATCGCGATCCGGAGTGGGTCCGGCTCAAAGCCCCGGGACAGGAACGTCCCGGCCTGAGCTTCCAGTTGGAGATCGACCACACTCCGCCGACGTGGCCCCAACGCCCGGGCACTCAGCAGATGCAGGCGCACCTGGACCTCCAGGTCGATGACCTGGAGGCGGAGACCGGGCGGGCCCGCGCCCTGGGCGCGACGCTGGAGGAACACCAGCCTCAGAAGGACGTACGGGTACTTCGCGACCCGCACGGCCACCTGTTCTGTCTGTTCCTTCCGGGAGCCTGACGGTCCTCGGCTCGACGCCGGATCAGGGGCGAGCGGCCGAGACGTCGACCTGTTGTCTGACCGAACTCTGTGCGTTCCAGGAGGACCCCGCCCTGTCGGAACGAATGCGCTGACGCGTGGAGTTGGCCTGGTGTAGAGATGAGCCAGCGCCGTGAACCTCTGGCGCGGAGGTGCCGGCGTGTCTGACTGCGCAGGCACCGTCGCTGAGAACTGCGCACCGCTCACGATCACCGGCCGGGAGGCTCGCATGCAAGTACGGCTCCGCGACGTACGGGACAGTGACCTGCCCGTCTTCTTCGCCCAGACGAACGATCCCGAAGGGTGTCGGATGGCGGCGTTCACTGCCAAAGACCCCTCGGACGAAGGGATGTTCCAGGACCACTGGGCACGGATTCGCCAGGATCCGGCGATCGTCATGCGCGCCGTCGTCGGCGATGGGGATGGGGAGGAGATCCTCGGGCACGCCTCCGTGTTCGGACCGCCCGAGGAACGCGAGGTCACGTACCGGATCGGCCGCGAATACTGGGGGCGAGGAGTAGCCACCGCAGCTCTTCGGACGCTGCTCGGCATCGCGACGGAGCGTCCGTTGTACGCTCGCGCGGCCGCGGACAACCTTGCATCGATCCAGGTCCTGAAGAAGTGCGGGTTCGTACTCTCCGGCAGCGGGCGGGGTTTCGCGAACGCCCGAGGCGAGGAAATCGACGAAGTGCTCCTCACGTTGAACGACTGAGCGTGGACTCCCCACGGGTGGTGGTCCGTCCGGCCTTCTCGGAGGGTCAGCTCAGCAGGGCGGCCGCGAACGTATCGTGCTGAGCCGCGAGCCAGTCCTGTATCCGGTCCCAGCGTTCCCATCCGCCGCGCTCCGTCAGTGCCCGCACGTAGAGGGGATCACCGTCAGCCACGCGCCGTGCGACGAAGGCCCGGCAGACCTCGGTGGCCTGTTCGACGATGCCGGGCAACTCGCCACGTTCCCATGGGGAAAGACCGTAACTGTCGGCAAGGATCCGCAGCCGAACGGATGCGACGAGCCCCGGGGGGTAGACGACGGCGGCCGACTCGGGATCCAGCATGGGGATCCAATAGCGGGCGGTCATGGCGAGGTCCCAGAGAGGGCGTCCTGGGGCCGCCAGGTCGAAGTCGATGAGGGCTACGGCGTGGCCGTCACGGAAGACGACGTTGTCCGGGCACACGTCGTTGTGGCACACCATCGCTCCTCCCTCGGGGTCGGCGAGATCACCGGGCCACGTGACGCGGGTGTCGACGGCGACGGCCGCACTGGCCTCGTGCAGGCGCCGCAGCAGACTTCCCACCGATGCGAGCGCGGTGTCGGTCACCACCCACCGAGGGAACGGAGGGAGGGCGACATCTCCCGGGATGAAGGTCACCAGTTCGCGGCCGTCGGTGGTGAGGGCGACGGGAGTCGGGGCCGCGTCGAAGCCGTGCTCCTTCAGCGCGTGGAGATAGGCGTGGAGTGCCAAGGCGTTGGGCGGTGCCGGGCGCTCCACCAGAGCGCCCCTGCGGAAGACCGCGCCGGCGTTCATCATCCCGCCGAGCAGGGGTTCGCGGGCCGCCGCCTCGCCATCAGCCGTCATGCGGATCACGGTATCGCCGACCGGCTCCGAGCGGCGCTGCCGCGGCGCGACTGGGACGGCGCGGTGTTCGGCTCTCGGCACGTCGAGCCCACGGGGCCGCTCAGTGAGCGGTTCTCGGTACGTCGTGGTCATGCGGCGGCACTGCGAGCGGTTGCGTGACACCTGTCATGCGAAACGTCGTACGGCGGGCACTGGGGGAGCCGGATGCCCCGCCTCTACCTTCTTCTCATGACGAAAACAGGTGGCAGCAAGCCTCAGAAGACCGACGTCAAGGTGAGCCTGATCGGCGGTCACCGCCTCAAGGGCGAGACGCTGCACGAGCGCACTCTCACGGCGTCCCTCATCGGAGGGGCCGACATCGACCTCACGGACATCGACATCCCTGATGGTGCCGAGCTGCGCGTCACGAAGCTGAGTCTGATCGGCGGCGTCAGTCTCAAGGTCCGTCCGGATGTCGTCGTGCAGGTGCACGGCATCCGTCTCGGAGGAGTGAAGGACGACGGCCCGAGCGAGCCCGGCGGCCCGACGGTCCGTATCGACGCCTGGGGCCTGCTCGGCGGAGTCACTGTCACCCGCGGGTGATCCCACGCCGGTGCTCGGGCGTACCACGATGAACTGGTGTTAGGTCCAAGCCTCGCCCTGCGCTGCACCTGGGTCCTTGGCGCTGGTGCGTTGATCCCGGGCGGGATGGACATCGATGCTCCCGGCGGCGAGACTGGCTGCCCACAACACGTCAAGACTTCTGCCCGGTGACGGAGTCGGTGCGGGGCGCGTGCCCCCTCTCCGCGCCAGCACTGGACGATTCCAGACGGCAACCGCGGGTCGGTCCACCAGGGCACCGACGACCCGGCGGGTCGTCCCGCCGGGCAGCGAACAGGACTCGCCGTGCCATCGGCGAACTACCGTTCCCTGCTGCGTACCCCGGGTGCCGCAGCGTTCTTCCTCCCGGCATCGCTCGGCCGCGTCGGCGTTGCGATGACCAGCCTCAGCATCGTCTGGCTCGTGCACAGCCGTACCGGCACCTTCTCCGCCCCTGGGTTGGTCACCGGCGGGTTCGCGGTGTCCGAGGCGCTCGGTGCGCCTCAACTGGCGCGACTGGTCGACCGGTTCGGGCAGACCCGCATCCTGCCACCCACCCTTCTCGCACACGCCGTCGCGGTGGCGGTCCTCCTCTCCCTGGTCGCCGCAGACGCCGAGGATGCCTTCTTGGTCGTCGGGGGAGGGCTGGTCGGCGGCAGTGTTCCTCAACTCGGCGCGATGTCCGCCGCACGCTGGGCGGCGCTCCTGCGCCCGGACCGAGCGGCGGAACTGCCCACCGCCTTCGCCCTGGAGTCGATCGGCAACGCGGTCGCCTTCCTGGTGGGTCCAACGCTGGTCAGCGCACTCGCCGCGGCCGGCCACCCCGTCGCCGGCATGGTGCTGGCCGCATCCTTGGCGGTGTTCGGCGGCCTGTTCCTCGCGACCCAGCGCGCCACAGCACCCGCGGTCGCGGTCAGAGGGGCCGAACACAGCTCAGACGTCGGGCAGTTGTTGTGCGGGCCGGTTCTGCTCCTGATGGGCCTCAACCTTGCCATCGGGATCTTCTTCGGGGCCATTCAGGTGTCGGTCACCGCCTTCGCGGTGGAGTACGGCTCGCCGGGCGCCGCCGGCCCGATCTTCGCGGCTTCCAGTTGCAGCGGTCTGTTGGCCGGATGGTTCTACGGGCTGCGCAGGTGGCGTGCGACACCGCCTGTACAACTGCTCGCAGTGACCGGCGTGTTGAGCTTCGGCACACTGCTGCTGTTCACGATCGGCTCACCGGTCGGACTCGGACTGGTCGTGGTCCTGACCGGAGCCGCGATCCCGCCGCTTCTCGTCCTGTTCCCCGTGTTCACGGAGTCCACGGTCCACCAGACCGTGCTGACCCAGGCATTCGCATGGCTCGGTGCGGCCGGCGCGGCAGGCTCGGCTGCCGCGGCGGCACTTTCCGGCTTGGCGGTCGATTCGCTCGGATCCCGGGGCGGCTTCGCGGTCACCGCCACGGCCGCCGTCGCGATGACCCTTCAGAGCCTCGTCGGCCTCCGTGTGCTGCGCGCACCCCAGGTGCGGCGGGGGCGAAGGGGGACGGGGAGACAGTGAAACCCGTCATGGGGTGATCATCTCGTGGCGCCGGGCTCCGGCGGGTGCGATGGCTGCGGCCGGTGCGCTGCCGCCCAGTTCGACCGAAGGAGTCGAGCCCGGCGCGTGGCACGCCCACATCTTCATCCCGTCCCTAAACTCCCGAAAAGAGCCAATAAGCGATCTTTCAGAGGACGGTGCGTATGAGCGGTGCGAGTCTTGACGTAGTGCGGGACACCGCGGCTCGAGGCTGGATCTTCGGCCATCCGATGCTGGAGAACTACCGAACGATGTACAGCCAGGCCGTCGACTCCAACGATCACCGGTACGTGGGGGGCTTCGGCACGTTCCGGCACTATCCGCAGCCCTCACGGCCGGAGAACACCGACATCGTCACACCGAACAACGACACCCCGTACTCGTGGTGCTGGCTCGACCTTCGGGCCGAGCCGTGGGTGGTGTCGGTACCGGCGATGGACCGGTACTACGTCCTCCCCTTCCACGACCTCGACACCACGTACGTCGGCTTCGTCGGTGCCCGCACCACCGGCCAGGACGCCGGCGACTACGTGATCGCCGGGCCCGGATGGACGGGGTCCCTCCCCGATGGCGCGGCCGGAGTACTGCGCGCCGACACCCAGCTGGTCGGCTGCCTCGGTCGTACCACGCTCACCGGGCTCGGGGACGAGGACGTCGAGGAACTGCGGGCCATCCAGGAGCAGTACCGGTTGCAGCCACTGAGCACCTACACCGGCGCCGCCGCGCCCGCGCCGGCGGAGGAACCCGCCTGGCCGGTCTGGCGGGAGGATTCCGGCGCGAGCATCGAGTTCTTCACGGTGCTGGACTTCCTGCTCGGCTTCTTCCCCGCCCTACCCGAACAGCAGGCTCTCCGGGAAGAGTTGGCAGCCCTCGGCGTGGACGGCACCGGCAGGTTCGAGCCGTCCCGTCTCGAGCCCGACATCCGTGCCGCCATGCAACAGGGCATTGCCGATGGTCGCGCCCGGTTGGAGGAGGCCAAGGCCCGGGCGACCACGTCGGCCGGGTTCTTCGGTACCCGAGCGGAGCTGGGGGAGGACTACGTCGCCCGCGGTGTCGGCGCGGACAAGGGCCTGTATGGTCTCCCCCCGGCGGAAGCCTGGTACGGAGGCTGGGTCGTCGACAGCGAGGGCAACCGGCCGCCCGACGCCGGCGAACGCGACTACACCCTTCACTTCGCCGCCGACCAACTGCCGCGAGCGCAGTTCTTCTGGTCGGCCACCCTCTACCGGCTGCCCGAGCGCCTCCTGGTGGACAACCCTGTCGACCGCTACTCGATCGGCGACCGCACCGAGGGACTCGTCCACGACCATGACGGCAGCCTGACCCTGTACGTCCAGCACGCCAGGCCGGACGAACCACGCCGCGCGGCGAACTGGTTGCCCGCTCCCGACGGCCCCTTCTCCGTCATCATCCGCGTCTACGGCCCGGACCCGTCGGTGCTCGACGGCACCTGGCAGCTCCCCACCCTCACCGCGGGGCGCTGACCGTGGGAGACGCCATCGGACAGATGCTGCCCTCAGCGGTCGGTATCGCCATCAGCCCGCTGCCGCTCGTGGCCGTCATCCTGATGCTGGCCACGCCACAAGGCCGTATCAACGGCATCGCCTTCACCGCGGGCTGGACGCTCAGCCTGGCCGGCGCGACAGCCGCGCTGGTCCTCGTCGGATCCAACAGCGACGCCGCCACCGACAGCGGTTCGCCGGCCACCTGGACGAGCTGGCTCAAGCTGGCCCTTGGCCTGGTGTTCATCCTGCTCGCTGCACGGCAGTTCACCGGCCGGCCGCGTGAGGGTCGTGAGGCACAACCACCGGGCTGGATGAAGGCCATCGACCATTTCACCCCGGGCAAAGCAGCCGGCCTCGCCGCCGCCCTCGCGGTCGCCAATCCCAAGAACCTCGTCCTGCTCCTCGGCGGGGCCGTCGCCATCGCGGCGAGCACCGCAGGCACGGGAGGCAAGGTCGCAGCCGGCCTCGTCATGGTCCTCATCGCTTCGCTCTGCACCACCGTGCCCCTGGCCGTCTACCTTCTCGGCGGCGACCGATCCGCCCAGACCCTGAACGGCTGGAAGGGATGGATGTCGGCCCACAACGCCGCCATCATGACCACTGTTCTGGGCATCCTGGGCGCCAAGTACATCGGGGACGCCATCAGTGCCCTCACCACGTGACCGTGCGCCGGGCCGCTCGACGTGCCCCGAGGTCTGCTCGCCCGGTTCAGCGAGTGATCGAGACGGCGAAGGGTGAGAATCCGCTGGAACGGATCACGTGAGGTACGAACAGCACGGCGGCCTCGGTGGCCTGCGCGGTGTCGATTCCTCCGAGGTCCGTGATCCAGTCCCGGTGCCAGCCGAGGTCTTCGAGGAGCCCGTGGACGACCTGCTTGGCTCCCGGGTCCTCACCCGAGAGGAAGGCGGTGGGCGATTGGTCGAGAGCGCCGGGGGCGGTCATCACCGTGTACAGCATGGTGTTGAGCGTCTTGACCACGCGCGTGCCGGGGAGCGCGTCCTGGAGTTGCCGACCGAGGCTCGAGCCGGGGTAGAGCAGACCGGCGGGCAGTCCGTCCGGTCCGTCGACGGTGGCGTTGGAGACGTCCACGAGGATCTTGCCCTGGAGCTCCTCGCGCAGATCAACGAGACGTTTCAGTGAACTGGCGCCCGGCGTGGCGTTGATGATGATCTGCGCCGTCCGGGCGGCGTCGGCGGCAGCGCCCGGCGCACTGTCCGCGACGGTCACCTCATGCCCGGCCCTGGTGAGGGCCGCGGACAGGCTGCCGCCGACGCGGCCGTTTCCGAGTACAGCGATCTTGGTCATTGCGATCTGGTCCTTCCGGTGGTGCTGGATGTCAGGGGTGGTCAGCGGGAGAGCGTGGCGACGGCGTCGGTGTGCACACCGGGTGCTGCGGCCAGCAGGCTCTCGCTCGCCGGCGTCCAGGGGCGGCCCTCGGCGTCGGAGATCCGCCCGCCGGCCTCGGCGACGAGCAGCGCACCGGGAAGCAGGTCCGCCCGGGCTCCGGCGAACTGCCAGAAGGCGTCGATCCGGCCGGCGGCCACGTTCAGCAGATGCAGGGTTGCGGGCACCGACGTGCGCACCACGAGTGCGTCGCTCAGCATTGCGGTGATCGAGGAACCGATGCGCTGCGTGATCGACTCGTCCTCGTCCGGCCTGGCCTGGCTCGTGGCCACCAGGCTCAGTCCGAGATCCGTCGTCTCAGAGACGTGCAGCGGCCGGCCGTCGAGGTAGGCGCCACCGCCCGCGAGCGCGGTGTACGTCTCGCCGGTCAACGGAAGATGGACTGCGGTGAGTACCGGCTGGTTGTCGCGCACGAGGGTGGCGGTGACGCCCCACTCCGGCAGACCGTGCAGGTGGTTGACATTGCCCTCAGCGGGATCGACGACCCACCACTCACCGGGAGGAAGTGCGCCGCCCGCGAGCTCTTCCTCCACCCAACCGGCCTCAGGGCGCAGGCGCTCGAGGCGTGGACGCAAGACGTCGAGAGCCGCGTCGTCGTTGGCGGCGAGCGCGCTCATCAGTTCCTCGCGCGTCCGGTAGCGGACCACGCCGCCGAACCGCTCACGCAGCACCGAGCCCGCCGCACCTACGGCGATCGCGGTCTGCGTCAACAGATCGGCGTCGGGCGCGGTCCCGGCGACTTCGGCATTTCCTGTGCTCTGAATCGAGTCGGACATGGCGGAACTCCCATCTCAGCAGGGGCGATGAATGCGGGGGAAGTTCGTCGATCTCTCCCGCTCACATCTCGAAGGTATGAGCCCGCGGCCATAACCTCAAGTGCATGTAAAACACGGATAGAGTGACTCTCATGCAACTGGATTTGAACCTGCTGGCCGCCCTCGACGCGCTCCTCGACGAGGGGAGCGTGGCCGGTGCGGCCGATCGCCTGCACGTGACCGCGCCGGCGATGAGTCGAAGCCTCGGCCGGATCCGCAGAACGACGGGGGATCAGATCCTGGTGCGCACCGGCCGCACCATGACCCCGACCCCGTACGCGATCGCCGTTCGGGAACAGGTCCACGAGCTGCTGCAACAGGTCCACGGCGTGCTGGCGCCGAGCCGTGCACTCGATCTCGCGACGCTGGACCGCACCTTCACCCTCCGCTGGCACGACTCCCTCGTCGCCCACGGCGGCCCCGCACTGCTCGCGGAAGTGCGTAGACAGGCGCCAGGCGTACGGTTGCGCTTCATCGCGGAATCGAGCGTCGACACGCCGGAGTTGCGTCGCGGCGAAGTCGACCTCGAGGCGAACGCCAATCGCCCGATCCAGTCCGAGATCCACGGCGAACTGCTGGCCGAGACCGGCCACGTCATCGTCGTACGCGAAGGGCATCCGCTCACCGGCGCCAAGGCCGTCACGCCCGCGCGGTACGCCGAAGCCGAACACATCACCATCTCCCGGCGCGGAAGGTTCGACAACGCCCTCGACGGCGCTCTGGCCCAACTCGGCCTCACGCGCCGTGTGGTGGCGACCGCGCCCACCGAAGCGACCGGGCTGGAGTTCGTGCGCGAGTCCGACCTCCTGGTCACAGCCCCCGAATCGACGACCCGCTCGGCGGCAGCGAACCTCGGCCTGGTCCTCCTCCCTCTGCCCTTCGAACTGCCGTCGGCGCCGGTGTACTTGTCCTGGCACCAGCGCTACGACACCGACCCCGCCCACGCATGGCTACGCGACCTGGCACGGACAGCTCTGGGGGGACGGGCGGAAGGTCGGGAATGAGGCGGCGCAGTGACGCCCGTGTGGTCACTGCCGCGGCGGATGCGGCGACGGGCCGTGGCGAGCGGCCGGCAGCTTCGGAGGCGTGCAGTCCGAGGCGGCGAGGGCGGGTTCGGGGTTTTCCACATTGCGGCACTACGGATCGCCCGGCGGGAGGGGTCGCCGATGAGTTCGGCGCCTTCCAGCGGTCTACCCAGCGAAACGACCGTTTGCGACAGGAGTGCCATGTCCACCATCCAGCCAGTGATCGTGACGGCCGACCAGGACGCTCTGCTCGGCTTCTACACGAAATTGTTCGGCGCTGAGGAGATCTTCCGGGTGCCTGCGGAGGGTCCGGCGTTCTACCTCGGACTGCGCATCGGCGACTCCGACCTCGGGCTCGTGGCCAAGGCGGAGGCGGGGACCGGGGCGGTGTCGCGGATCCTGCTCAGCATCGGTGTCGACGACGTCGACGAGACGCTCGGCCGGGTGGCGGCGTTGGGGGGCTCGGTCAGCGGCGGCCCCAACGACATGCCGTGGGGACAGCGCGTCGCCCACATCAAGGACCCCGACGGCAACCCGGTGAACCTCACTCAGCCGATCCCGGCGCGGTGACGCTGTTCCGGTCGGTACGGAGCCGGTACGCATCCGCCGGAAGAGCCCAGCCTGCCCGCCCGGTCCGCGGGTCAGAGTTTGGCGAGCCGGTCCACCAGTAGCTCCACCCTCCGATCGGCGTCCCCTCGTGGCAGTCGTCCCGCCCGGGTCAGGGTCGCCAGCCCGTGCAGGGCTGCCCAGAACACCTCGGTGAACAGTCCTGGGTGGACGCCGTCCCCGGCGACCTCGCCGAGAGTCTCCATCAGAGCGGCGAAGGCGTCCTTCAGGGGCTCCGGGGTGTCCTCGTTCGCGAACGTCAGGCCGCCGTCGAGCTGGAACAAGGCGTCGTAGACCGCCGTGTTCCGTTCGGCGAAGTCGAGGTAGGCGTGAGCGAGAGCGGTGACCCGGGCGCGCGTGCCGACCGCGGCGGAGGTCGCGGCCCGCAGCTCCGCGGCCATCTCGGCGGCGCCCTCGACGGCTACGGCGCCGATGATCTCGCGCTTCCCGCGGAAGTGGCTGTAGAGGACCGGCTGGCTGTACTCGATGCGCTCGGCGAGCAGGCGGGTGGTGACCGCGTCCCAGCCCCGCTGCTCGGCGAGTTCGCGGGCCGTCGCCACGATGAGGCGCTCGCGCTCCATCCGTTCGCGCTGCTTGCGTTCCTGTACCGACATGATTCGATCCTAGCACCGCTAGACAATCGAGCGGCAGCAGTACTAGCGTTGCACTGTCATCTAGCACCGCTAGATCCTGGAGGGGTCATCATGCTCAACACACTTGAGGTCGTCACCACCGTGATCGTCGGCGTGATGGTGGGGGTGGAGTTCTCCGTCGCCTTCGTCATGAACCCGATCTTCAACGCACTCCCCGAGGACAGCGGCCAACTCGCCCACGCCCACGGGGGCCGGATGCTCGGCGCCGTGATGCCGTTCTGGTACATCGGCTCGCTCGTCCTCGTCGCGGTCTGGGCCGTCGCCGGACGGCACCACCACGGCACAGGCCTCGTCGTCACGGCCGGGGCACTGCTGCTCCTCAGCGTGGTCATGTCGATCCTGCTGCTCGTCCCGATCAACAACCGGAACAAGACGTGGACCCCTGAGAACCGGCCCGCCGACTGGCGGCAGCAGGTAAACCGCTGGAACCGCTACCACTACGTCCGCGTGGCCGTCATCATCGCCGCCTTCGCCGTGCTGGTCGCCGCCCTCGTCTGAGCGCGTTCACAGGGGCGAGTGCCCTTGAAGAGGCCGGGAGCTGACGCGCGCCTCGTACAGGAGTGGCCACGCCGAAAGCCCACGGAGCACGTGCGAGGCCCGTCGAATTCGGCAGAGCAGCCCGGGCGAGCCTGATCGTGCACAGCGTGTACAACGGCTACTGGTATGGGCGGCGTCCGTCGGCCTACGACCTGTGGCGCGATCTGCGGGACGTCACCCGGGGGATACGCCCGGACGGGGACCTGAGCACTCCGGGCCTCCGTGAGGCCTGGGACGCCGGCGATCGGGCGCCGTTCCACGGTTCGGGGAGTGCGTCGCCCAACGGTAGGCGATGGCAGGGACGTTGACAGCCGCAGGACTGCGCGCGCCGAACCAACCCTCGATCCGCCGTGCGCTCAGAGCAACGCCGAGTACCGCTCCCGCCACGGCGCCGCAGCCTCCACCTGTGCGCTGAGCGAGATGAGCGTCGCCTCGTCGGCGGGGCGGCCCACGAGCTGCACCCCGACGGGGAGCCCGTTCTCGGCGGTCCAGTGCAGCGGCAGGCTGACCGCGGGCTGGCCCGTCATGTTGTACGGGCTGGTGAACGCGCTGAACGGGCTCTGGCGACGCAGATTCGCGAGGGGGTCGCCCGACTCGTCGAAGTACTCGACAGGTTGGGGCAGCGTCGCCAGGGTCGGGGTGAGGACGACGTCGTACGCCCGCGTCGCCTCGACCGCGTGTCGCGTCGCGCGGTGCATCCCGTTGACCGCGGCCGCGAACGCTTCGCCGGTCACCTGCCGTCCGTACTCCCGCCAGGCCCGTGTCACCGGCCTGAGAAGCCCCTCCTGTTCCGGCGGCACTGTCCGGCCCAGGGACTGCACACTCCAGGCCGTCACGAAGTAGTCGCTGATCTCCGGGCCGAAGGGGGTCGGGATGTCCTCCACCTCGTGACCGAGGCTCTCCAGGAGCCGTGACGCGTGCTCCCAGGCGGCCACGCACTCGGGGTCCACAACGATCCCGTCCGCCGCGGGGGATACGTACCGGCCGATCCTGAGCTTGCCCGGTTCGCGCTCGGCGTGCTGGAGGAAGGTCTCGCCGGGCGGCAACGGCGGCGCCCAGTGCGGATCACCGGGCCCGGGTCCCGCGAGGACGTCGAGCAGAGCTGCCGCGTCGCGTACCGAGCGGGCCAGCGGCCCCTGCACGGCCAGCCCGGTGACCTCGGCTCCGGCGGGACCCGAACTGACCCGCCCCCGGGCGGGTTTGAGGCCGAAGAGTCCGCACAGGCCGGCCGGTATCCGGATCGAACCGCCGCCGTCGCCGGCATGCGCGACGGGTACGAGGCCGAGCGCCACGGCGACGGCCGCCCCGCCGCTGGACCCGCCGGCCGACAGTGACGGATCCCACGGATTGCGGGCCGGGCCCGCCAGGTCGTTGTCGGTGTAGCAACAGCAGCCGAACTCCGGGGTGTTGGTCTTCCCCAGGCTGACGGTTCCGGCCTCCCGCATCCGCCGCACGCTGTGCGCGTCGACGTCCGGGACGTGCGCGGCGAACGCCATCGAGCCGTACGTCGTCACCACCCCGGCCGTCTCCACCAGATCCTTCACCGCGGTGGGAACGCCGAACAGCGCGGACGCCGTGTCGCGCGGCGCCTTCTCCAGCGTGACCGCCGCGTCCAGGGCCGCCTCGGGCGTGCGGGTCAGGAACGCCCCGTACCTCTCGTCGAACTCCTCGACACGGGCGAGGTGGTGGCGTACCAGCTCCACCGGGGAGATCCCGCCGGTGCGCACGGCGGCGGCCTGCTCGAGCGCGGTGAGCGCGTGCGGCACGGTCGGGACGCTCACGCGGGCGCACCTTCCTGTGAGTCCGCCTGCCGGATCTCGGCGACCTGACGGGCCACCGCCTCCTCGTGCTCGCGCAGGTCGCGCCGGGCGTCGCGCGGCCGCCACCGGCCGGACATCAGGAAGACGAACGGCACGAACAGCACCTGGCCGGCCAACGACACCCACCACCAGATCTGCCACTTGCGCGGGTTGTCGGCGCTCGCCTTCTGCACCTCGGCGCCGTGCTCCCGGAGAATCCTGAGCTGGGGCGCGGCCTTCTGCACGGTGGCCAGGTCCTGAGCGCCGACCTCCTGCACGGCCTGCTTCAGCAGCGTCGGCGGCACCTTGTCCGGCGCGTAGCGGCCGAGTTCGGCGAAGACCTTCGGGTGTGCCTGGGTGATGGCGAGCGCGTCGGCGGCTTGTACGGACGCCTGCTTGACCTCGGCGCCGTGCTCGACGATCGGGGTCACGGTGTTCACCACGAGCGGCAGGAAGGCCGCCGACAGCGCGACGGTGATGCGCACGATCCAGCCCCAGATCGCCAGGCCCGTCGCGGTGGCCGCGGGATTGTGCCGCTCGACGGTCTCGGTGAAGCTCGCCATCCACGGCGAGTAGGCGAAGCCGCTGGTGACGCCGATGCCGGCCACGATGAACGCGAACGTGTAGTAGCTGGTGTCCGGCTCGGTGGCGCGCAGCGTGAACGCGAGAGTGAACCCGATCGTGCCCAACGCGCCGCCGAGCATGAACGGCTTGCGCACGTGCAGTCGGTCGGAGAGCAGCCCGGCCACCACCAGGGAGACGGCGTTCGCGCCCCAGTACCAGTTGAGTAGGGCGTTCGCGCGTTGGGTGGTGTAGCCGAAGGTCGTGGCGAAGTAGACGACGAAGTTGCCGACCGCCGCGTAGTACAGCAGCAGGAAGAGCGCGACGGCGACAGCCGAGCCGATGACGTCGAAACGCAGCATCTGCCGCCACTGGCCCTTGAGGGCGGCCTCGGTGTCGATGCCCTGGGCGCGGGCTTCCACCAGGGCGCGGTCGCGCAGGCTCACCATGATCTGGTCGCGCAGCGCCGGGGCCAGCTCGCGCAGCCCGACGAGCGCCACGACGAACAGCACCAGACCACTGATCCCCGCGTAGCGGATCTCGTCCTGCCAGGTGGCGGAGGTGCCGTACGTACGTGAGGTGACGGCGGTGACGACGAGGCTGCCGATGACCGGGCCCATGGTCCAGTAGCCCATGGCGGACGCGCGCCCCAACTGCGGCGAGAAGTCACGGATGAGCGCGGGGGTGGCGACCAGAATCGTGCCCTCGACCAGGGCGACCGCGCAGTAGATGAGCAGGTAGCTCAGCTTCCCCGGCGCGTTCGGCAATGCGAACGTGGTCAGCACGCCGACCACCAGCAGGCCGTAGACCACGATGTTCGCCCGGCCCCAGCGGTCGGCCAGTCCGGCCGCGAGCGAGGCGAAGGCGCCGACCGCGTTCGCCGCCACCGAGATGTACACGAAGTACATGAACGACATGTGGTAGTCGGCGATCACGGCGGTCGAGACCGCGTACTGCACGTACAGCTGGTAGTACAGGACGATCGTGACGAGCACCACGAGCGCCAAGTACCAATAGCGCGCGCCGCGTTCGGGATAGCGCTGGAGCCGTCGTTCGGCGAGGCCCCGCAGCGGCGTCGACGCCCGCGTTGCTCGCGGCCCGTCGGTCGCCGGAGGAGAAATCGACACAGTGCCTCCCTGGAGGTCGCCCTGGCACGCGGCAGTGCGTGCTCGACGCGGCGACGCTAGTACCGACCAGTCGGTACGGGGAAGGGGGCGGGTCTGATTCTCTGGAGAAAAGAGTGACGGGTGGGGCGGGTTTGGTCGGGGCATCCGGTGCCGGCGAGCACCTGCGCGACCTCCCGCGCGCGGCCGGCAGGGGTTGGCGAACGGGCGAGGCGCGTTCAGTTGTCGAGGTGACGATGCTCGGCGTAACCGGGAGGCGTTGCAGCCCGGCCGGGCCGCTTGTGCCTGGTTGCAGTTGGGCGGCGTCACCGGCACGTCCGATGGCGCCGCCCTCAGTCGCGTCGGACTGCCTGCGCGACCCTGATCGGATCTGGGTCGCCGACCGAATCCGAGCGCCCCCTTCGTCGTTGTGCGCCCCGCATATGGACACCCGTCCGCGGCTGTGTTGTCATGCCACGGGCATCATTTACAACGATAGAAGTCGGCGAGGTGCTTCGCGGCGCCTTCCCCCTTCCGTCGTTCGCGTTCCATCGTTCGCGCAGGTTGAGCCGATTCCGCCGGAGCCCCGAAAGGGGCGAAGGTGACAACGATGTCAGCAGGAACTCGCGACGGGCCGAGGGGCCCGCTCCAGGACGGAGTCTTCCGTGAGAAGCAGACCAGGGTGGCGTGGGGCGTACTTCATGCGGCGGCGGGGGACGGGCGTCGCGCTCGCCGCGTGTCTGGCGGGGATGACCTTGACCGGACAGGCCGCCGCGGGACCGGCTGAGCATCCCGCCGGGCACCGGATCGCGGCGGTGACGTCCGGGAACGCACGTTTCCAGGTGCTGTCGCCGACCTTGATCCGTACCGAGTACGCACAGAACGGGCAGTTCACCGACCAGGCCACCTACAACGCCATCGGGCGCGGCGACTTCACGCCGACCTCGTACACGTCGAGCACGGCCGACGGGTGGCTGACCGTGAAGACCAGCGCGGTGACCTTGCGCTATCAGGTGGGCTCCGGGCCGTTCAACGCCCGCAATCTCTCAGTGCGGTTGACGGCCGGGGCGGCGGCGGTGACGGCGTCACCCTGGCAGCAGATGACCTGCACGGTCGGTGCGCTGTGCGAGGCGGAGAGCCTGTCGTACGGAGGGCTGGGCGTCGCCTCCGACCACACCGGACACACCGGCGCCGGATTCCTGGCCGGGTTCCAGGGGACGGGCAGCTCACTGACGGCCGATGTCGACGTCACGAACGCCGCAAACTACGAGTTCGACGTCCGATACGCCAACTCCCTCGCGGGCGACGGAAAGAACGTCACACGCACTCTCACCCTGACAGTGGACGGCGGCGCGGCCAGGACGCTGAGCCTGCCGGTGACCGGCAGTTGGGACACCTGGAGCCTCGCGACCAGTGCCGTACAGCTCGGCGCGGGGCACCACACGATCACGCTGGCCAAGACCGCCGCCGACTCCGGCAATGTCAACGTCGACAGCGTCGCCCTGGTGGCCCCGGGCGGCAGCTTCCCGCCCACCTCGACGACCGCGATCACGGACTGCGCCTTCGGCACGAGCTGCGAGGCCGAGGACGACCGGATCTCGGGCTCCGCGAAGGTGGCCACCGACCACGGCTCGTACTCCGGAAACGGGTTCCTCTCCGAACTGAACCAGGGTTCGAGTGTGTCGGCCCACGTGGTCGGCGTGCCCTCCGACGGCACGTACGCCCTCCAGGTGCGCTACGCCAACGCGGCCGGCGGCGACGGCCTGAACCAGACGCGTACGGCCTCGGTGTCCTCCGGCGGCACGACGCAGACGCTGTCGCTCCCGGTGACCGGGAGTTGGGACACCTGGCACACCGCTGCGGTACCCGTGGCGCTGAAGGCCGGCGCCAACGACATCACCATCGGCTGCCCGGCAGCGGCGAGCTGCCACATCAACCTCGACACGGTGTCCGTGACGGCGTCCGGTGCGGCGGCACCGCAGCCCCATCTCGCCCTGGGCGGCTACCGACGCAGCCTGGACGGACTGAACGGCGAGAACGGCGACCCGACCACCACACCCGGCCTGCTCCACAAGGACGGTTGGTATCTGCTGGACGACACCACGTCCGCGCTCTACGACACCGCCACCAAGAAGGTCACGCAGCGGCCGTCCCACAACGGCACGCCCTACCGGGACGGTTACGTCTTCGGCTACGGCCACGACTACAAGAAGGCGCTGTCCGACCTCGCCACCCTCACCGGGCCGCCGAAGCTGCTGCCCGAATGGGCTTACGGCACCTGGTACTCGGAGTACATCGACCGGACGGCCGCCGACTACGAGAACACGATCCTGCCCGCCTTCCGTTCCGAAGGCGTCCCGCTGGACGTGCTGGTGACCGACACCGACTTCAAGTCACCGAACACCTGGAGCGGTTGGGAGATGGACACGGCGAAGTTCCCCGACCCCAAGGGCTTCTTCGACTGGTCCGCGTCGCAGGGACTGCACAACACGCTCAACACCCACCCGAGCATCCTGGCGTCCGACCCGCAGTTCGCGCAGGCCCAGGCGACCGCCAAGGGCAAACTCACGAAGGGCGGTTGCGCGTCCGGCGCGAGCGCCGGCGGCGACTGCTACACCTTCGACTTCGGTGACCCCGACCAGCTCAAGGCGTACATGGATCTGCACCGCACCCTCGACGACCAGGGCAACGACTTCTGGTGGCTCGACTGGTGCTGCGACAACTCCCAGTCGTCAGTGCCCGGTGTCACGCCGGACGCGTGGATCAACCAGCAGTACGCCGCCGACGCCGACCGGGCGATCGGCCGCGGCTTCGTCATCTCCCGCGCCTACGGCTCACTCCAGGCCGGTGGCTACAGCGGCCAGCAGGGGCTGCCGACCGGACCGTGGGCGGACAAGCGCACCACCGTGCACTTCACCGGGGACACCTCGTCCACCTGGGGCACGCTGCGCTCCGAGGTGGGCTATACACCGGGCGAGTCCGCAGCCACCGGCATGTCGGCCGTCAGTCACGACATCGGTGGCCACAACGACACGACGGGGCTGACCGGATCGGAGACGTACACCGACGGCGGCAGCACCCGCACCACGCACAAGCTGCCGGACGACCTCTACGCCCGTTGGGTGCAACTCGGCACCTTCCAGCCGATCGACCGCCTGCACAGCAACCACAGCGACCGGCTGCCCTGGCAGTACGGCTCCAAAGCCCGGCAGTCGGCCGACACATTCCTCAACCTCCGCGAGAACCTCGTGCCTTACACGTACTCGCTGGCGCAGGAGGCGGCAACGACGGGCACCCCCGTCGTCCGCGCCACGTATCTCGAGTATCCGGACGAGCCGCAGGCCTACGCCACCGCGGGCAGCGAGTACTTCTACGGCTCGGACATGCTCGTGGCACCCGTGACCACGCCCGGCAGTACCGCCACGACATCGGTGTGGTTCCCGCCCGGCCAGTGGACCGACTACTTCACCGGACAGACCTACACCGGCGGCACCACGCAGAACGTCACCACCGGCCTCGACCGGATGCCGGTGTTCCTCAAGGCGGGCGCCACCATCCCGACCCGGACGGACGACGTCACCAGCAACGACAAGGCTCCGCTGACCAAGGTCACCCTCACCGTCGCGGCCGGCGCCGACGGCACCTCGTCCCTGTACGAGGACGACGGGACCACGACCGGCCCCGGACACAGCGCCACCACGAAGATCCACCACCGCGAGAGCGGCTCCCGGCACACCGTCACCATCGGCCCCGCCACGGGCTCCTTCCGCGGCCAGGTCAAGAGCCGTCGGTGGACGGTGAAGCTGCTCGGCGTGACCCCGCCCAGCAGCGTCACCGTCGGGAGCAGGGGTCTGTCGTCGAAGGCATGGCAGTACGACAGTGCCGCCCGCACACTCACCCTCACGCTGCCGCCGCGCAGCGTGCACACACCGGTGACCATCGGCTACCGCTGACAGAACAACGGACGACGGGCCTGCGCGGGTGCGCGCAGGCCCGTCGTCCGTCGTCCACCGCGGTCTCCGCACGGTTCACCGACGCGCTGGGCGTCAAGGGTGCCGCCGGTGGGCATCCACGGTCCCGCCGCCGATCAATCTGCGGGATGACCACTCACTTCTCGGTGTCCGCCGAGCGGCCGTCAGCGGCCCGGCCGGTTCCACCGGCGCTGGACTCATCGTTGCCGACCGGGTCGACGGAGCCGGTGTGCCGGCCGCTCTGGGCAGCCGTTCCAGCCACGCCCACCGGCGCGGACGTGGACTGGGTCAGTCCGTAGTGGGCGTACAGGTCGCGCTCTTCGTCGGCGTCGAGACGCCCGTCCACGTCGACTCGGGGCGCGTGCTTGACGGTCTCCTTGGTGACCGGGACATGCAGCTCGGTGCCGCTGACACGGGCACCCGCGAGCGGTACGAGCGTCTCCTTGCTGCCGAACAGGCCGGTCTTGACGGTGACCCACTCAGGCCGGCCGTCCGCGTCGTCGCGGTACACCTTGCCCACTGTGCCGACCTTCTCGCCGTCCGGGTCGAGGACGGTGAGGTCACGCAGCTGGTCGGCACTGGCGAATTCAGTCATTGTTGTACCTCTCGGGGAAGCGTTGTTCGGTGCCAAAAGCCTGATCTGCCCGTGGCGGTCTCGACGGGGCGCAGATGGTCGCTGCCTCGAGCCGCGCCCTTCTGGCTCATGTGAGTCAGTCATCACGGGTCACTTCGCAGCAGAAGCAGCGCAGGGAAACGCACGCGATTTCACCCGGTCGGAACATTGCCCGGCCTTCGCCGCGGCACCTTCCCCTGGGACGTCGTACGCCTCTGCGACCTCAGCGGCGCAGTGATTTCCGCTCTGTCTGCGTGACCCTTGCGCCGCCGAGTAAACATCTGGACCGCCCCGGCCATCCTCACCGTCGGGCTGACGGCGTCCATCCACCGCGGCAGGACGGACGTGAACCCCCTCGCACGGGGTAGTCGAGCGTCACGATGCGGGGCGGGCCGACGCGCTGCTTGAGGGAGAGTCAGCGAATGGAATTCGACGACAATGCCACGCTGGACACGTCCGAGGTCCAGGACAACCGCGGCGGAGCGCTGGGCGGGATCCCGGGCGGCGGGAAGACCGTCGGCGGGGGAGTGGTCGGGCTACTGGTCCTGGTCGCTTCGGTGATCTTCGGCGTGGATCCGGGCCTGTTCAGCTCGGACGGCACCACCTCGCCGGGCACCGGCTCGGGATCGGGCACGTCCGCCGCCGACCTCGCGGCCAACTGCCGGACCGGGGCCGACGCCAACAGCAAGGAAGAGTGCCGGATCGTCGCGGTGGTCGACAGCGTCCAGGCCTACTGGAAGCAGAGTGAGACGGCCGCCGGCAAGTCCTACGAGCAGGCCCCGACGTATCTGTTCACCGGCAGCGTGAACACCGGCTGCGGAGACGCCACCTCGGATGTCGGCCCCTTCTACTGCTCGGCCGACGACAAGGTCTACCTCGACCTCGGCTTCTTCAACGACCTGAGCAGCAAGTTCGGCGCCAAGGGTGGCCCGTTCGCCGAGGCCTACGTGATCGCCCACGAGTACGGGCACCACATACAGGACCTCAGTGGCACGATCTCCCGGGGCAGCGGGCAGGGCCGGAACAGCGGTTCGGTGAAGCTGGAGCTCCAGGCGGACTGCTACGCCGGAGTCTGGGCCCACCACGCCACCACCACTCCCGACCCGAAGAGCGGAAAGCCGCTGATCACCAAGCTGACCCAGGACGACATCAACCGCGGTCTCGACGCGGCCGCCGCCGTCGGCGACGACCGCATCCAGGAGCGCTACCAGGGCAAGGTCACACCCGACACCTGGACCCACGGCTCCGCGAGCCAGCGCCAACAGTGGTTCTCCACCGGGTACACCTCGGGAAGCGTCGCGCGGTGCGACACCTTCGGCTGAGCACAGTGTCGAGCGAGGGATGCCGGGCCTGAGCCATGCTCCCTGTTGCTCGCGCTCGCGTCGGCCGGTGCGCGTGTCGTCCTGGTCTCCGCCGCGGCGGTACGCATCGAGCTGCCGCTGCCGGACATCATCGATCTGACCCTGTGGTGATACGACGGCCGGAGGGGCGGTCGTGACACCGGGTCGCCCCGACGAACTCGCCGGTTCGGCCCGCGTGTTCGTAGATCCTGAGACCGGGCCGCCCAGGCGTGAACCGTGTGCGGAACCGGTGGGGCCGCGCGATTGAACTCGGCCGGTCGGCCCCGCAGGCGGGAATGCGGGGCCGACCGCTCGGGTCACGCGCGCTTGACCGGAAGCTGCACGTACGACGCGCGCTCGCCGCCGGTGTGGATGATGTGCCGGCCGCTGTTGGCCGGAGCGTACTCGCGGATTCCGGGCATCATCGTGCCCAGGAGCGACCGGCCGCTGACGCGTCGGTTCTGTCGCGTCGCGTGACGTCGACGACGCTCCGCGCCGGCATCGTCTCGTCGATGCTCGTCGGCCTCGTGGTGGGGCGAGGCGTGGTCGGTGTCGCCACGCTCGCCGCGGCGGAGCGTGCGAAGCTGATCATGCTCGTCGGGCCCGCCGTGCAGAGCGTGCTGGTCCCGACGCCGTCGGCCACCGACGGCAACGGGACGGGCTCATGACGGCGATCGACGGCCGTGTCTGCGTCGAAGGGCGCGAACCGCCTTCCCGACCGATCTGCAGGACGCGGCCGACGATCTGGAGCGCTCGGGGGGAGTGGCCTGCGGAGTCGGCCTCTGGGGTGTCTTCGAATGCCCTCGCCGGCTCTGATGACACCACCAGCTCCGACGGCGCCGCTGGTTCTGAGAGGCTGCCATCGACGGAATGGCTGCGCCGGGCAGAAGGCGGGTGCGGCAGAGCGGGCGATTCAGGCGTGGGTGGTGTCCGGGCGGCCAGGTGTGAGGAGGTACGCCATCGCCATGTCGCCGAGTTCGTCCGCGTAGCGGCGTTGGGCCGCTTCGCCGCTGGCCGGGTCGGGGCGTACGGAGTTGTGGAAGCAGGCGCCGAGGATCGCACGGGCGGCGGTATCCAGTGCCGCCTCCGGGTCGGAACGGCGGATCTGGTCCACGTACGGAGCCGCCGCTTCGAGCAGGAGCCGATGGACCGCGGTGATGGTGCGGGCGCCGCGGTCCAGGGACTTCGTCCCCCGTACGCGCAACAGCTCGGGGAAGAGGCTGCTGCTGTCGGCGAAGGACTCCAGCAGGGCGTGCGCGTAGGCGTCCATCACGCCGGACAGTGACGGCTCGGCCTTGGACAGCCGCTCGGCCACGTACTCCTCGCGGCGGTCCAGCATGCGTTCCGTCAGCGCGTTGATCAGCTGCTCTTTGTCTTCGAAGCGGCGGTAGATCGTGCCGACCGAGACGCCGGCGCGGTCGGCGACGCCGGAGATCGTCATCTCCTCCAGGCCGGACGAGGCGACGATGTCCTCGGCCGCCCGCAGCACGCGGGCCAGCGTCGCGGCGCTCCGCGCCTGTCGGGGCTCGCGGTACGGCGCCGGGCGGTCGTGCTCGTCGGTCATGCCCCGCATCGTATCGGCGGCCGTCTCCGTCGCGACTGTTGACAAGTGGTGCCCTCCTCTGCGTACTCTCATTATGCGAATGTGAATTTACATTCGCATCATATTGGAGGTTCGACCATGACCGACAAGCAGACTTCCCCGGCTGTGACCGTGACGCTCGAGTCCGGGCCTGCCGGATCCGGGAGCATCGACGACTTCGAGCTCTTCTACGCGCGGCGTGCTGTGGACCGGTTCAGGACGCGACTGGGCCGCCAGGGCCTGCTCGATCTGCTGGCAGCGGACATCGAGGAGGGCAACGCCTTCCTGCGGGAGTGCGCGCGCACCTCCGGCGGTGAGTTCCACGCGGGGACCACGGTGCTGCAGGCGAGTGGCCTGACCTCGGGCGAGTTCCTGACCTGGATGGACGCGGCCTTCGCGGGCAAGGACGAGCGCCCCCTCCTCGCGGCGCACCCCGAGCACTACGCGATGGGCACCGACGACATCGGGGCGCGCGTCGTGGAGAACATCGGCCCCCACGTCTGCTCCTTCTACATGGGCGGCTGGGGAACGGCCGCGATGGCGTGGGCCGAGGACGCGGACGAGCTTCTTCCGGAGGCGGAGTTTCCGCGCAAGATGTCCTCGAACCTGTTCCTGGAGGACGGCACGGTCGTCGGGCGGGCGCTGATCCAGTTCGGCGACACCGCCGACGGATTCACCGCGAACCTCACGGTCTACTTCCCCACGTCCTGTCCGCAGGACGTCCTGGACCACCACCTGCGGCACTACGCCGTCGAGTTCAGGAACTGGATCGTCGCAGCGGCGGCGGCCCAGGCCTGACAGATGCCGGCGACGCTCGCCGTCGGCTGACACAGGCCGACGGCGAGCCGACATCGCCGGTCGGATGTCGGGCGGCTCGGCCTCACGAGGCTGTAGGACCCGTCTTCTGCATCAGGCCCGGCCGCCCGACACCCCAGGGCGACTCGCATCCGAGCGCCGGCACCAGCGCTCCCGGCTCTCGACGCCCGGCCGACTGCCTCCACGCCTCAGCCGACAAGGGGCCAACCCTCTCCGGCGGCCGTTACCAAGCAAGGAAAGTTCCCACCATGTCGCACCACGCCACCCCGCCCGGTACGGGACGCAAGCTGACCCTGGTCGTCCTCGGACTGGCGGCCCTGATCGCCGCGATGCTGTGCGCCTTCGCGCTGCCCTCGCTCCACAGCGGTCCGCATCACGTACCCATCGGCGTCACCGGGCCCCGGCAGGCGGCCGAGGCGATCCGGGAGAACGTCGACGGGCCGGCGTGGGACGTCCGCCTCTACAAGACCACTGAAGCAGTCGAGACGGCCGTCAAGAACAAGGACATCGCGGGCGGCCTCGCCGTCACCGGCCACGGAGTCGACGTCTATACCGCCACCGCGGGCGGTCCATCGGCCACCAGCGCCCTCACGGCACTCGGTACCAGCGTCGCCGAGCAGAACACGACGCAGGCCACCGTCCACGATCTGGCGCCGTTCACCGACGACGACCCTCGGGGCGCGGGACTGACGGCCGCACTGATGCCGATGATCTTCGGCGGAATCTTCCCCGCCCTGATCCTCAGCGGCGTCTTCCCCGGCCACCGCGGACTGCGGATCCGGCTGACGGGGGCCCTGCTGTTCTCCGTCGTGGCGGGCGCCGCCGTAACCGCCGTGCTCCGGTTCGGTACGCACTCGATCGACGGCAACTACGGGCTCACCGCCCTGGGCGTCATCCTCGGTATGGCGGCCATGTCCACCACCCTGCTCGGCCTCCAGGCCTTCCTCGGTATGGGCGGCTTCGCCCTCGGCGGCGCCCTCATGATGCTGCTCGGCAACCCCCTGTCCGGCCTGGCCACCGGCCCCCACTGGCTCCCGAACGGATGGGCCACCATCGGCCAACTGATCCCGCCGGGCGCCTCCGGCAGCCTGCTGCGCACCAACGCCTTCTTCGACGGAACGGGCGCCGGCCTTCCCGCCCTGGTCCTCACTGCCTGGGTCGCCATCGGCGTCACCTTCGTCCTCCTCGCCGACCGGCGGGGCAGGCGCTCCACGGCGCCCGAGTCCAACGCCACGACCGGCTCCGAGACGGCCGACATCTCGCATCCAACGTCGGGCTGTGGGGCAAGTCCTACCTCGCCGTCACCCAGCACGCCGTGGCGAGCCTGAAACCAGCCCACCTCAAGGCGATGGTCGCCATCGGCACCGACATCGACCTGTACGAGCAGGTCGCCTACAACGGCGGCATCCTCAACGAGGAGTTCTTCCCGCACTGGTACCGCAACGGCCTGGTGCCGGCCGTGTGCGGTGAACTCGACGCCGCGGACTTCCTCAAGGCGATGCGGGACACGCCGACCAACACCCTGTACACGGGCCCGCGGCACCTCGGGTACGTCCAGCTGCCGATCGTCCCCGGTCGACTCCACAGCTGAATAGGTGCGGTGTCGCCACGAACAACGGTTTCCGCCCTCACGGGCGACAACGCGGTCCACTGCCGGGTGCCGGTGATCTCAAACGGCGCCTCCCGCCTTCTGCCCGGGAGAGGCCGAGTCAGGTCCCTGGTCAGCGCTGCGGCCCTACGGGTGGCGTGTGCTGCGGGGACCGCAGGACGAGCAGGGTGATCTCGCTGGGGGCGAAGACGCGGAACGGCGGGCCCCAGAAGCCGGTGCCGCGGCTGGTGTAGAGCTGGGTGCGGGTGCCGTGGCGGCTGAGGCCGGCGAGGGCGGGCTGGTCGATGCGGACCAGGTGATGGAAGGGCCAGATCTGGCCGCCGTGGGTGTGACCGGAGAGTTGCAGGTCGACGCCGCCCGCTGCGGCCCGGTCGATGAACTTGGGCTGGTGGGCCAGGAGCAGGACGGGCAGGTCGGGGTCGGCGCCGTCCAGGGCTCCGGCGAGGTGGGCGCGGTGGCCGGGCAGGCCGGAGGACTCGGCGGTGACGTCATCGACGCCGGCGACCACGAGGGTGTCGCCGCCACGCTCGAGCAGCAGATGACGGTTGCGCAGCGGCTCCCAGCCCAGCTCGTCCATCAGGTCGACCCAGCCCTGGGCCTCGCTGTAGTACTCGTGGTTTCCCGTCACGTAGACCCGGGCCCGGGTGGCTCGCACGGTGCCGAGCGGAGTGGCCTGGGCGCGGCGGCGTTCGGCTGTGCCGTCGGCGATGTCGCCGGTGTGGCAGACCAGGTCGGCGTCCAGGGTGTTGACCTTCTCGCAGACCCGCGTCGACCAGCGAGCCCGGTCGAGCGGGCCGTAGTGGGTGTCGGTGATGAGGACGACTCGGGTGCCGTCCAATCCGGCTCCGAGGCGGGGGAGTTGTACGTCGAGTCGGCGCACGCGGGGCACACGGCGGGCCTCGGCGTACCCCCAGGCGAGGAGGACGGCGGCCACGCCGAGCACCGCCCAGGTGACGATCCGGGCCCGTTCCTGACCGTCGCCCACGCCGGCCACGGTCATGGCGAGGCGCAGCAGAACGCCGAACAGGACGGACCAGGTGAACAGGACCCAGCTGGCGCCGAGGAGGGTGTCCCCGACGATCGCCGCCCAGTCCTGCTGTCGCCGGCCGTGGCCGCGCGCCATCGCGAGCGGCATGGCGATCAGGCCGAGGACGAACAGGGCGGTGCCGCCCAGCGCTCCGGGGAGCGGCCAGTGCTGGCCGACGTGCAGCAGCACCACACAGGGCACGGTCCACAGCAGGACGGGGGCGATCAATGGGATGTAGCGCATCAGACGGCGCAGCCGGCCCTGCTGGGTCGCATGAGCTGCGTCGTCCGCGGATCGGGCTTCGTCGGTGTCGGTCACGCTTCCCCTCCTCAAGTGGCCGGACTGGCAATGCGCGCACTTTATCCGGTCGTCCCTGAGGACGTCTTACCGATCATGGAACGAGCGGGCAGCGTTCGGGACCGCCTCCCCGTCGGGGCGGTCACCTTGATGCAGGATCGGGCTGACTCACCCTGCGGACGGCCGATCCGCGGAGGACCTGAACGTCGGCGACGACGTCCTCCACCTCAGCCACAACAGGGCCCCGGACACAGGGCGCCGAAAGTGATGAGTTCGGCCGCGAACCGCAGTCTCAGGACGGTGACCAACCGATTGGAGTGGGCATGGGCAAGCTGCAGCAGGTGGCCGATGGCGTCTGGGTCCGGCAGAGCGAGTGGGTCTGGAGCAATTCCGTCGTGGTACGCGTGGAGGGCGGGTTGGTCCTGATCGATCCCGGCATCCATGGCTCCGAGTTGAGCCGGCTCGCCGATGACGTGGACCAGCTCGGCCTTCCGGTGGTCGCCGGATTCGCCACCCATCCCCACTGGGACCACCTGCTCTGGCATCCCCGGTTCGGCGACGTTCCGCGCTATGCCACTCCGGCCGCCGCCCACGTTGCCACCCAAGCCCGAGAGCGGGCGCGGGCGATGGCGGCGGAGAGCGCGTCCGGTGTCCCTCTCGACCTGGTCGCGCACGTCACCGCACTGCCCTCGGACGGTAGGCCCCTGCCGGGCGAGATCATCGACCATCGGGCGCACGCAGTCGGCCACGCCGCGGTCCTCCTCGCCGATCGTGGCGTCCTGGTCGCCGGTGACATGCTCTCCGACGTCCTGATCCCGCTCTTCGACAGCCGTCAAGAGGATCAAGTACGAGCCTACGAGGCCGCGCTCGACCAGCTCACCGAGGCCGCCGGGCACGTCGATGTCGTCATCCCCGGTCATGGCGCCGTGGCCGTGGGTCCCGAGGTGACGGCCCGTTTCGCCGCCGACCGTGCCTACGTCGACGCGCTACGGCGAGGAGTGGAACCGGTCGACGCGCGTCTGGGGCCGCACGCGGACTGGCTCTACGGCCCCCACAGGTCGAACGTGGAGCAGGCGGCCCAAGGACGGTAGGGCCGGGTCCCCGGAGGTCTGTCGGATCGACACCCTGACCGAACTGGTCCGCTCGACACGCAGGCCCCGTGCCCGCCCGAGGCACGTCACTTCTTGGCGGTGTTCAGCAGGCCGGAGTGGTGTCCTGGGGCGGGCGCGGTGGTGGCCGGGCACTGGACGGGCAGCCCTGCAGACGCCGTGAACCTCAAAGGCGTCCGGTCGCACCGCACCCGTGTCGAACAGTCCGAAGCCGGAGAGGCATCCGGCATACGAACACGCGTGACCGAATACCGCTCTTGACGGCTCCTCAGTCCCACCTTCACCATCCAGGCACCCCATTCACCGTGGAATCCCGGACACCCCACGCACCCCACGTGGGAACTCCGCTGGATTCCCTGGAATTCGGAGCCCCCCACATGAAGCTCTCCATTCCTGGGCGCGTCTCGGCGACCGCTGTCGTCGCGGCCGCCGCGCTGCTCACCGGCGGTTCCATAGCCGGGGCGGCCCCCGCCCCCACAGCTGCGGCCGCCGCGCCCGACCTCCCCGTGGCCAACGTCAAGGCCCACCTCGCCCAACTCCAGTCCATCGCCACCGCCAACGGCGGCAACCGCGCGCACGGCCGTACCGGCTACAAGGCGTCCCTCGACTACGTCAAAGCCAAGCTGGACGCGGCCGGATTCACCACGACCGTCCAGCAGTTCACGTCCGGCGGCCGCACCGGCTACAACCTGATCGCCGACTGGCCCGGTGGCGACACCGGCCGGGTCGTCATGGCCGGTTCCCACCTGGACAGTGTGACCGCGGGACCCGGCATCAACGACAACGGCTCCGGCTCGGCGGCCGTGTTGGAAACGGCACTCGCCGTGGCCCGGTCCAACTACCAGCCCACCAAACACCTTCGGTTCGCCTGGTGGGGAGCCGAGGAGTTGGGCATGGTGGGCTCGCGCTACTACGTCAACAGCCTCACCACCGCGAACCGTTCGAAGATCAGCGGCTACCTGAACTTCGACATGATCGGCTCGCCGAACCCGGGATACTTCGTCTACGACGACGACCCGGCCATCGAGAAGACGTTCAAGACGTACTTCACCGGGATCGGCGTCTCCACGGAGATCGAGACCGAGGGCGACGGGCGCTCCGACCACGCCCCGTTCAAGAGTGCGGGCATCCCCGTCGGCGGCCTGTTCAGCGGCGCCGACTACATCAAGACGTCCGCCCAGGCCTCCAAGTGGGGTGGCACCGCGGGCAAGGCCTTCGACGCCTGCTACCACTCCTCGTGCGACACGTCGGCGAACATCAACGACACGGCGCTGAACCGGAACGCGGACGCGCTCGCGTACGCGGTGTGGGAGCTGTCGGCGTAGCCAGGCTCCGGCAGTAGGTCATCCGCGCGCTGGGCCGTCGGACTGCGCGGGGTGTTCGGTGAGGGCGGGTAGGGGTCGGCGGCCCCTACCCGCCCTCTGCTGGGCGGGCCCGCGGTCTCCGGCTTGGGGCCTGATGGTCGCGTCAGCCCTCACGACGACGAGCCCTTCGCGACGGAATCCGTCGCTCCTCGCACGTCGCTCCTCGCATCTCCTTGTATCGATCGTTTGACACAAGATTCCGCCTAGGGCATCTTGTACTCGCTACTTGATACAAGATGATCTGAGGGGATCTCCCTATGCTCGGCACCGCCCCGCTCCAGAGCCGTTTCCTCGATCACGCCGACCACTACGCCCGCTGGTCCGGCCTGGCCATCGGCGTCATCGCCGCACAGGCACTGTCCACACTGGGCAACGTCGAGTTCGAGCAGCGTGTCGTGTTCTGCATCACGGCCTTCGGCCTGTGCGCGGTGGCGGGTGTCCTCCTTGCCGACGCGCTGACCCTGGTTCCGCAGGATGTGGTGCGCACGGCGAGTCTCGCGCCACGCCTGGTCAGAGATCATGTGCCGCCGCGTATGGGCCCCTTGATCGTCCTTCAGGGTGTCTCGCTCACCGTTCTGTTGGTGATCACGGCTGTCACGGCCTCCATCGACTCCGGCCGCACCTTCAGTACGGGGAAGGTCGTCGCCGTCACCTGCAACGGGATGCGAGCGCTCCTGGGCCCCTGGCCCGGCTTGTACTACAGCCTCCCGATGTTCGGCGCGCTCGCCATAGCCACTCCCACCTGTATGTGGGCCCTGCGCCGCATCGCCGACGGGCCGGGCGGGAAGCAACAGCGTTGCGACCGTCCTGGGCGGTGACCGGGGCCTGGGGTCTGCTGGTCTCGAGCCAGCAGTTGTACGCCGTCGTGATGGTCTCCATCTCGCTGACGGAGACGGGCTGCGCCGGGGCGTTGGGTGCGCTCACCTTCTGGGTGTTCTACCCTCTGGCCCTGGTGAACCTGTTCACCGTCGCGTGGTCCCTGGTCACCGTGGTCGCTCCGCGCGCCGTCGGCGACCATGCGGCAGAGGGGTTCCCCGGCGATGAATGAGCCCGCCGTCCGCGTCGACACCACCAGCCAGGTACCGCCGTACGCGCAGATCCGTGCCCAGCTCGGCGCGCTGATCGTCACCGGACAGCTGGCCGAGGGCGACCGGCTGCCCACCGTGCGCCAGTTGGCCACCGACCTCGGCCTCGCCCCAGGCACCGTGGCCCGTGCCTACCGCGAGCTCGAGGCCGCCGAGCTGATCCGCACCCGCCGCGGGGCAGGGTCCCGAGTCGCGGCGCCCGCGGCCGGCCCGACCCGCCCGCATGCCTCCCAACTCGCCACCCTCGCGCGCGATTTCACCTCTTCGGCCCGCGCGCTCGGCGCCGACACCGAGGCCATCCTGGCCGCGGTCCGCGACGCCCTCGGCCCGGACCGCTCCTAGGCGCTGCGCTTCGGCATTGGTGGCGGAGCTGGTGTGATGGTTGTGGGGCGAGGTGGCCGAACGTGGTGCGTTATCCGGCAGCAGGTGGGCGTGCGGCGACGGGTCACCCGCGCCACTCGCCTCTCCCCGCAGGGTGGTTCGCCCTCAAGGTGGCCTGACCGTCAGGCGTACCGACCGCTCAGCGTCCGAGCCGGGCCGCGAGTCCGTCGAGTACGCAGTCCAGGCCGAACGTGAACTCCACGTCGGGGTCGAGTTCCTCGGCTTCGATGACGCGGCGGGTGAGCATCGGGTGTTCGCCGGCCGCGAGGACCTCGGTGATGTAGGGGCCGACGCTGCGCTGCCACTCCTCCTCGCTGAGCCCGGTGCGCTGCTCCGCGCGTCGAAGGGCCTGCTGGGCGGCCACCGAACCCAGCACGTACGCACGCACGGTGCCGAGCGCCTGCGAGGCCAGGGTGATGTCCGGCGCGAGCGCGACAGCGGCGCGCAGAGCGGACTCGGAGCGTCGCAACGAGTTGGGGCCGAGCGCAGGTCTTCCCGTCAGTTCACCCGCCAGCCAAGGATGCCGCAGCAGCGTCGCACGCAACGCATGCGCGACGCCCCCCAGATCGGCACGCCAGTCCCCGGTGGGCTCGGGTACTGGGTCCTCGCCCTGTGCCGCGTCGACCATCAGGTCCACCAGCTCGTCGCGGTTGGTGATGTACCGGTAGAGCGAGGCGGTCCCCGAACCGAGATCACCCGCGACCCGGCGCATCGATACCGCCGCCAGTCCCTCCGCGTCCGCGACGGCCAGCGCGGCGGTCACGTACTGGTCCACCCCGGGTGCGCGCCGACGCGGCTCGGGGCGTGGCCGGGTCCACACCGACGAGGGCACGGGTTCGGTCATCGGAGCGGTTCCTTTCCTCGTTGACCCGCATCGTACCTTCTGGCTACGGTGTAGCCATGACGGAGACGGCGTATCCAGAACTGCCAGTGCCAGTGCCAGTGCCAGTGCCAGTGCCAGTGCCAGTGCCAGTGCCCGTGCCCGTGCCCGTGCTCGTGGTCGGAGGCGGCAGCGTCGGCCTGCTCACCGCGGCGCTGCTCACCCACCACGGCGTCCCGGTGGTGCTCGTGGAACGCCGGTCCGGGCCGTCCGTGCACCCACGCGCCACCGGCATCGGGCCACGCACCGTCGAGATCCTCCGCGAACTCGGGCTCGATACCGCCGTCGACTCCGCCGCGGTCGATCTCCGAGGCGCCGTGGGCAAGGCGGTGGCGCCGACCGTCGTCGCGATGGGCGCGGGCGACGTCGTGACCGTGCCCATGCCGACCCCGGCCTCCGACGAAATGGACGTGACGCCGTTCAGGCTGCGCGGTGTCTGCGCCCAGGACCGGCTCGACGCCGTCGTGGCAGCGGACCTGGCACGTCGCGGTGCCGACCTGCGCTGGTCGACCCGCCTGGTCGGCATCGCACAGGACTCCGAAGGGGTCGACGTCGAACTGGAGGGACCTGACGGCCGTTACTCGCTGCGGTGCACGCACGTGGTCGCCGCCGACGGTACGCACAGCACCGTTCGGACCGGGCTCGGCGTGGGGACCTCCGGGCCCGGCGATCTGGGCAAGTCGATGATCAACATCCTGTTCCGCGCCGACCTGCGGCCGCACCTGCGCGGGCTGTCCTTCGCCACCTGCACGATCACCACGCCGAAGGCCCCCGGCCTGCTGGCGACCGTCGACGGGGCGACCAACTGGGTCTTCCACGTCGCCTGTGACATCGACGGCGGAGAACGCCCCGAGGACTTCACTCACGAGCGCTGCGCATCGATCGTCCGGCTGGCGGTCGGGGATCCCGAGCTCGACGTCGAGGTGCGCAGCGTGCTGTCGTGGCGGCCCCGGAGTGCGGCGGCCGAAAGCTTCGCCGTCGGCCGTGTGTTCCTTGTGGGCGACGCCGCGCACACCGTGTCGCCCCTGGGCGCCTTCGGCCTCAACACCGGTGTCGCGGACGCTCACAACCTGGCGTGGAAGCTGGCAGCCGTCCACCACGGAGAGGCCGGTGCCGGACTGCTCGACACCTACGCACACGAACGGGAACCGGTCGCCGCGGCGACGCTGGACCAGGCGATGCGCAGGATCGCCGATCCGAAGCTGCACTGGGGACGCGGTCCTGAGGCCGACGCCGCCAGGGCAGCGGCGGGGGTGTGGGCGGCGCCGGTCGTGCACCTCGGCCAGCGGTACGACTCGGCCGCCATCGTCGACCCTCGGCCGGAACTCCCGTCCACCATCGACCTGGTACTGGACGGGTCCCCGGGTTCACGAGTGCCCCACGCGTGGATCGACGGCGTTTCCACGCTCGACATGGTGGCGTCCCGATGGACCCTACTGGCGGGCGCCACCGGCGACCGATGGCTCACCGCCGCGGCGGACCTCGGACTTCCCGCTCATCGCGTCGCGGTCCCGTGGCTCCCCGACGAAGGCGCACTGCTCGTCCGTCCGGACGGCATCGTCGCGATGCGCGCCACGACGCCGGTGACGGATCCAACCCGCTTCCTCACCGAGGTCTTGGACCAGGTGCTGGCCAGGCCGGCGCGAGTGCCGAGCAAGTGAACGGGTCGCGCAAGCCCGCAAGTTCGACGGCGGTTCGACCGGACCCGAGGGGCCGGCTGTCGGCGAGGCGGCGCACTTCAGCATTGCGAAGGCGCGACCCGGGTCAGAGGTCGGGCCGTCCAAGGACGGCCCCTCGGACCGAGCGGGAGAATCCGCTGTTGCAGGTCCCACCGTACAAATGCCCCGCCGTCGCGCCCCCGATTGATCAGACGTCCAACCGCACACTGTCAATGCCGAGTTGAGGAGCGACAGGACTGCATCACGTCCGCGTGCATCATCTATGGCAAGGGCCGCATGTCCAAGCGCTCCCGTCGGGCAAGAGTGCCTTTCAAGATGGGGGAGTTGGCGGTGGGCGGTGGATCGCCCCGTCCGTTTCCCGCAGCGGCGCCCCGCTTCCCGAGCGCCGTACCGCCACGATCTCCGCGCCGATCGACACGGCCGTCTCCTCCGGTGTGCGTCCGCCGAGGTCCAGGCCGATGGGGGAGCGCAGCCGTTCCAGCTCGGCCGTGCTCACGCCCGCCTCCCGCAGGAGGCGAACGCGGTCGTCGTGCGTGCGTCGGGACCCCATCGCCCCGACGTACGCCGCCGGTCGGCGCAGGGCGACCTCCAGAAGGGGTACGTCGAACTTGGCGTCGTGGGTCAGGACGCACAGGACCGTGCGGGGGTCCGTGTGGGTGGCGCGGAGGTAGCGGTCGGGCCATTCGACGACGACCTCGTCCGCCTCCGGGAACCGCGCCCGGGTCGCGAAGACGCTCCGTGCGTCGCACAACGTCACGTGGTAGCCGAGCAGTTTGCCGACCCGTACGAGGGCTCCCGCGAAGTCGACCGCGCCGAACACGATCATCCGCGCCGGCGGCACGCTCGACTCCACGAACAGGGTGATGTCGGTGCCGCACCCCGACGCGCTCTCCGGCACCGCGCAGACCTCGGTCCGACCGATGTCCAGCAGCGCGTGGGCCTGCGCGGCGAGCCCGGCGTCGTCAGCCGTGCCGAGGTCGCCCTCGTACGTGCCGTCGGGCCGGACGAGGAGCAGTCCGCGGCCCGCGTCGAGCACACGCGCCAGGGCCACCGCCTCGCCACGCACCGCCAGGTCGAGCGCCGCCTCCAGCGTCGTACGGGCAGGAGTGCCGACCCGGAGCGGCATGACCTGTACCTCGACCGCGCCGCCGCAGGTCAGTCCCACGGCGAACGCGTCGTCGTCGCTGTACCCGAACCGTTCCCGGACCGGAAGCCCGTCCGCGAGGGCGCTCACGCACAGTTCGTACACGGCGCCCTCGACGCAGCCACCGGAGACCGAGCCGATGACCTCGCCCGTGGTGTCGACGGCGAGGGCCGCGCCGACCGGGCGGGGTGCGCTGCCGCTCACCGAGACGACGGTGGCGACGGCGAACTCCCGCCCCTGCGCGACCCAGGGAGCCAGCTCCGAGGCGAGGTCAAGCATCGGCGCGGGCCGCTTCGGCGAGCAGGACGCGGTCGGGGCGGATCGGCAACTCGCGGTGGCGGACCCCGGTGGCGTGCCACACCGCGCTCGCGATCGCGGCGGCGGCGCCGACGATGCCGATCTCGCCGATGCCCTTGATACCGACGGGGTCGTCGGGGTCGGGATCGTCGATCCAGTCGGCCTCGATCTCGGCGATGTCGGCGTTGGCCGCGAAGTGGTAGCCGGCGAAGTCGGCGCCGATGTGCTCGCCGAACGCGTCGTCCCGCACGGCCTCCTCGTGCAGCGCCATGGACAGGCCCCACGTCATGCCGCCCACCAACTGGCTGCGTGCGGTGAGGGGGTTGATGATCCGGCCGGCCGCGAAGATGCCCAGCATGCGCCGGACCCGTACCTCGCCCGTGGCGACGTCGACGGCCGCCTCGGCGAACTGCGCGCCGAACGCGTGCCGTTCCTTCTGCGCGAGGGCCGCGATGAGATCGGCGGTGTCCGCGGTGGCGGTCACGCCGTCCTTGGGCAGGTCGGATCCGAACAGGGCCAGCCGTTCGCGCAGTTGGCGGGCTGCGACGCTGACCGCCCAGCCCCAGGAGCGGGTGCCCATCGAGCCGCCGGCGACCCAGGCGTGCCCGAAGTCGCTGTCGGCGATCCGCACCCGGACCCGCTCCGGCGCGACCTCCAGAGCCTCGGCGGCGATGAGAGTGAGGGCGGTGCGGGCGCCGGTGCCGACGTCTGCCGCGGTGACCTTCACGGTGAAGGTGCCGTCGGTTTCGGCCGTTGCGGAGGCCGTGGTGGGCGCGGCACCGGCCTGGAAGGATGCGGCGGCCACGCCGGTGCCGATCAGCCAGCGGCCCTCGCGGCGCGCTCGGGGACGCGGATCACGTTCTGCCCAGCCGAACCGGCGAGCGCCCTCCTCGAAGCAGCCGAGGAGGTTGCGGCTGCTGAACGGCAGGCCGGAGACGGGGCCGACGGCGGGTTCGTTGCGCACCCGCAGCTCGATCGGGTCGATGCCGAGCCTCTCGGCGAGTTCGTCGAGCGCCGACTCGACGGCGAACGAGCCGGGTGCCTCGCCGGGGGCGCGCATCCAGGTGGGTGTGGGCACGTCCAGAGGCAGCACCCGGTTGACGCTGTGGTGGGCGTCGCTCGCGTACATCGTGCGCCCGAACCCCGCGCTGCCCTCGACGAACTCGCGCAACCTGGAGGTGAGGTTGAGGTTGTCGTGCCCGAAGGCGCGCAGCCGCCCCTGGGTGTCGGCGCCGAGCCGCACACGCTGCGTGGTGGGGCTGCGGTATCCGGTGATCGCGAACACCTGCCGCCGGGTCAGCGAGATCCGGACGGGCCGGTGCAGTTCGGTCGCGGCCATCACGGCGGCGACGTGGTGCGAGCGCAGTCCCTTGGAACCGAAGGCGCCGCCCACGTGCTCGGAGCGGACGTGGACGGCGGACGGGTCGAGCGAGAAGAGGTGCGCGAGGTCGTCGGCGATCCACTTGGAGCCCTGGTTGGAGTCGAACACCTCCAGGCGCCCGCCGTCCCAGCACACGGTCACCGCATGCGGTTCCATGGCGCTGTGGTGCTGTTCGGGCGTGGTGTAGGTGGCGTCCACCACGGCGTCGGAGGCGGCGAGTTGTGCCTCCAGGTCGCCCTTGACGACCTCGTCGTCCGCCACCTGGTGGGCGCCGTCGTGGTCAGCGCGGAAGGTGATGTCGTGCGGCTCACGGTCGTACTCGACCACAAGCGCGTCGGCGGCCTCGCGGGCCTGCTCGGAGGTCTCGGCGACGACGAGCGCGACGGGCCAGCCCGCGTGCGGCACCCGGTCGTGCTGGAACACCTCGATGATCGGGTCGGGGCGGCCGAGCGCGCCCACGACGTCGTCCCGCACCCGGGGCGCGTTCCCGTGGTGCAGCACGGCGAGGACTCCGGGCATGCCCAGGACGGCCGCGTCGTCGATCGTACGGATGCGGCCGCGCGTCACGGTCGACAACACCAGCCAACCGTGGGCGAGATCGGTGAACGGGATCTCGGCCGCGTAGCGTGCGGCGCCGGTGACCTTGTCGCGGCCCTCGATCCGGGTGTGGGCGACGCCGACCGCGTCCGCTCCTGCGACGGTCGTCATCGGGCGGCCTCCTCGTTGAGTTCGGTGAGCAGCGCGACGATCAGGTTGCGCAGCAGGGGCACCTTGTACGTGGCCTGGGGCAGCGGCTCGGCGGCGGCGAGTTCGGCGTCGGCGGCGAGCGCGAACGTCTCGCCGGACGCGGGCCGGCCGATCAGCGCGGCCTCGGCGGCGCGGGCCCGCCACGGCCGGGACGCGACCGCTCCGAGGGCGAGCCGCACATCCCGTACGACACCGTCCTCGATGTCGAGCGCGGCGGCGGCCGAGCCGATGGCGAACGCGTAGGAAGCGCGCTCGCGGACCTTGCGGTAGCGGGAGTGGGCGGCGACCGGCGCGGACGGCAGGGTGACGCCGGTGATCAGCGCCCCGGCGGGCAGCGCGGTCTCCAGGTGCGGGGTGTCGCCGACCGGGAGGTAGAAGTCGGTGAACGCCAACTCGCCGGCTCCATCGACGGTTTCGTAGTGCACGACGGCGTCGAAAGCGGTGAGGGCGACGGCCAGGTCGGACGGGTGTACGGCTACGCAGTGGTCACTCGCGCCGAGAATCGCGGAGTTGCGGTGCTCACCCGTGGCCGCGGGGCAGCCGCTTCCCGGAGCGCGCTTGTTGCACGGCTTGGTCACGTCGGTGAAGTACGGGCAGCGGGTCCGCTGCAGCAGGTTGCCGCCGACGGTCGCCATGTTGCGCAACTGCCCGGAAGCGCCCGCGAGGACGGCCTGGGTGAGCGCCGGGTAGCGGCGGCGGACCTCGGGATGGGCGGCGAGGTCGCTGTTGCTGACCGTGGCCCCGATGCGCAGACCGCCGTCGGGCGTCGACTCGACCCGGTCCAGCGGCAGTTCACGTACATCGACCAGATGCGCGGGACGCTCCACGCCCGCCTTCATCAGGTCGACGAGATTGGTCCCACCGCCCAGGAAGCGGGCCTCGGGGTCCGCGCCGAGCACCGCGACGGCGCCGGGAACGTCACGCGCGCGCTCATATCCGAACTCCCTCATACCTGGGCCTCCTTGGCGTCCTCGGCCCCGACGGCTCCGGTCTTGGTGTTCTCGGCGGCCCGGGCGACGGCCCGTACGATCGACACGTACGCGCCGCACCGGCAGAGGTTGCCGCTCATGCGCTCACGGATCTCCTCCGGCGTCAGCGCCGGCGGGCCGGCCTCGGGTCGCACGTCGTCGGTGACGGCGGACGGCCAGCCCGCCGCGTGCTCCTCCAGAACGGCGAGCGCCGAACAGATCTGGCCAGGGGTGCAGTAACCGCACTGGTAGCCGTCGAGTTCGACGAACGCCTCCTGCACGGGGTGCAGGCGGCCGTCCTGGGCGACGCCCTCGACGGTGGTGATCTCGCGGCCCTCGGCGGCCACGGCGAACTGCAGGCAGGAGACGGTCCTGCGGCCGTCGACCAGCACGGTGCAGGCGCCGCACTGCCCCTGGTCGCAGCCCTTCTTGGTGCCGGTCAGGTCGAGACGTTCGCGCAGCGCGTCGAGGAGGGTGGTGCGGTGGTCGACGGGCAGGGTGTGCTTGTCACCGTTGATGTGCAGGGTGACGGTGCTGGACGTGGGGGAGAGGTGAGGGGTCGTCCCGGCTGGGGACATGTACTGCCTTCTTTCGCGTCTTGGGGTGCGAGGAGAAGCGGCGCTGGTCGGACGAGTGGGACGAGCGTAGAAGTGGACAGCTGTCCGCTGAGCATCTCCCGAACGTAGTGGACTACTGTCCGCTCATCAAGGAGGTATCCGCGCCACGACCGTTGGAGGACGCGTGAGCAACCCGCCGAAGCGCACGCCGCTGCGTTCCGACGCGCAGCGCAATCGCGAGCGAATTCTCGAGGTTGCCCTCGCAGAACTGACCCGATCGGCCGAAACGCCTCTCAGCCTCATCGCAAAGAAGGCCTGCGTCGGGCAGGGCACGTTCTATCGAAATTTTCCGAGCCGCGAGGCGTTGGTCCTGGAGGTGTACCGCTACGAGGTGCAGCAGGTCTGCGACGCCGCGGCTCAACTCCTGGAGACCGGCCCGCCCGAGGTGGCACTGCGCGAGTGGATGGACCGGCTCGCTCAATACGCGATGGCCAAGGCGGGCCTCGCGGGCGCGTTGCGCGAGGCGACGGCCGCGGGCACGTTGAAGAACCTGGCCCACGGCCCCCTCACCGAGGCCGTCGGCCGGCTGCTGGCCGCCTGCGAGGAGGCGGGCACGATCCGCCCCGGCGTCACGACGGACGACTTCATGCTCGCGATCGCGGGCCTCTGGCTCATCGACCCGCACACGGACTGGCAGCCGAGGGCGTCCCGGCTCTTGGACCTGGTGATGGCCGGATTGCGCTCAGGCGCACCCCGTCAGGGGAGTGAATAGAGCGAGGCTCTCGGGCCATCGTCGTCGGCAACCGTCCGCGGGAGTCGGCGGCTCCGGGAGTTGCCGGCAGCTCATGTCGGCGAGCGGGGGCGCGCCACCGGCAGGGTGTTCGTGCATCTCGTCGTGACCGCTTATTGTGCGCGCTCGTATGTCATCAGTTGCTTGCGCGGACTGGTGGTGAAGTCGATGAGCGTGAGTGAACCGCCGTCCCGTTCGAGTTCGTACTCCGTCTCGAAGGGCTTCGGCGGACAGAAGCGCTCCTTGCCGCCGCGCGTGACGCGGGGCTCGCCACGCATCTCCACGGACGTACTGCCCACCTGGTAGACGGGAACCTCGACCGTGCAGGGTGCGCCGCTCAGCGTGCTGATGGTGAGGAGCGGTTGACCTTCCGCGGCCTGGGTGAAAACGAGCTGATGTGAGCCGTCCTCGGCCTTCCACGTGCCGATGAAGTCCGCCCGGATCGGTTTGTACTGTGTGTGTGGTGAGCCGAACCCCTTGCCGCTCGTCCACGTCAGGGTGCTCGATCCCGAGGACCAACGCTCCTCGAAGTCGACTCTTCCGTCCCCGAAGCGGACCTTCTCCCAACCATCACTGCCCTTGGTGCCTTTGGCGGCCCAGTCGGTGAGGTCGTCACCGCTACCGACCACCGCGACGTTCTCCATCGGCGGGTCGCCGTCGCGGCAGTACGTGGCGAAGTCCGCTATGACAGCGACCAGTTCGCCCTGCCCGCGCATCGTGATCCCTTGGCAGGGTGCCGTCTTGGTGCGGTGCACGAAGCGCTCCGCGGACCAGTCTCCGTCCTTGCGGTGGCGCTCGGTGAGCCCGCGACCGTGACGGTAGCGCAGCTCGACGCGCATGCCGTCGGCTCGCTCGAAGAGGGTGTAGTCGTCGTTCTTCTTCAGGACCCGCCCGGATCTGTCGTCACGGGGGGACCGCGTGTCCCCGCAACCGGCGAGAACACCGCCCGCGAGAAGTGAGGCGACCGCGCACGTCACAAGCCGCGTCGCTGCTGTCCTCATGCGCTTCATACCCGCACCTCAGCCCTTCCCCTGGTGATCAGCGACACGTGGCACCCCTCGATGAGTAGACCTTCGCCCAGGGAAAGGGCAGGACAGCAGCCTGTCAGACTCCGATGCGCGGGAGTCCCCCGGCCCACGATCCTCTGTCGTGCCGACCTCGGCAGTCACCACGAGATCCAGCGTGACAAGGCCCACCGCTTTCAGGCCACCCCGCATTTTGGCACGCGCGGAGTTGGGCGCGGCGCCGGCCGGGCGAGAACGCACCCACCGTAGTCGGGCCCGCGCAGCCTCACATCCGGGATCTCAGCACGTCGACCTCACAGCCCGGCGCGAACGGGTCGAAACCGTGCTCGACCAGCCAGCGCACCACCAGCAGGCTTCGCAACGACCACCACGCGTGGATCACGTCGAGGTCGACGCCGGTGCCGTAGCCGGCGATGACGTCGTCGAGGTGCTCCTCGTGTCCGAGCGTGAAGGTGGCGAGGTCGTACAGGGCGTCACCCCGGCCCGCCTCGGACCAGTCGATGATGCCGGTGACCTCGTCGCCCTCGACGAAGACGTGCGCGATCTGCAGATCGCCGTGCGTGAACGCGGGCGTCCACGGCCGGAGCGCGGCATCGGCCACCTGGCGGTTGCGGCTGACCAGATCGGCGGGCAGGACGCCGTTCGTCACGAGTAACTCGCACTCGGCGTCGAGTTCCGCCGCCAGCGCGACGGCGCCGCGGCCGGCCTGGCCCGGCCAGGTGGGCAACGGCGCGTCATGCAGCCTTCGGATGGCGGCGCCCGCCGCCGCCCACGCCGCCGGCGACCCGGTCGACGGCCCGCCGAGGCGCCCGAGCGTCGTCCCCGGGAGCGCAGCCGTCGCGAGCACGTGCGGCTTGCGCCACAGGACCTCCGGGGTCGGGACCGGCGCCAAGGCCATCGCCTCGGCCTCGACGTCGATGCGCGCCTGATCGGCGTCCACCTTCAGGAACACGGCGCCGACGCGCAGGGTCGCCCGCTCGGAATGGGCGACGACGACTTCGACCTCATCCATGGACGACCAGTATCCAGGGGACGACCGCCGGCGTCGCCGGGTTTGTCGGGTGCGACGACGCGGCTGACGCGTCGAGTAGTAGGAGTTCACCGGTCGGAGACGGCTGTCCGGTCGACGAAGCGCTGCAGCCCGGTCCGTACGCCTTCGGTGGGCACGGTCGTGGCGAAGCAGGCCGCCTCCATCGCGAGTCCTTCGTCCACGGGCAGGTTGATGCCGCGGGTGACCGCGCGCAGGCAGGCCGCCACGGCCGTCGGCGCGTGCCGGATGATCCGTTCGGCCAGGTCCCGTGCGGCGGCGAGGAGTTCGTCAGTCGGCACGACGGCATTGACGAGGCCGATCTCCGCGGCCCGCGCGGCCGTGATCGGGTCCCCGGTCAGAATCATTTCAAGGCCGCGCTTGCGGCCCACGTGCCGCGGCAGCCGCTGGGAGCCGCCGAAGGGTGGCGGGAAGCCGAGGGAGATCTCCGGCTTGGCGAACGCGGCGTGCTCGGCGGCGATCGCCAAAGGAGCGGCCTCCGTGATCTCGCAACCACCGCCATACGCAAGACCGTTGACGGCGACGATCACAGGCTTGGGAAATTCCTCAATGCGTCGGGTCAGTCCTTGTCCCCGGCGGACGATCTCACGGAGGGCGCGTTCGGTGCCGCCTGCGATGCTCTCCGCCAGAGAGGGAATGTCGGCTCCCGCACTGAACGCCCTGTGCCCGGCGCCGGTCAGGACGACCGCCCGGACGGAGTCGTCGGATTCGATGCGGTCGAGAACCGCGAGCAGTGTGTCGATCGTCGGGTAGTCGAGGGCGTTGAGCTTGCGTTCTCTGTCGATGGTGACGGTGACGACGTGCTCGTCCCGGTCGATGTGGACGGTCATGCCACGTGCTCCGCTCCCTCTGGGCTTGGACGCACCGAGGCTAGGAGCCATAACCTATGGCGATCCAACAATTGTCCTGGATACAGACGGACGCGGGTACCGTATGCGGCCATCGTCCTACAAGGCCATCGTCGACGAGTTCGCCGCGTCGATCAGATCCGGCACGCTCTCGGCGGGCACCCGGCTCCCGACGCACCGCGCTCTCACCCGCGAACGGGGGATCGCGCTGGCCACCGCCACCCGTGTCTACGCCGAACTCGCGGCCATGGGACTGGTGGTGGGGGAACCCGGGCGCGGAACCTTCGTTCGGGTGCAGTCGGGCTACGACGGCCTTGAGCCGTCGCGCGTCCTGCGGGTACCGAGGGTCGCCGACCTGTCGTTCAACCAGCCACTGGGCGAGGGGCAGGCCGACCGACTGCGCCAGGCGCTGCGTGCGCTCTCCGTCTCGGGCGAGGTCGAGGCGCTGCTGCGCCAGGACCCGCCGGGCGGCCGCCTGAACGAGCGAGCGGTCGTGGCCACCTACCTGCTGGAGCGCGGGATCGACACGGCGCCGGCGCACGTCGTCATCACCAGTGGCACCCAGCAGGCCCTCGACTCCGTGCTGCGCTCCCTGACCAGGCCCGGCGACGTCATCGCGGTCGACGCACTGAGCTACCCCGGCATCAAACTGCTCGCCTCCGCCCACGGACTCGACTTGGCTCCGATCCCCGTCACGGAGACAGGGCCCGACCTCGCCGCGCTCGACCGTCTGTGCCGTGCGCGCCCGGTCCGCGCGATCTATGCGATCCCCACCCTGCACAATCCGCTCGGCTGGGTGCTCGGCCAGGAGCAGCGCGACCGCCTTGTCGCCATCGCACGCTCCCACGACTGCCTGATCGTCGAGGACGGCACCTACGCGTTTCTCGACGCGTCGGCGCCTCCTCCGTTGCAGACCCTCGCTCCCGAACGAACCTGCTACGTCGCGGGTCTGTCCAAGAACGCCGCTCCCGGCCTGCGGTTCGGATTCGCCGTACTGCCCGGCCCTCACGTGGAGAGCGTCACCCGGAGCCTTCGCCTGGCGGCCTGGGGCGCTCCTGGGCTCATCACAGCCGTCGCCACCGGCTGGTTGGCCGACGGCACGGTCGCCCGCTGGGAGCAGGACCGCCGGGACGACGCGGCGGCCCGGCAGGACATCGCCCGCGCCGCACTCGCCGGAATGCACTACACCGCGCATCCGGTCTCGTACATGATCTGGTTGGGCCTGGAACCCCACCAACGTCCGGACCACGTCGCGACTCTTCTCGCGGAGACCGGCATCCTCGTCTCCACGGCGGACGCCTTCGCCACCGGCCGCCACCGCCCCCGAGCACTCCGGCTGGCGCTCGCTACGCCTCCTCTGGACGAACTCCGGGCTGTGGTGCTGCGTCTGAGGGATGTGATCGATGCGATCCCACCATGACGACCGGGCGGCACGACGGCCCGCACGAGCTCCAGGCGCTGTCGTGGATCAGAGAGCCGATAGGCTGCGACGGTGCGCACGGTCGAGCTTTTGCTGGATGAGGCGGCGGACCTGTCCGTCCGGGAGGCCTGGCGGCGGCTGGCGGACGCGGGACTGCCCAGTCAGGCGCTCCACCGCTCACCGACCAACAGCCCGCACCTCACGTTGGCCGCCTGCGGGGAGTTGACCGCTCCCATTCGCTGGGAACTCGCCGAGGTGGCCGCCGCTCTGCCACTTCCGGTGCGCTTCACGGGCGTGGTCCGCTTCGAACGGCCCACCTCCGTCCTGGCCTGGGCGTTGGACCTCGACCCCGCACTCGCCGGTCTGCACCGCCGGGTGTGGGAGGCGGTCGCCTCGGACAGTTCGCCCGCCACTCTCAACCCCTTCCACGAGCCGGGACGCTGGAGCCCGCATGTCACCCTCGGCCGGACACGGCGGGCCGGCGCCTTCGCCGGCCGACGGGTCCCCGAGCTGCTGCCGACGCCACCGCTGGCGGTCCGGCTCACCACCTTGCGCAGCTACGACACCGAAACCGGCGCCTTGGAGATTCTCGAGCCACGTGCCTGACGCGAGTCGGCGACCACGACCGGCCGGCGCAGCGCGATGTGGCACCTGTGCCCCGTGACGGGAACTCCTCCGACAGCCCCGTTGCGGGCTGCCTCCCGGAAGCTGCGGGGCCACCTGTCGCGCCGCCGCCTCGTGCGTCGAACGCGGCTGGGCCCGCCCGGTGAACCACCGGGCGGGCCCTGTTGGCGCCGTTCAGCGCAGGTTGTAGTGGCTCGCGGCCTTCGCGGCCGTGAGTGCGGTCGGATAGACGGCGGTCTCGTCGAGCTGCCCGTTGAACCAGTAGGACGTGGGCGCGCCGGGCACGCCGCGCAGGTTGTCGTATCCGGCGTGCCAGTAGCCGGAGTAGGCGCGGTTGCCCGCGACGGTGTTGCTCGCCTGGAGCTTGCCGTCGATGTACAGCGCCATGCCGTTCGGGCTCTGCGTGGCGACCATGTGGTGCCAGGCGTTGTTGTTGAGCGCGCCGGTGCTGGTCAGGGTCTTCCAGCCGCCGGAGTTCACTCCGAACACGACCCGGCCGGCGTTGTTCATCCACACCTGCTTGTCGTACGCGACGCTCGCCTTGGCGGTGTTGTCGCCGAAACCGGTGAGCAGGCCACCGGTGGTGGTGGAGGACTTGAACCAGGTCTCCATGCTGTACGCGGAAGGCTGCGCGAAGCGGCGGTCGCTGTAGACCCACTGGCTGCTGCCGTTGAGACCGAGCGCGGTGGAGCCGGGGACCGCGCCGGGGGACTGGCGCAGCGCGGGGCCGCCCACGTGGACGCCGTTGCTGTTGGCGGGGCTGGTGTCCGCGGCCAGTCCCGGATAGACGTCCGAGTAGCGCCAGTAGAGCTGGGCGCCGTCGCCGAGGACCGCCGAGGCGTAGGGGTCGGCCTTCGCCGCGCCGCTCGCCGACACCGAGGCCGAGAGGGCGCTGGTGTTGCCCGCCGCGTCGGTGGCGGTGACCCGGTAGCTGTGGCTCGCCCCCGCGGTGACGCTCTTGTCGGTCCAGGTCAGCTGCGGGCGTGACCAGAACGTGGAGTCGCCGGTGAGCGTGGCGACCGGGGTGGCACCGCCGTCCCGGTAGATCCGGTACGTCAGACGGGAGTCGTCGGCGTCGAAGGCGGAGCGGACGTGGACGGCGATCTCGGCGGGCTTCACGCTCTCCACCGTGGCGACCGGAGTGGAGGGGGCGCCCTTGTCACCGGTCGAGGCGAAGCGGGTCAGGCCCTGCGCCGGCGCGTCGTTGACGGTGGTGAACTCGCCGCCGGACCACAGGTAGTCGGTACTCCCCGAGCTCGCGACGGTGAGCGCGCGGGGACCGATCTGCTCGCCGAGACCGTCGTTGGTCTGCGGGAACCAGCCGTAGTGGCTGGTTCCGCCGGTCGACTGGGCGAGAAAGTGATGGCGCGCCCCGTCGGGGAACTCACCGACCTCGGAGCAGTCGTGGGCGTGCGAGGCGCTGTAGAGGACGCTGCGGTACGGCAGCACCGACTGGGTGGCGCCGTAGCAGGTGTCGCGCCAGCGCTGGGTGAACGTGGCCGGGTCGAGGCCGATCCGCCCGTCGAAGGCGTGGTGGCCGGTGCCCTCGTTGCCGGTGTAGACGCCGTCCTGGTCGGCCGCGAGCGACTTCACCACGGAGTTGTCGGCTATGAACCCCGGGTAGGGCGTGGTGACAGCGCCGCTGCCCGCGTCGACGACGGCGAGGGCGTGCGTGCTTGTCCCGTTGACGGTGAAGAAGTCGCCGCCCAGCACGACATGCTCGCCGTCGGGCGCGACCGTGATGGCGCGGCCGGGCGCGTCGGCGTTCACGGCGAACGGCAGGACGGCTCCTGTGGACGCGTCGACCGCGGCGAACCTGCCGCGGCTCTCGCCGTCCGCCTGCGTGAAGTCGCCGCCCGCGTAGACGGTGTCCGCGGTGACGGCGAGCGCCCGTACGGTGGCGTTCATCTGCGGATGGAACGAGGCTTTCGGCGTGCAGCTCGCGATGTCGATGGCGGCGAGGCTGCTGGCCGGTGTGCCGTTGACGGCACTGAAAGAGCCGCCCGCGTACAGCGTTTTGCCGTCCGGCGACACGGTGAGCGCGCGCACGGTCGCGGTGCCGCTGCCGATGGTGAACGACAGCTTGCAGTTCGTGGGATTGCCCGTCGCGGCGTTGAACGCGGCGAAATTGACCGCGTTCTGCACGGCACCCGAGCCGCCCTGCGGCGGACGGACCTGCGAGAACGTACCGCCGGCGAAGACGGTCGACCCGGAGTGCGCGAGCGCCCACACGATGCCGTTGGTCTGCCACGTGGGCAGAGCGTCGGCGGTGAAGCGCACCTGGGCGGAGGTCGCCGTCGCCCGATCGGCACCGGTCCACAGGCCGACGCCGGCCGCGACGAGCCCGCCGGCGACGGCGAGAGACGTTCCCATGACTGCCCTGCGCATGAACCCCCCAGAGTGATGCACGACGGTGCCGCGGCCCGGACCTGTGGTCGGCCGCGCCGTCGCGCTCGACGGGCCCGCGTGGAACACCTGTCCCACGAAAACGGACGCCGTTCGAATGCGCGACCATACCGCGCCGTCGCGCAACAGGTGTGCACTCCCGAACAATTCGCGTCAATGGGCCGACTCCGCCGCTTCACCGGGTGCTGATCCGATCACGGCGGTAGGGCCGTTGTTCGCGCAACTTTCGGGGTGGCATGCCACGTTGACTCCGCCGCGGGGCACCGCGACGACACCGAGCTCCTCCGGCCGCTCCTGGTGACGGGCCCCGGCCGACATCTCGGCCTTCGCCACCTCGTACCTCGCGTTCGTCGTGGCCGGGCTGAACCCGCCCGATCGGCCTGTACGCCCATGTCCTCCTCCTGCCCGAGGACCGATGAGTTTCTCGGCGAGCTCGGGTCATCATCAGGACGGCACGAAAGATCCGTACGAGCTATGACGGGGTCGGCTCGCCGGAGCCGGCCCGGCAGTCCAGGTCGGCGCGACAGACCTCATGGAGGATGCGAAATGTCAGACAGCGAACCGAGCGTTCCGGAGACCGGCACCGCCCGTCGTATGTTCGAGCTCCTGGAGCCGATCTGCCTGGTGACCTTCTTCGCGGACGAGTGCAACGAGGAACTGGCCGCCCTCGGCCATCGCACCTACTGGGACGGCTACTTCGCCAGCCGCGCCGCGCCGCTGGGGCGGGTGCCCGCGCAGGTCGTGCACGCGGCCTTCTACAACTTCGCCGACGGGGAGGCCGCGCGGCACATCCCGAGCGCGTGGGAGACGGTCCCGCCCGAGGCGTCCGTCGCCGCGCGTGAACGGGGGAGCGCGGCCTCGCTCAGACGGATTCTCGGCGACGAGCTGGCCGCCTCGCCGGGCCTGGTGCGCGCCGCCGATCTGGCCACCGAGGCCGCGATGAACGCGCCCACGGAAGGACGGGTGATGTTCGCCGGGATGCGCACCCTCGCGGTGCCGAGCGATCCGGTCGCCCGGCTGTGGCACTCCGCGACCATGCTGCGCGAGCACCGCGGTGACGGGCACATCGCCGCTCTCGTCGGCGAGCGCATCGGAGGTACGGAGGCCCACGTGCTCAGCGCGCTGGCGAGCGGCATTCACCCGCCGGAGTCGTTCGGACGTATCCACCACCTGCCGAAGAAGCGGCTGGCCGCGGTCATGGACGGCTTGCGTGAGCGCGGGCTCGTCGACGCCGACGGCCGGTTCACCGACGCCGGCCGTGAGACCAAACAACGCATCGAAGCCCTGACCGACGAGCTCGCCGCCCCGCCGTTCGAGACCCTGTCTCGCGCCGAGCTCGACGAGCTGGTCGCCGTACTCGAACCCATCACCGCGACGCTCGTGGCCGCGGGGTCGAAGTGATGAGGCGCGACGGTGCCTCTAGTTCTCAGCCCGGTGTACGGCACCGGATCCGTCGGCACCTTCCGGTGAGCTTCATCCGCTCCCGATGACGAGGCAACGGCGGTGCGTTGCTCACCGGTGCGTCAGGCCGAGGCAGGCGGCCGATCTGGCGTCCGATGTCTTCGTCCGCGCGGGTGTCCTCCGGCCGTCTCACGGGCGCTCGGGAGCGGCTCGTCAGAGGTGGTCGTCCAGGAACTCCCGTACCTGGACGCTGGTCAGAGGCCCCGTGCTGTGCGCCACCGCCTCACCCTCCTTCAGCAGGACGTAGGACGGGGCTCCGGTGATCCCGTATCGCTCGGTCGCGGCCGGGCAGCGCGTGATGTCGGCGCGGACAGCCGTCAGGCGGCCCGTGTACTCGTCGGCGATGCCACCGATGACGAGGTCCATCGCGCGGCAGGGTTCGACTGCCTTGGGCCAGGTCCCGATGAAGTAGGCGAGGACCGGGGCGCCGCTCATCCTCAGGATGAAATCGAACTCCGAGTCCTCACGCGGTTGGTGCACCCGCTTCGCCATGGAAGCTCCTGACCTTGCGTTCCGTCATTGCAGGCCCATCATCCCCCGCCCGGTGCGGCAGGACCGCCCGGGCGGTCTCCGGCCCACCTGTCGGAAGGGACGGACGGGTTCCGGCATCGCCCTCGGCACCTCCCGAACGGGCGGCCGCACCGCGAGGGAAGGTCGCTCGGCCTGGTGGGACAGGAGGCGGGCACGCGCCGTTCGGTGGTGGAGCGCACCGCCGAGCCACCCCTTCGACCACGCGAGCACGGCCCCCGGGCGCCGGAACGGTCACAGTCCGACGAAGCTCACCGTCTCTGCCAGCTCCGCCCGACCCGTTCGCAACCGGGGCACACCTTCTTCCTCGAATCCCACCGAGACCCCGCAGAAGAGTACGAGCCCGTCATCGGCTCCGACGATCTGGCTGACGGTCTCACGATACGTCGTCCACATCACCTGGGGGCAGCTGTGCAGCCCTTCCGCTCTCAGCAGCAGCATGACCGTCTGCAAGTACATCCCCGCGTCCCCCCACTGCCCGGGCCCCATCGTCCGGTCCAGGTAGCAGAACAGCACGACCTGCGCACCGAATGCCTCCGCGTTCAACGCGGCGATCCTCATGGGCCTGTCGGGATCGTCTCGCTCGATCCCCAGCGCCGTGTAGCGCTGGGCAGCGGCCGCGCTGAAACGGTCCGCGTACGGCGAGGTCAGTTCGGCCGGGTACATCGGATACTCCCGCTCATCGCCCGGGTCCGCCGCCAGCGCCCTGCCCGTCGCGCGTCTCTTCAGCTCGACCAACGGCTCGCCGGCCACGACGAACACGTGCCACGGCTGGAGGTTCCCACTCGACGGAGCCCGCGTCGCCGCGGCCAGCACTCGTTCGAGAACGTCCTTGGGCACCGGCTCATCACTGAACGCCCGCACGGCCCGGCGACTGTCCACGGCCTCATAGACATCCACGTCTGCTCGTCTCCTCACCGGGTCATGGCCCGCTGTGGATCAGTGACGCCCACAGGTGTGGTCGGGAGGGGTGCTCGGCGCGCAGATGCTGGATCACGCGGTGGAGCGTCATCGCCGCGGCTTCGGCCGACGGCGTGTCCGGCATCAGCCGGTAGAAGTGGTCGGCCGAGTCGGCCGCGACGTGGTCGTCCAGCGGCCAGAGACTCGCGACGACGTGCCTGAACCCGGCCAGTTGGAACGCGGAGGCGAGGTGGATGGACTCGTCGGCGTGTCTCCAGCCGGCATGTCCTGTGGAGCACGCGGACAGGTATGCCAGTTCGGCCTCGTGGAGGTCGAGGCGGCCGATCTCCGCGATGGACAGCACGCCGTCGTGGAGGTGGAGCCCGCCCTCGGACGGCGTGTCGGGGTCGGTGCCCGCGTGGCATGCGAAGTGGGCCCAGCTCGCTCGAGGGAGAGCGCCGGTCACACGGACGGCGGTGGCCTGGTTGTTGGTCAGCAGTGGCATGTCGGGATGGGCGGCGTGCAGGCTTGCCGCCTCGGAGGCGGTGGCCGGCAGGTCCGGCAGACCCGGGGTCCTGTCGAGGGCGACGGTGAGCCGGCGCAGGGACGTCGCGGCCGGGCGCCCGTGTGCGCGGGCCAGCGTGCGCAGGGTGGGCGTGTACGACGAGATCACCCGGTCGAGCGCACCAGGGCCACCGGGGTGTCCGGCCGCGTGCAGCGGCAGCAGTCCGAGCGGCCCGGTCGGCATCCACCACACGTGGGGCAGCACTCCCTCGTCCGGGCGGAGCCGGTTCTCGAGCGCGTCGAGGACCGGCTCGACCGTCGTGTCCCACAGCCAGCCGAGCAGCTCCGTCAGCACCCGTTGCCGGCGCAGCTCGCCGGTGAACGAGCCGGCGTCGTGGGTCGCTTCCGTCAGTTCGGCGGCCCGCGCCTCGACGTCGGCCAGCCGCAGTTCGGGCAGCGGCACCGCGAGCGGGGGCCCGTCGGCGGTGACGACGATGGCGTCGCTCCGCTGCCGGCCGGCGTTGAGCAGCACGACCGCACCGCCTGGGGCGGTCGGCCGTAGCTCGGTCCACGTCGGCGGGAGCAGGAACCGGTCCAGGCCCGGCAGTCGGCGGATCTCCGCCAACACGGCGTCGTGCTCGGCCCACAGCCTTTTGCGCCGGTCGACGAGGTCGAGGTCCTGGCTGTCGGGCGTGGCCATGGCCGGGGGATCAGGGGCGTTGAGGGCGTCACGCACGCGGCTCAGACGGCGGGCCAGAACCGGGTGCTCGGGTTCGAGGTCGGCGAGGGGCGTCCGCAGCGCGAGCCGGGAGGCCAGCAGGACGGCCCGGCCCAGCTCCGCGGCCTGGAGCGCGCCGCCCGGATCGTCGAGGGCACAGTGCACGGCGATCGTCTCGCCGACCAGTCCGCGGTTCACACCGAGGCGGTGTTCGTGGTCCGCCGACGAGGTCTCCCGTGCCGCGACCAACGGCAGCAGTTCCACCGCGGTGTCGAACAGCAGCCGGGCGGTGTGCGGTTCGTCCAGTACGTAGGCGAGCCGGCCGACTGCCCAGCAGGCACGGAGCCGGTCGAACGGGGGCGATGTCGTGGCCGCGAGCGCGTCGCCGGCCAGCCGGGCGATCAACGACCTGTCCAAGGCGCTGCCGGTGTCCCACCTCCTCGTGTGACAGATCCCGAGGAAGTAGACGCGTGAGGCTCGGCGGGGATGGTCGGCGGGGGTGGCGGCGACGCTCCCTTCCGCGGCGTCGACGGCGCGGTCGAGGTCGGACGGATCGCCGGTTCGCAGGAACCGCAGCCGATGGGTGTTGCCGAGGTTGAAGAGATGCTGTGCCCGGTCCGGATGGTCGGCGGGGACCGCGTCGGCCGCCTCCCGGGCCAGGTCGAGCGCGCGGTCCAAGTCGGCCGCGTCGCCCGAGTGTTCGTACCGTGCCTGATAGGACCGTCCGAGGTTGTACAGGCGCAGCAGTCGGTCGGGATGGTCGGTGGGGGTGGCCGCGAGTGCCAGGAGGGCGAGGTCGACGGCGTTGTCGAAGTCGGCGCCGCCGCTTCGGCGGGACCGCGCCTGGTAGGCGGTCGCCAGGTTGGACAGGTGAGTCGCCCGGCTCGGGTGGTTGTCGGGCGTGGCGGCCACGGCCTGTTCGTGGTGAGTGACGGCACGGCCCAGGTCGTGAAGGCTGCCGCTGTGCTCGAACCGTTGCTTGAGGGCGTTGCCGAGGTTGCTCAGGCGCATCGCACGGTCCGGGTGGTCGTCCGGTGTGGCGGCCACCGAGCGTCTCCCGCTGTCGATGGCCGCGTCCAGGTCGGACATCTCCCCGGTGCGGGTGAACCGCGACCAGCGGGCGACGCTGAGGTTGGACAGGTGCATCGCCCGGTTCGGGTGGTTGTCGGGGGTGGTGGCAACGGCCTGGTCGTGGTGCGCGATGGCACGGTCCAGATCGCCCACGTATCCCAGCTGTTCGAATCGTCTCCGCAGGGCCGCGGCCAGGTTGGACCGGACCATCGCCTGCAAGGGGTGATCACTGGGTGTGGCGGCGACCGCGCGTTCCAGGCTCTCGACGGCTCGGTGCATGTCGGCGGGGTCTCCCTTCCGGCCGTGCCGCGCGTCGTACGCAGTGCCCAGGTTGGACAGTCGGTGGGCGAGATCCGGGTGGCCGTCGGGCGTTGCGGCCACGGACTCCTCGTGATGTGCGACCGCACGGTCCAGATCGCCCACGGCCCCCAGCCGGTCGAACCGTGCCCGGTACGCGATGCCGAGGTTGGACAGGAAGGTCGCGAACTGGCGGTGACCCCGGGGTGCCACGGCGACGGCACGGCCGAGGTGGCCGATGGCCCGGTCCAAGTCGGCCGTCGCTCCCAGCCGTTCGAACCGCGCGTGGTAGGCCATGGCGAGGTTGGACACGTAGGTGGCGCCGTCGGGAGCGTTGTCCGGTGCGGCGGCCACCGCGTCCTCGTGGTGGCCGATGGCACGGTCCAGGTCGGCCAGGCTCCCCGTCCGCTCGAAGCGGTCGTTGTAGGCGACGGCGAGGTTGGACAGGGCGGTCACGCGGTGCGGGTTGCCGGCGTCGGCCGCGGTCTGCTCTCCGAACCTGATGGCGCGGTCCAGGTCCGCCGGATCTCCCGCCCGTCCGAACCGTGCCCAGTAGGCGGTGCCGAGGTTGGTCAGGGTCGTCGGCCGGTGCGGGGAGTCGGCGGGGGTGAGGGCCATTGCCCGCTCGCCGGCGCCGATGGCACGGTCCAGGTCCGCGATGTGCCCGGTCCCCTCGAACCGCAGCAGGTAGCCCGTGGCGAGAGTGGACAGGTGGAAGGCGATGGTGAGATCGGGACCGTTCGCGGCAACGGCTCGTTCCCCGAATTCGATGACCCCGTCCAGGTCGCTCGTATGCCCGATCTGCTGGAAGCGCGTGAGATGGGTGGCGCTGAGGTTGCCCAGGATCAGCGCCGAGTTCGGGTCGCCGTCGCGGAGAGCGGCCACGGCCTGCTGCCCGATGCCGATCGACCGGGCGGCTTCGTCTTCCCGTCCTGTCAGCGCGTAGCGCGCCCGATGCGATTCGGCGAGGTTGTACAGGCGGGTGGCGCGGTGTGGATGATCGCGCGGTGTCAGGGCGAGGATGCCCTCGAACAACGAGACGCAGGTGCCCAGCAGGGCGGTGTCACCGGTCCGGGTGGCCTGGTTGAGCAGGTCGACCGCCTGCTGGTTCAGCAGCTCGGGATCGGGCCGGTGGTCGGAGCACATGACCCGTGAGACTATCGGCCAACTGACGGAAGGAGGAGCCCCGGTGGATGCCGAACGAACGGCCCTGACCACACTGTGCCAGGAGTTCGACGCACTGATCGGCGAGACCGGGCTCCACTCCGCGGAACGCCGGGAGTTGCTGGAACGCATCGTGGCCGAGGCGCGGGCCCGGCGCCCGTTGCTCACCCTGCTGGGCCAGTTGCTGCACACCGACCGTGAGGCAACCCTGCGCACGCTCGCGACGGGGATGCCGGGAGCCGGGCCGGGCATCGCCCGTCAGGAGACCTTCCGTTGCCCGGACGGCGCCTGCGACCGGACGGCGGTCCCGCCCCCGGCGGGCGCGATCCCACGGTGCGCTGTCATGGGTCGGCCCCTGGAACGGGGGTAGTCCAGGTGGGCGGTTTCTTCCAGCAGTTGGCCAAGACGCTCGCCGACCGGTGGATCAGCCTGCTCGTACTGCCCGGTGCCTTCTTCCTCGGCGCGGTGTGGGTGTCCGTCAGTCTCGGCCACGCCGACGGGTGGGACGTCGCGCTGTTGACCCGGCGCGCCGAGCGCACCGCCACCACGGTCGCGGACCTCCCGAGCGGCGCCCAGGCACTCCTCGTCGTTGCCGTACTGGCGGCCGCCGCCGGTGTGGGTTTCGTCGTGCAGTCGCTGGCCGGAGTCACCCGGCGCGTCTGGCTGGGGCAGTGGCCCCGGCCGTTCGTCGCCGTCGCCGCGGCACGGACGGTGCGTCGCCGTGCCCGCTGGCACCAACTCGTGGAGGAGCGCAGGGCGCTCGAAGCCGCCGGCCCGAGCACACGCAGCCGCGAACAGCAGGACCGGATCGACACCGTCGCCGAACGAGTCACTCGGCTGGCCATGGCTGAACCGGGCAGGCCGACCTGGATGGGCGACCGGATCCACGCCGTGGAGTCCATCGCGTACCACCGCTACGGACTCGACCTGACCTATGGCTGGTCACGGCTCTGGCTGACCCTTCCCGATCCCGCACGTAGCGAACTCACCGACGCGCACGCGGCGTTCGCCGCGGCAGTCGCCACTGGAACCTGGGCCCTGCCCTACCTCCTGCTCACCGTGGTGTGGTGGCCGGCCGTGCTGGTGGCGGCGGGCATCGGTCTGACCGGGTGGGCCCGCGCCCGCGCCGCCGTCGCCGATTTCACCACCCTGACCGAGGCCACCCTCGACCTGCACGGCCGTACGCTGGCGGTCGCCCTGGGGGTGGGCGACCCCGCGGAGGGGGCGGGCCCGCTCACGATCAGCGAGGGCGAGCACATCACGCACCTTGTGCGGAAGGGCCGCTAGCCACACCGTCCCCCGGGCCGCCAAATCCCCGAGCGGCCGTACGAGTGGCGCGTGATGGCGGATGTTCGCCTCCTACGTGACCGCGGTCCGGCCCCGTGCGGGGGTCGCTCAGGCGGCGTGGCCCTGCTTGAGCGCGGCCAGCCGGGCCTCGATCTCCGCGGTCTTGCCGAGGTCCTCCAGGGACTCGAACTGCGCGTCGAGGGAGGACGCCGCCAGTTCCTGCTTGCCCAGGGCCATGGCCTCCTCGCGCCGGACCTTCTCCTCGAAGCGGTTCAGGTCGCTCGTCGGGTCCATCACGTCGATGTTCTTCACCGCGTCCATCATCGTGTTCTGGGCCTGCGCGGTCTTGGCCCGGGCCACCAGCTCGTCCCGCTTGGCCTGGAGCTCCGTCAACTTGCCCTTCATCGCGTCCAGGCCCGACTTGAGCTTGTCGACGACCTCCGTCTGGGCGGCGATCGTCGGCTCCGCCGTCGTCGCCTCCTTCTCGGACTGCAACTGGCGGCCCAGAGCGACCTTCGCCAGGTTGTCGAACTTGTCGGCGCTGCCGGCATCCCCCGGCGTCCCCGACGTGCGCAGCTCGTCGGCCTTCCGGCTCGCCGCGAGAGCCTTTCCGCCCCACTCGGCGGCCGCCTCCACGTCCTCCTTGTGGTCCGCCTCCAGCATCCGCAGGTTCCCGATCGTGGCGGCGACCGCCTGCTCCGCCTCGGAGATGTTGTTCGTGTAGTCGCGGATCAGTTGGTCCAGCATCTTCTGCGGGTCCTCGGCCTGGTCCAGCAGCGCGTTGATGTTGGCCTTGGCCAGCTGGGTGACGCGGCCGACGATGGTCTGCTTGCTCATGGTGGTTCTCTCCCGGTGAGCCTGAGGGGTCGGGTGTGTCTGAGGGGGAATGTCCGGGTGCCGGTGGCCAGGCGTCCCGGCCGGAGTCTGCGCGCCGGTCAGAAGCGGCCCCCGCCGCCCATGCGGCCTCGGGTTCCGCCGCCACCGAAGGAGCCCGGGCCGGCGCCACCACCCCCGAATCCGCCGCCGAAACCCCCGCCCCGGCCACCGAATCCACCGCCACCCCGCAGGATCTCGCCGAGGATGATCCCGCCGAGTACCGCGCCGCCCTGGCCGCCGCCGGAGCGCCGGCCGCCGTACGGATTCTGGTAGCCCCGAACGTCCTGCTCGGCCAACTGCTGCGCCTGCCGCGCGAGGGAGTCCGCCTGTTGGGCCTCCGCCAGCGCGCCCGAAGGGTCCGTCGAGGTCAGGGACATCGCACGCTCCAGGTGTCGGCCCGCTTCGGCCAGTCGGGTGCGGGCCTGGCTGCCGACCGCGCCCCGGCTTGTGGTGACGTAGTCCGTGGCCGCGCCGATCGCGCTGCGGGCCGAGAGCATCGCCTGGTCGAGCAGGGCCACCGCGCGCTGGCGGCCCGACTCCCGCTCGCGCGCCCCGGCCATCGCCTCGTCGAGCGCGGCGTCGGCCTCCTCGACCCGACGCAGGCCGTCGATCGGGTCGTACCGGCCCTCCCCCTGCTCCCGGCGCACGTCGGCCAGGACGGCCTCCGCCCGGCCGATACGCCCGCGCAGATCCGCAGTCGATGTGCCCTCCGTGGTGCCGGTGAGCAGCCCACGGGCGTCCGCGAGGTCCGTCTCGGCCTCGTTGAGGGCGCCCGGCAGCTTCCCGGCCGCCTCCGCCAGCTCCTGGGCCCGCCGCTCCACCGCGTCGACCAGGGTCGCGGCCTGGCCGACGGCACTCTCGGCGGCCCGGACGTGCACGGCGGCCTTCCCGTTGTCGCCGCCGCCGACCGCGGCGCGCGCCGCGTCGAGGCTGGTCGCCGCGAACAGCAGCCGGTCCTCCGCCTGCTGTGCGTTGGAGGCCACCGGCGCCGACGCGGAGTCCGCGTACTGCACCGCCAAGGCGGTCAGCGTCGCCTCCGCCGCGGCGGTGCGACCGGACAGTGCCCGGAACTGCTCCTCCACGGTGGCCAGGGCCTGCGGCGCGTTCTTCTCCAGGTCCCGCAGCCGGTCGAAGGCCACCGACTCGGCGTCCAGTCGACGGCTCGCCTCCGTGCACCGGGCGACGATCTCGTCCAGCATCCGGCGCCGGGTGGCGTCGTCCTCCGGGTAGGCGTCGTCCAACTGCTGGCGCAGCCGGAAGGCATGCGTCAGCTCGCCCTTGGCGTACTCCACGGCCTCGGTGAAGGGGCCGACCGCCTCGTCGCCGAACTGCGCGGACGCGAAGCCCAGTTCCTCCGTGCTGGTGCGGACCGCGTCATCGGTCTCCACGAGCAGTCGTTTCGCCTGGGAGTCGAGCTCCGGCAGCGGAACCGGGGTCGTCCCGCCCCAGCCCTGGCCGGTGGTCGTGCCACGCCCGGCAGCGCTGCCGCGTTTGCGTCGGGAGTAGGCGTACGCGCCCAGCGCTCCGGCCGCGCCGACCGCGACCACCGGGAGGACGAAGTCACCCGCCCCGTTCCCGCCGTCCGCCGCGCCGCCCGGGTCCGCCGGGCCGGGGGTGATCGTGGGCACCGGGACGGGGCGGCCGCCGAGTACGGCGGAATACCCGTTGGCCGCGCCGATGGCGGCGCCCGCCCAGTCGTTCTGCTTCAGGGCGGGCTCGATGGCGGTCTGCGCGACGGTCGCGAGCTGCTGCTCGGTGAAACCGGACCGGGTGTCGGCCGAATAGGCGTACTGCCGGGCTCCGGTCGCCACGGCCAGCAGGACGTCGTTCTGGCCGAGGCCGTTCCTCTGCGCGGTCGCGTCGGCCCAGCTCTGGGCGGAGCGCCCGGAGAAGTCGCGCACGTACGCCACGAAGAGCTGGATCCTGTGCTCGGCGTAGAGCTTGTCGAGGGCGGCCGTGACCGAGCCCCCCCGGTCGCCCAGCGCGTCCACCCGGTCCGTGATCTGCCCCTGCTGCGAAAGAGTGACGGGGTCGTCCGCCCACGCCTGCGGCGCCCCGGCCACTCCCAAGCCACCGGCCGCCAGGATCGCAGCGGCGATGGCCAGACCGGCCCGCGGGCTCGCGCCCGCGGTGAGGCGTCTCTGCGTCCTGTTTCTCGGCGGAATCACAAGGGGGACGTTATGGCGGCTTTCCTGCCGTCGCATGCGGAGGCGGCGGACCGCATCCGACCACCTTCGGGAGGGGACCCGTCCTCCGGTTCGTATGCGGCGGGACTGCTGTGGGGGAGGTGCTGGGCAGTCATCCAGCCTTGACCGGATTCAGCCGTCGCTCGTCGTGTCTCACGGCGGCCGGCCTTCGAGAGGGCGGAGGAGTGGTTCAGCGTGCGATGCGCCTGCTGAAGAGCGGCCCGGCCCTCCGTTGCGAGAATTGGTCTAGTCCTCTCTTGGTCCAGACCATTGACTCGGCTGCGGCTGTGACGGTATTCCGTACCTGAACGCCAATGCCCCAGAACGGAGTTGGCGGCCCCCCTACAGCTGGGACAGCTATGAGACGCATACGATCCGTCCGCGCGGTTCTGGCCGCAGTGGCCACCACGGTGGCCACCGTCGGCGTGGCCGCGATGGGCGCCGGTACCGCTCAGGCGGCAACCCCCCTGCCCAAGCACGTCTTCGCTCCCTACTTCGAGGCGTGGACCGGCGAGAGCCCGGCTGCCCTGGCCGCGCAGTCAGGGGCGAAACACCTGACCATGGCGTTCCTCCAGACCGCGTCCGCGGGCTCCTGCACGCCGTACTGGAGCGGCGACACCAGCCTGCCGATCTCCTCCGCCAGCTTCGGCGCCGACATCCACGCCATCCAGGCGAACGGCGGGGACGTCATCCCCTCGTTCGGCGGCTACACCGCGGACACCACCGGCACCGAGATCGCGGACAGCTGCACCGATGTCAACCAGATCGCCGCGGCCTACGAGAAGGTCATCACGACGTACGACATCTCGCGGCTCGACATGGACATCGAGGTCGACTCGCTGAACAACACCGCCGGGATCAACCGGCGGAACAAGGCGATCAAGCTGGTCCAGGACTGGGCGGCGGCCAGTGGTCGCACGGTGGAGATCTCCTACACGCTGCCGACGACCACCTCCGGGCTGGCACCCGAAGGGCTCGCGGTGCTGCGGAGCGCGGTCACCAACGGAGCACGCGTCGACGTGGCGAACATCATGACGTTCGACTACTACGACAACGCCACCCACAACATGGCCAACGACACCCAGACCGCGGCACAGGGGCTGTACGACCAGCTCGCGCAGCTCTACCCGAGCAAGACCTCCGCCCAGCTGTGGGGCATGATCGGCATCACCGAGATGCCGGGTGTCGACGACTTCGGGCCGGCCGAGACGTTCACGTTGGCCAATGCCACTCAGGTCTACAACTGGGCGGTGGCCAAGGGGATCAACACCCTGTCGTTCTGGGCACTCCAGCGTGACAACGGCAGCTGCCCCGGCGGCGCGGCCGCCGACGGCTGCTCCGGCATCCAGCAGAACACGTGGGACTTCACCCACATCTTCGCGCCCTTCACCGGCGGTACCACCACACCCGCCGACGACTTCTCGGTGAGCGCGGCCCCCGCCTCCGGGTCGGTGGCGGCCGGCAGTTCGACGACCGCCACGGTGAAGACCGCGGTGACAGCGGGCACGGCGAAGACGGTGAACCTGACCGTCAGTGGGGCCCCCGCGGGCGTCACCGCGTCGCTCAGCCCCGCCTCCGTCACGGCGGGCGGTTCGTCGACGCTCACCCTCGCCACGACGAAGGCCGCCGCTTCGGGCACGTACAGCATCAAAGTCACTGGTACGAGTGCCTCCGGCAGCCACACGGCGACCTATGCCCTGACCGTCACCGGCGGCTCCGGCGCCCAGTGCACGGCCGCCGCCTGGGCCACCGGGACGATCTACACCGGCGGTCAGCAGGTCTCGCACAAGGGCCACAACTGGAAGGCCAAGTGGTGGACGCAGGGCGAGGAGCCCGGCACCACCGGCGAGTGGGGCGTCTGGCAGGATCTCGGCGCCTGCTGAACCGGAAGGCTCTCCACAGGTGATGCCCGGCAGCCCCCTGCCGGGCATCACCTGTTCCAGGCACCGCTGTGAGGAGCCGGAATGCGACCGCCGTCGACGGCAGGGTGGAGCGGGGCGCACCGGACGGACGCCACGGGCGGCCGCTGCCGCGCGGTGTGCACGGGTCCGCACAGCTCCTGGGCCGACGATCCGGCGACGCCCGGCCTCGTGGGGCCGTCCCCACGATCGTGTGCGCCGGGACCAGAGCGGGCCGGGGTGACGCGAGAACGAAGTGGTCGACACGGCCGACCACCAAGCCGTGGGCCACGGCCTCCAGGCGGCCGGCCGCCGTGTCCTCGCGGATCCCGATGTCTGTCCTGGGGGAGCCTTTGATGCGGTGGCCCCGTCGGCCGACCGAGCCTGACCGGCGGTGACCACCGCACCTCGGGGTGGCCGGACTCGGCGGGTGGGCAGACCGGGTAGCCACTCCGGGCCGTTGATCTGACCGCTGCCCCAGAACATCAGGTCCGCCGGTGAGGACGGGCGCCGAGCCCTGTGCCGGGGAGAACCTGGCCGCCGCGTGGGAGGTGTGGAACGGGTCGTCGGCCGTGCCGTCGAGCAGGTCGCGGCCGGTCGCCTGGGCGGAGGCGTAGCGGGGCAGCCCGGAGCAGTCGAAGGCTCTGCGCTCGTGGTCGTGGCGGCTGTCGGGCTCGGAGCCGTCGTGGGCGCCGTAGATCGCGCCCGGGGTGGCAGCGTGGCCGACGCCCCAGCCGTACCGGACACCGATCCGGCCGCGCGGCGCGGACAGCGGCCTCGGCGGTCGCCGACGCGCCCGGGGCGAGGACGTCGCAGGCGGCCTGCGCGGACGCGGGTCGGCCGACGCGGCGTGAGCCGTCACGGGCAGGGCGGCGGAGAGGGTGGGGGCGGCCGGTGAGCGGCCGACGACGTGGCAAGCGTCTGTCGCCCTTGGGACATGTCGCACCTGTGCCAGCGGATTGGCGTGACACCCGCCTCGTGATCACCGGATTCTGTCAACCGGGTTAACAAAAGCCTGTGTTCAAGGAAAGGCACGAGACGATGAGACAGATCCGCCTGATGGCGGCAATATCGGCGGGGCTGGCCCTGACGGCGGGAGCAGTGGCACCAGTGGCCGCACGCGCGGACGCGGCCCGATCCACGAAGACGACGAGCAAATCCACCACCGCCACGGTGCGGTTGCTCACCGGCGACAGCGTGACCGTGGGGGCATCCGCGGGCGGGAAGCAGGTCGCCTCCATCGAGCCGGGCCCGGGACGGCGGCACATCCTCTTCCGGACCTTCGAACACGACGGGCACCTGACGGTTCTCCCCTCGGATGCCAGTGAGCTGGTCGCGTCGGGCCGGCTCGACCGCAACCTCTTCGACGTGACGGCCCTGGTCGCCCAGCAGTACGACACCGCCCACACGCGTGCCCTTCCGCTCATCGTGAGCCGGCCCGCCGGGGTGGAAGCCTCGGCCGTGGGCAGGCTCACGGCGTTCGCCGCGGACGAGTCGCCGGTCCGGAGGCTGAAGAGCATCGGGGCCCAGTCGGTGCAGGTTCCCGACGGGGACCTCGGCACCTTCTGGAAGGAATTCACCGGCGCGGACGGCCAGATGAAGGCCTCGGAGATCAAGGCCGTGCCCCGGGTATGGCTCGACGGCCGGGTGAACGCCGTGCTCGACCGCAGTACAGCCCAGATCGGCGCACCAGCCGTGTGGGACGCCGGATACCACGGTGAGGGTGTCAAGGTCGCCGTGCTGGACACCGGGGTGGACCAGACCCACCCGGATCTCGCCGGGAGGATCGCCGAGGCACAGGACTTCTCCGGCAGCGCCGGCACGAACGACGTCTTCGGACACGGCACGCACGTCGCGTCGATCGTCGGCGGGACGGGGGCCGCATCGGGCGGAACACGCAAGGGAGTGGCGCCGGCAGCACAGTTGCTGGTCGGCAAGGTCCTCGGCGACGACGGCTTCGGCTCGGAGTCGCAGGTCATCGCCGGTATGGAGTGGGCCACGGCGCAGGGTGCCAAGGTGGTCAACATGAGCCTGGGATCGGACCAGGCCACCGACGGCACGGACCCGATGAGCCTTGCGGTGAACGAGATCAGCGACCGTACCGGGGCTCTGTTCGTGGTGGCCGCGGGCAACAGCGGTGAGCAGGGCACGGGCACGGTCGGCTCTCCCGGCGCGGCCGACGCCGCCCTGACCGTCGGCGCGGTGGACCGGGACGACTCTCTCGCACCGTTCTCCAGCCGCGGTCCCCGCGTGGGGGACGGCGCCGTCAAGCCGGACGTGACGGCGCCCGGCGTCGGCATCGTCGCGGCCCGGGCGGCGGGCACGACCATGGGTGACCCGGTCGACGCGAACTACGTCGCGGCCTCCGGTACTTCGATGGCCACCCCGCACGTGGCGGGCGCGGCCGCGTTGCTCGCGCAGCGCCATCCGGACTGGACGGGATCCCGACTCAAGGACGCCCTGACGAGTACGGCACACACGGTGTCAGGACAGGAGGTCAGCGAGCAGGGCGGCGGTCGCATCGACCTGCCGGCCGCCGTACTGGGCTCGGTGACGGCCACCGGCGGTGTCACGCTGGGTTCCTTCGAGACCGGCTCCGGCAACGCCCGTACGCTTCCCCTCCGTTACACGAACAGCTCCGACACCGAGGTCACTCTCGCGCTGACTACGCGCCTGACGACCCAGGGCGGCACCAGCCCGGGGGAGGGGGCTGTGCGGCTCGGCTCCGACTCCGTCCGGGTTCCGGCGCACAGCACGGTCGAGGTTCCCCTCACCGTCGATCCGGCAACGGCCCGGCAGGGCAAGTACTACGGCTACGTGACCGCCGCGTCCTCGGACGGGAAGGCCGCCACTCACACCACGCTCAGCCTGGTCGTGCACGGTCCGATACACCGGATCACCGTCAGGACGTACGACAAGGACGGCACGCGCGTTCAGGCGCTGCCCACTATCTGGGGCGCCGACGGATTCGTCGGCTACACGGATCCTGACAACGCTGTCGCCGAAGTCGAGGAAGGCGTCTACCAACTGGACTACGCCAGCACCGACAAGGCGAGCGACGGCGACGAGCTGCGCCAGGTCGTCCTGCCCCAGGTCGAGGTGACCAAGGACAGGACCGTCACGCTCGACGCGCGGAGGACCACGCCGGTCACCATCCGCACGCCCAAGCCGGCCGAACAGCGCGGCATCTTCAGCTACCAGACGTACCGCCAACTCGACGGCCACAGTCTGACCGCGGGCACCATGTACTTCGACGTCGCGAAACGGCTGTACGTCAGCCCCACCGACACCGTCACCAAGGGAACGTTCGAGTTCTCCTCCCGATGGCAGCTCGTCGCCCCGCTCCTCACCACGAAGGTCCCGGGAACGAAGCTGGAGCCGGACGCCTACTACATGCCCGCGTCGCCGCTGTTCGGTGACGGCGGGGCGACTCTGACCGCGGTCGACGCGGGCGACGCGGCCCACCCCTCGTTCACCCACGCCCGGGGCCGCATGGCGCTGGTCACCAACAACGACGGCGTCAACGAACAGGAGTTGGCCCAGAAGGCCGCACACGCGGGTGTGCGTGCCCTCATGCTGGTGCACTTCAGCGACATCGGCTGGACGCGCTGGTCACCGGTCGGCGATCGGTGGGCCGTTCCGACCGTGCGCGTCGGGGCGAGTACGGGTGCACAGCTCGCGGCACGGGTTCGCGCCCACGCGACGACGGTGAAGTTCTCGGGCACGGCCGCAAGTCCGTACCTGTACGACGTCATGCAGGTCTCGAAGCAGCGCATTCCCCAGCACGTCGAGTACACCGTCTCCGAGCGGAACACCGCCGTCGTCCACGCGAACTACGCGGACAACGGAGGAAGCGGCTGGGCCAGTGAACAGCGCTTCGGCAGGCGCCCGTACCAGGACACGGCCTGGCTCCAGTACACCCGCTTCGTGCCGACCGGGTTCGGCCGGACCGAATACATCAGCGCGGACGACACCAGTTGGCAGCATCTCGTGCACTACACCACGACGTTCGACGTCGACATGCCGCTTGCCGTCGGACTGCGGGATGCTCCGCGCACCTACCAGGCCGGTACACAGGAGCAGGAGACCTGGCAGGGTGCCGTCACCCGGCCGTCGATCCCCGCTCACTTCCAGACACCCAGCGTGCGTGACGGTGATCAAATGCGCCTGCGCATACCCGAGTTCACCGACTCGGCGGGCGGCCACTGGTCACGCCTGGTGGAGGCCGGGGACGGTGGCATCGGAACCTCCGCCGCCGCGCCGGCCGGTGACAGCGCCGCCGCACAGCTCTACCGGGACGGAGTGAAGATCGGGGAGATGGGCGGTGCCTGGTCCGACGTGGACGTTCCGGCGGGCGCGGCGAGGTACCGGCTTGATCTGTCGACGGCGCGCTCCTCGGCCGACTGGAAGTACGGCACGGCCACAACGACTTCCTGGTCGTTCCGTTCGGGCCGGACGACGAAGGCGACGCCCCTCTCGTTGCTCCAGGTCGACTACGACGTACCGGTCGACGTACACAACACGGTGCGCTCCGCGCACACGACAACGATCGGCCTGAAGGTCCGGGCCCAGGACGGGCTGACGGCTCCGCACGGGGTGGACGTCCGCGTCGAGGCCTCGTACGACGACGGCAGGACCTGGACGCGGGCGAAGGTACGCGGCCACGGCCGCAATGCCTTTGACGCACAGGTCGGCCGTCCGTCGTCCGTGCGGGGCAAGGAGTTCGTGACGCTTCGGGTCACAGCCACAGCCGACGACGGGAGCAGTGTGCGCCAGACCGTACAGCGCGCCTACGCGGTGGGCCGCTGACGGAGATGTCATGGGGCGGGTGACGGCATGTGACGTCGTCGCCCGCCCCAGTGGTCCCAACCCTCGTAGTACAGTGTTCAACTGTCGCAGCCGCTGTTACGGGGGAGGGCGGCAGTGTCTCTGGAACCCGCTGGTATATCGCCGGCAGAAGAAGCCGTGTACCGAATGCTCGTCCTCTCCGGGCGCGTCAGCGCCGAGGACGTCGCCGCCCGGTCGGGCCTTGCCGAAGCCGAAGCGGCAGAGGTCCTGGACGCGCTCACCGCCACGGGGCTCGCCAGCCATACGGACGGCACACCGCGTCACTTCAGAGCCGCTCCACCGGACGTGGCCCTGCTGCCTCGTCTGAAGCAGAGCGCCGAAGCGCTGGATCTCGCTCGGAGCGAGGCGGCGCAGCTCATCGAGACGTACCAGGAGACGATGCGCCGCCACGACGCGAGCCAGCTCCTGGAAGTCATCACCGGCGCGGAGGCGCTGCGTCAGCAGTTGCGACAGATCCAGACCAGCGCGCGGGACGAGATGCTCTGGTTCTGCAAGGCCGAGTACGTGGCCATGCCCTCCGGCAGCAACGTCGAAGAGTTCGAAGCGCTCGCGCGAGGCGTCCGGTACCGAGTGCTCTACGAGAAGGCGTTCTTCGACGACGACGGCGCTGTCGACAACGTGGTCGCCGGGGTGCGCGCAGGAGAAATCGCCCGGTCGACCCCCCAACTCCCCCTGCGTCTCGCCATCGCCGACCGATCCGTCGCCATCTTCCCGCTCGTGCCGGGCGGGCCCTCGGGAAGCCCGGGGGAGCCCACCACCGCACTGGTCAGGGACAGCAACCTGCTCAGCGCGTTGATCGCTCTGTTCGAGCGCTACTGGCAGGACGCTGTCCCCCTGCGTGTGGACGACAGCGGGCTCGCGGTGGACGCCGAGGACCGGGAGGCCCTGTCCCCGCTGACCCCCATCGACCGGAAACTGCTGTCACTGCTGGTGGCCGGCGTGACCGACAAGGCGATCGCCTCGCAGCTCGGGCTGAGCCGGCGCACCGTACAGCGACACATTCAGCGCATGATGGAACTGGCCGACGCCGAGACGCGCATGCAACTCGCCTGGCAGGCCGCTCGTCGCGGCTGGCTGTGAGGACAGTGCAAGGCCGGGAGCCGATCGGTTCGCCCCGTGGCCGGTGGGCCCGGTCCACAGTGCTCATGGGCGCCCGTGCCGCGCGGCCCTATTTGTAGAAGACGGCCACGCCTCCGTGGTGCGAGCAAGCCCCTTGGTGGTGCGCGGCGTAGGAGTACGTGCCGTCGTTGCAGCGCGCGGTGGCGCCGTTTCCGGCGGCGCTGGAGCCGCCCGAGGAACTTGAACCGCTGCTCCCGGAGGACCCTCCGGACGAAGTGCTGCCTGATCCTCCGGACGAGGTGCCGCCGGATCCGCTGACGGTGGCGGCCCTCGCGGTGACGGTCACCTTCACCTTGACCGTCTTCGTGGCGGTCACCGTCGGCGCGGGTTTCGCCTTCGCCGTCTCTGTGGCCGTGGCCGTGGTGGTGACGGTAGGGGCGGGCTGCGCCTTGGTGGCTGCGGTCTTCGTGGTGCTGTCGTCCTGGCTGCTGCCGCCGGCGCCGACGCCGATGATGAAAGCGAGGCCGATGGCGGGCAGCATGTACCGCTTGCGCCCCCACTTCGGTCTGGGCGGCTGCGGGGCCGGCGCGGCCGGGGGCCAGTGTCCGGGCGGTGGCGGCGGTTGGTTGTACGACATGGTCCCCCCAAGGCGGTTCGTGGTCGGGTGACCGTAACAGGAGGTGTGAAGGAAATGTGAGTGAAATGTGGTGACGGTGACACGGCTGTAGCTCTTCACGGACGGGTGGAGGGCTCCGCTTCGGCCGCTGGACCAGAAGAAGGCTGCAACGCGTCGGCCAAAAGACGCGGGTGACCTGGACGGGGCTGTGTCACCGACATCTCATAGGCTCCCAGCCATGAGTGACGCAGAATCCGGCAGACGGATCATCGATGGGCGCTTCGAGCTGGAAGCGCGGCTCGGTGGCGGCGGAATGGGCATGGTGTGGCGAGCCCGCGACCTGGTTCTTGACAGGGCCGTCGCGCTCAAAGAGGTTCGGCCCTCCGACCCGGGACTTGCCGAATTCGACCCGCAGGGCGCGGCGTTGCTCCGGGCCCGGGTGCTGCGCGAAGCGCGTGCACTGGCCCGTGTCGACCATCCCAACGTGGTCACGATCTATCACGTGGTGGATGGCGGCGAGCACACCTACCCCTGGCTGGTCATGGAGTTGGTGACCGGCGGATCACTGCAGGACCGGCTCGGGAAGGGGCCTCTCGCGCCCGTCGCAGCCGCCCGGCTCGGCCGTGAGGTGTTGGCCGCCCTGCGGGCCGCGCACGACGTCGGCATTCAGCATCGGGATGTGAAGCCTGCCAACGTCCTGTTGAGGCACGACCATCGTGCGGTCCTCACCGACTTCGGTATCGCGGCCATCCGGGAGTCGACCGTCCTGACCGCGACCGGGTCCATCATCGGAACGCCTGACTACATGGCGCCCGAGCGCATAGCCGGCGGCGAGGGCGGACCGGCCTCCGACCTGTGGTCGCTGGCGATGATGCTCTATGTCGCCGTCGAAGGGCACCATCCGCTGCGCAGGGGAACCACCCTGGCCACCCTGGCGGCCCTCCTGAGCGAAGAACTCCCGCCGCCTCACCAGGCCGGAGTACTGACCGACTTCCTGAAGGCCGTGCTCGTCAAGGACCCGACGGTCCGGGCGGATACGGAGACCGCGGACCAGATGCTCGCGTACGCGTCCGGGGAGCCGGACGCGACCCCACGCGCTCCCCGCACGGATGCCGAGAGCACCTCGTACCGGCTCGCGCCTCCGCCGGCACCGACACCCGCCCACTCCTCGGCGGCCGGCACGGGACCGGTTTCCGGCTTCAGCACGCCGAGGGGCTTCGGCCCTTCGGTTCCGTACGATGCCGTGCCCGGGCCGGTCGTGCATCCGACGGTCGGCCCGGAAGGCGCCACGCGACCGGTACGAGGGCTGGGAGGCCGGGCGAAGAGGTCGGTCGCGATCGCATCGTCCGTCGCCGGGACCGTGTTGGCGGGAGTCCTGGCGTGGACGCTCCTGCCGGACGGCACCCACAAGGACCAGGGAGAGGGCGCCAATTCACCGAGCTCGTCCTCGACCCGAACCGAGGACCCGACTTCCGCACCACCGAGAGCGTCCCGTTCCGCTGCGGTTCCCCAGACCGACACGAAGGCCGACCTCCTGACCCCGGCCCGTATCCGTACGGCGGTAAGCGCGATCGAGGCGGCAACCGGCACGGACCGAGCCTGCGACCTCACCATCTACGCGGACTACGTGTCCGCGGACATCATGGTTAAGGGCAGCGACACGAAGTACGACAGCTACATCTACCGCCCGGGCCGGGGCGTCGAGAAGGGCATCATCAGCAGCGCGATCTTCGGCGGCAAACGCCCCTTCAGCCTGGGCGCCTTCGACTGGGATGTCATTCCCGCCCTGCTCAAGCGCGCGCAGAAGGACCTGAACGTGAGCCGGCCGACCATGCGTTACGTCGTGGTGAACCCGGCCGACGACACGTTCGGCACACCGCTGGGGCTCGCCGTCTACCGCGTCGACGACCACGTCACCGGATATCTGACCGCGGACCTGAAGGGCAGGGTGACCCGGGTGATGCCCGCCCAGGACTGAGTTGCCGGTCGGCTTCAAGAGCACCCGGGTCAGGACTGTCGGGCGGATCAACACGTCCGATTCGTTCAAGAAGGCGGCGACGTCGGCCCACTACCCTCGCGGTCATGAGCAGCGCAGACAAAGAATCACGCCACCTCAGCGTCCCTATCGACCGCACCGTCGACGAGGTCTACGCCTACGCGTCGGACCCGGAGAACCTGCCCGCGTGGGCCCTGGGCCTGGGCGGCTCCATCAAGAAGATCGATGATCAGTGGATCGCGGAATCCTCCCCCATGGGAAGGGTCGTGGTGACCTTCGTGCCGCGTAACGAGCTGGGCGTGATCGACCACCACGTCACGCTCCCCTCCGGGGAAGCGGTCTACAACCCGGTCCGTGTGATCAGCGACGGCGAGGGAAGCGAGGTCGTGTTCACCCTTCGCCGGCAGCCGCGGATGACTGACGCCGACTTCGAGCGCGACGCCGACATGGTCACGGGCGACCTGAACCGGCTCCGAGAGCTGATGGAGTCCGCCGCGCTGCCCGGAACGGAGCCTCGCAGGGCGAGGTGACGGCATACCGGGGCGCGGCGGAGCGAACCCCACCGATCATCTCCTTGTTGTCGCGGAAGACTGCGCCGATGGCAGGGTCCGCGCAGGTCAGACCCTTCGGCCGGCCCCGACTGCCGACGCTGCCTGCGGGGAGGCGATTACTGTGCCGACGGGTACGGACGTGCACACGCCCGGGGGCGACTGCCGTGCCGTGCTCTCCTGATCCTTCTCGGTGGCGACGGCGGAAGCGGACAGGAGCGTGCCCGCGGCGAGGCTGCCCCACAGGGCGGCCGGACCGTGAGGTGCGAGACCGGTGATGACCGCGGGCGAGACGGCGAGACCGAAGCCCGTGGAGAGCTGGAAGCGCGCGAGGGTGCGTCCCAGAACACGGGCCGGGGCGAGGGCCGTGACGAGAGCGGTGGAGCTGCCGGCGTAGATGATCTCCCCCAGGGTGCAGACCACGGACACCAAGGCCACAGCGGGAGCACCCCAACTGCCGCCCAGCGAGGTGGCAGCGAGGAATCCGAGGTAGGACACGGCGAGCACCACGCCGGCGAACGCGAGCACGGCCCGCCGGGAGAAGCGGGCCAGCAGGGCGGTGACGGGGACTTGGAGGGTGACGACCAGCGCCGTGTTCGTCACGAAGATGACCGCCGACCACACCGGGGACGCCTGCAACTGCGTTACGAGCACCAAGGGCAGAGCGATCTCAGGGACGTTGAGACAGAAGACGTAGATCACGTTCGCGGCCAGCAGCGCGCGCATCCGAGGGGCGGGCACCTCGCCGCGGACAGCGGCCGGAGTACCGGCCGGGCGGGCGCGCAGGTGGACCGACCACGCCAGCACCGCGGCCGTGAGATAGGCGAGCCCGGTGACAACTGCCAGCATCTGCAGGGCGTTGGCGCCGCCCGCCAGGCACGCGGTGGCCAGGAGCGCGCCCGCGCCCATGCCGGCGTTGCGCAGGGAACGGGCCGCCGCGAGAGCGGTGTCGCGTTCCCTTCCGTCGGTGACCGTGGCCACGAGGGCGGCGTGGGCGACCGGCCACGCCTGGTTGCCGATGCCGAGGAAGAGCGCCGCCGTCGAAAACAGCCAGACGTGTCCTGGCGGGGTGGCCAGCAGCAGTGTCACGCCCAGGACCCGTATCAGCATCGACGCCGCCACGACCGTGCTGCGTGCGCCCCGGTCCAGCCACCGGCCCACCGCGGGCATGCACACCAGACCCACGACGACACCGCCCGTCATGGCGATGCCGGAGGCCGGCGCGGTCAGGCCCAGCACCATCACTCCGTAGAGCAGCAGAAAGGGCCGCAGCATGCCGGTGCCGAGCGCGTCCACGCCGAGGGCGATGGCATAACGGGGGCCTCCGAAGGCGCGGATGAGCGCGCGGGACCGGATCTTCAGGGTGGTTGCCATGGGGTCAACCGTGGGTTCGGCCGCCGCGCCGGCCACGTCGGTTGACGGACATCGTCAACCGACGCCGCCATGGGTTGTCGAGTCGGTGATGATGAGGGAATGACGCTGAGGATCGACATCAGTGGCCTGCCTCCTGAGCGACTGCGGTTCGCGGCCTCCCCGCTGGCCGAGCTGACCGCGATGCTGCACGTGCTGGCCGAGCCCGAGCATCATCCGCGGCTCGGCGGCTGGGCCGGCGAGGTCTGGGCCGGGCTGCGGCCGGAGCTGGCCGAGCGGCTGCGGGAGGCGGAGTTCCTCTGGCGTTCCACACGAGCCGACTTTCTCGTCCCCGCCCGGCCTCGACAGACTCTTGCCGAGGAACTGGACGAGGTGGACCAGATCGATGACGAGACGTACGTGAGAGCGGCGCTCGTCAGTTCCTGCGGCAGCAACCGGGGCCGCTACTCGACGCCGTCGCCGCTGACCGACGCCGCCGCGCGCGAGCGGGCCCTGGACCGGGCCCAGGCCCGCGGTGCGACACAGGAGGCCTTCGCCGAACGGTTGCTCGACGACCCGGCCGCCGTGCGGGCGCGAGTGCGTCACACCCTCGAACAGTGCGCCGAGGCCTTCTTCGACGCCGCATGGGCGGGCGTCGCCGTGCAACTCGCCAACGACCTGCGCCTGAAGAACGACCTGCTGAAGCGCCAGGGCATCGGACCGGCCCTCACATCGGTCTCCGGGGCCGTCTCCCTGTCACCGGACGACAGCAGCATCGTCGTGGACAAGCTGCAGGACACGGCGACCACCGCCCGCGGCACCGGAGTCACCTTCATCCCCAGCGTCTTCGGCCGCCCGCACCTGGTGGCGGTCTACGCCCGCGGATGGCAGCCGGTCCTGCAGTACCCGGTAGCCGAGCAGACTCCATCAGAGCCGGTAGCACTGGAGGCGGTGACGCTGCGCTTGGAAGCCCTTGCACACCCCGTGCGGCTGCGACTCCTGCGCACCCTGGCCCGCGGTCCCCACACCACCGGCGAGCTGGCCGACGCCTGGGAGCTGACACCACCCGAAGTCTCCCGCCACCTCGCTGTCATGCGCCGCGCGGGCCTTCTCACGGCCCGCAGGCATGGCCGCTACGTCCGCCACACCCTCAACCTGCCCGACCTGACGGCACTGGGCACCGACCTGCTGGCGGCCGTCCTGCGCTGAGCGGCACCCGTCACCGGAAGGACCGGTCCACTGGTCAGGTGCTCGCGGTCGTCGCTGCCGGCGGCATAGGGCCGTGCCAACCTCGGGCATCGCGCCGATGACGAGGCGGACGCCTGTCGACGCTAGAGTGCGGCCGCGGGAGCCCGGGCTGGTGGGACCGCGCAAGCCGACTCATGCCGGACGTGTACCGGATCGCCGGTGACCGACGAGGAAGACGAAGGATCGATGACGCTGAATGTGGGCCAACGGGTGCGACTGGCGGCGGATCTCCGCCTGGCCGGGTCGGTGATCCCAGCAGGGGAGCCCTCGGACGAGACGAGTACCTTCGCCGCCTCGCTGGCCCTGGCGGAAGGCATCGAGGGCACTGTCGAGCGGGTGGACGAACATCACCGGCAGCAGAACCACGAGGTCCGCGAGTACCTGCGCCTCAAGTCGCTCCTCGACGACTTCGGCCACCAGATGCCGTCGGCGAGCAGAAGGCAACTGGATGAGCAGGTAGGGGCCCTGGAAGAGCAGTGGGCCGCCTACCAGCGACAGATGCTCCGCGTCACGGTCCGCGTCCGGCTCGACAACGGATTCGTCCTCGACGATGCCCCCGAGGAGACATTCGCCCCTGCCTGATCAGACGTCGAGGCGGTCGCCTTCCGCCCGACATGCCCGGCGATGCCACCCCGCGGCCGGGTTGTCTAAAGCCCCAGTACCTCGCCGTACTTGATGGCCCCGTGGGGGAGAGCGAAGCCGAACGGAGTCAGTGACTTGCCCAGCGGGTACGTCTCCTCGGTGCTGCTCGGCACGAACCAGACGCCACCCGACCTGGGCTCACCGGCGTTCTCCCCGGGCGCGCTCACCGCGGTGTCCCCCAGTGCGTCGCGGTTGTAGTCGCCGACGGCCACCTGGGCGCCGAAGCGGTCGCCGGCCTCGGCCGTGCCGGGCATGTTCGCGGTGCTCTGGCTGCGGGCCAGACCGCCGTAGAGGCCGTGGTCCGTGCCGTTCAGCGTGACGTACCCGCCCGCGTCCTTGACGGTGCCCACGTCCTCGCCGGGCACACCGACCACCAGTTCCGGACGGCTGTCGCCGTTCAGGTCGCCCGCGGCCAGCGCGGCGCCGAAGTCGTCGCCCGCCTCGGCCGCGCCGCCGACCTCCGGGCTCGACTGGGTGACGCACTCGCTCCGATTGCCGAAGTTCTCGGTCTTCGAGCCCTTGAGCAGGAGCACCGCACCGCCGAGCCGGTCCTCGCAATGTGTGGTCTCCGACTCGGGGTTGGGCTGTACGAGGCCGATCGCGAGGTCGTCCGTGCCGTCCCGGTCGAAGTCGGCGGCGGCGAGTGAGCTGCCCCGGTCGGCGTCGGCGTACCACTGGGCCGGCTTGGCCTGGTCGTCCCAGCGCGTGATGAAGGTGCTGGAGTCCTCCGTGCCCTGCCAGGTGGCGGCGAGGTCGTCCCGGCCGTCGCCGTCGAAGTCGCCGGTGGCCAGGTCGCGGGTGGCGCCGCCCATGCTGTAGCGGCGCAGGGTGGTGGTGGTCACGGGGGCCGCGGTGAGCGGGCCGGGGCGGAACCGGAGCGAACCGCTCTCCTCGCTGTTCTCGCCGTACGCGAGGTCGGTGTCGCCGTCGCCGTCGTAGTCGCCCGTCGCGATGGTGCGGCCGATGCTGCTGAACTCGCCGGAGCCCCTGGCCACGGTGGTGCCCTCGATGTTCCACCCCGAGCCGTCCAGGACGGTGATGGTGCCCTCGTCCTTGAGCTGGTCGGAGGTGAGCGACTCGCCGCTCGCGCCGACGACGAGCTCGAAGACGCCGTCGCCGTTCACGTCGACGGGTGCCACGGAGGACCCGAAGCGGTCGCCCGCCTCGGGCGTCCCGGGTATGCCGGCCTCCGCCTGGCTGATGACGCCGGTGGACTGGCTCGGGCTCTGCGGGCCGCCGTAGATCACGCTGACGTAGCCGGCCTTGGCCTTGCCGTCGACCGTGGCATCGGGCATGCCGACCGCGATGTCCGCGTATCCGTCGCCGTTGAAGTCGAACCGAGGAGTCGTCGCAGCCGCCGCGCTCCCGGCGAGTGGCAGGGTCAGACCGGCGGCGGTGAGGGCCGCTACGGCGGCGGTTGCGGCCAGGGTGCGTGCGCGCACGGTGGAACTCCCGTAGTCGAAGGGGGCGATGAGAGCGAAGGCTCTCGCAGAGTGACTCGCGAGGTGCACGAAGGGTTGTGCGAAGACAGCGGAACGCGACGCAGACCGTGTCCTACAGGTCAGTTGCCGCCGCTCGCGCCGGCCTCACCGGCTCCCGACTCCTCCGCTCGGCTTCCTCCGCCGCTCAACGGCGCTTGAGTTAGTAATCGACTACGAAGAAATGTGAGCGCTCATGCGAAGACGCTGTTGCTGTCAGCCCCAGGAGGGGCTGACAGCAACAGCGTCGAAAGCGCGCCCGCGCAAGGGCCGTGTCCTCGCGCAGATCGGTCAGGCCTTGCCCTGCATGCTCCGACGTGCGGGGTTGCCCTGCTCGGAGGCCTTGGGGTCCTTCTCGTCGGCCTTGGCACGCACCCCCTGCTGGATGCGCTCACCGATCGACTTGTCGATGTTCGACCAGTACTCGAACGCTCGCTGCAGCACGGGCTCGGTGACGCCGTTGAGGAGATGGCCCACCACGTTGTCCACGAGCCGGTCCCTCGCCGCGTCGTCCAGGACCTCACGCACCATGGTGCCGGCCTGGCCCCAGTCGTCGTCCTCACGGTGCGAGACGTAGGCGGCGCGGGTGATCTCACCGTCGGCGTGCCAGCTCGGAGGAGTGCCGAACCGGGCGGTGTCCGCGGCGGGGCCACCCTTCGAGTTCGGCGCGTAGACGGGGTCGCTGGTCTTGCGGTACGCCATCGCCCCGTCCTTGGAGTACGTGTGCACCGGGTTGACGGGAGCGTTGACCGGCAGTTGCTGGTAGTTGGCTCCGATGCGGTAGCGGTGCGCGTCCGCGTAGGAGAACAGCCGCGCCAGCAGCATGCGGTCGGGGCTCGGACCGATGCCCGGGACGAGGTTGTTCGGCTGGAAGGCAGCCTGCTCGATCTCCGCGTGGTTGTCCGTCGGGTTGCGGTCCAGCGTCATCCGCCCGACTTCGATCAGGGGATAGTCGCCGTGCGGCCACACCTTGGTCAGATCGAAGGGGTTGAAGCGATAGTCGACCGCTTCTTCGTACGGCATGACCTGCACGTACAGTGTCCAGCTCGGGTACTCGCCGTCACGGATGTGCTCGAAGAGGTCCCGTGTGTGGTAATCGGTGTCCGCCGCCGCCATCTGGTCACCCTCGTGCTGGGTGAACGTCTCGACGCCCTGGTCGGTCTTGAAGTGGTACTTCACCCAGAAACGTTCGCCCTGCGCGTTGATCCACATGTAGGTGTGCGACGTGTAGCCGTTCATGTGTCGCCAGCTGCGCGGGATACCGCGGTCGCCCATCAGCCACGTGACCTGGTGGGCCGACTCGGGGGAGAGGGTCCAGAAGTCCCACTGCATGTCGTGATCACGCAGGTTGTTGTCCGCGCGGCGCTTCTGGGACCGGATGAAGTGCTGGAACTTCATCGGGTCCTTCACGAAGAACACGGGGGTGTTGTTGCCCACCATGTCGTAGTTGCCCTCGCTGGTGTAGAACTTCACCGCGAAGCCGCGCGGGTCGCGCCAGGTGTCCGGGCTTCCACGCTCACCGGCGACGGTGGAGAACCGGGTGACCAGCTCGGTGGTGGTGCCAGGCTGGAAGACCGCGGCCTTGGTGTAGGCGCTGACATCCGCTGTGACCTCGAAACGACCGAACGCACCACTGCCCTTCGCGTGCGGCTGACGCTCGGGGATGCGCTCCCGATTGAACTGTGCCATCTGCTCGATGAGGTACGAGTCCTGCAGCAGAATCGGTCCGCCCGGGCCGACGGTGAGCGAGTGCTCATCGCTCTCCACCGGGATGCCTGCGTCGGTGGTGGTCGGTTTGGGTGTGGTGTCGGTCATTCTCGATCTTCCCCTTCGATGATGCTCGCGGGTACACGGAACACTGACCTCAACCGTGGACATCACGGCCGGGGGCTGCACGTTCACGGCTGCACAGCCGCGCACCTGCCGCCCCTACTCCGACAGCGAGTCACGAGTAACCCGCGATCGACGTCGTAAAACGCTCATGAAGCGGGTTAAAGCGCCACCCCCAACATCCCCCGACCCGCCGCGCTCCGCCAGCGACAGCCAGTCACCCCGCCCCCGGCCGGCCTCGTCCTGAAACGCGGGACTGAGCCCCGAGGTGGCGGCCGCAGCGATCGGACAGTCCAGGCCTGGTGCGGCCATACGAGTGACGAGCGATGAGTGGCGGGCGGTCCCGTGGCGCGACCGTGGTCCGGGTCCCCGTTCTCCGTGGCGCGAGTTGGGGTGCGGCCGCCGAAACGGGAGCGCGTGCAAGCCAGGCTCCATCACTCGGTAGAGAGCGTCCGCATGAACCGCGGGGTCCGTCCGGACGATGCTCCAGCACTCGTGGCGGCTGCGGTGCCGGCCAGTCCGCCTACTGGCAGGCCGGTGCGTTCGGCAGCCGGGTGACCCGAGCACGGTGGGCGGCCCGCGTGACCCGGCGCTCCCCGGCCTCGGTGAGCACCGCGACCCTGGCCTCCTCCCCGGCGTCGATCGGTGCCGGGAAGAAGCGATCGCACGCCCTGACGTGCCGTTGCCGGTCGTCCTGCCAGAACTCCACCGTCCAGCCCGGCCACAGTTCCGGTACCTGGTACGCCTGCGGGGACGAGGAGAGGGACCACCAGCCAAGACGACGGCGTTCCGGGTCGAGGTGGATGCCGGAGTTGACGTGTACGCGGCAGATTCCGTGCCCGGGTGCGTGTTCCAGGCGGTCGAGCAGGGCGACGCCCTCGCGGACGGGATGGTCGAAGGAGTCGGAGGCGATGTGGCAGAGGCCGGCGCCGACGGTGACCACCACACCGCCCGGGTCGGGCCAGGCCGGGTCCTCGTCGTCAGAGGCAAGGAACGGCGCCGAGGAGAGGTCCGAGCCGCGGCAGCGGACGTACGGTTTGCTGCTTGGCCAAGCAGCAAAGACAGAGCCCCGCGACGACCCCGAGGGGCCGGCCCGACGCCTGGGACGGCGATGGGGTTGGTGTGCGGGGGCGATGGAACCGGGTAACGTCTTTGTCATGTTCTTCCAGACGGCGATTTACGAGTGAGGGCGTGATGGGCCCCCGCTGACGTCCTTCGACGGCGCCGCCCGTCCCCACCGATGAATCCGTAGATCACTTCACCTCATTACCGGGAGAACCCATGACCGTGAGCAAGAACATCAACAACCCTGTGGGCATGGGCGGCGGCCAGCGCAAGAAGCTGTCCCGCGCCGAGCGACAGAACAACGGGCCGTACCGCAACCTCGACCGCCAGGGCGCAGCCGATCAGAAGGCGGAGCTGGTGCGCAAGATGCGCGAGAAGGCAGCCGCGGCTGAGGCCGCCGGGCAGTCGGGCGACGACACCGCACAGAGCTGACGCATCGCCGCCGCAGGGCGGCACCGTAGGGGCAGGGTCCGGACCGCGACGCGTGGTCGGGACCCTGCCGTCGTATCGGGGCTCTGTTGCCGTGCCGGAGGTGGCCGGTCTCGCTCAGTTCTCAAGCGCGCCTGGTGTCCCAACCGATCACCTGGGACAGCCGCCGGGGTCTCCCGCCGCCGCTCCGAGTCGAGAGGGGAAGACGCGCCGGCTGCGCGCGGTGTAGGGCCAAGGCTCGCGCCCGCACGTGACGACCGGCCCGGTTGGGGGCGCCTGTTCAGGGAGCCGTGGCTCAAAGGCAGGGCACAGGGGTCCATCGCCAGGTCTGTCGGCCGTTACCCGCGACGTGCACAATCGGCCGTATGACGATCACCGCGGGCGCGCCGCCGAAGCACAGCCCGCCCGCCGACCTCGCTCTGGGGTTCCTGACGGGCGGTGTGATCGGGGTGTCGCTGACGGCCTTCATCGGTGGCTGTGTCGTCGAGAGGGCGCACCTGATCGTCACGGGGCTGGTCGTGCCTGGGGTCTACGGGCTTCTCGCCCTTCTCGCCACGTTGCCGCGCCGTGCCCGGGAGTCGGCCGTCGCGCCGCGCGCGGCGCTCGCCGTGATCGAGCGTCTGGAGGCCGTGGGGGGTGACGCCGGCGACGTGCCGGTACGGTTCGAGCTGTCCGTGGCGCCCGACGACGCACCCGCGTTCCGTGTCGAGATGCGGCAGGACGTCAACCTCGTCGAACTGCCCGACTACCGGCCGCGCGAGGTCGTGGTGGTGGAGTATCCGCCGGGCCGGCCGTGGAAGACGCGGATCGTGAAGCGGCCGACGCCGGAGTGGGAGGAGCCGCCTGCTGACGGTCGTTTTCTCCCCCACCGGCGTGAAGAGCGCCGGGTTCGACCCGAGGTCCCTGCCCTACGACCGTGTCCCCGGCTTGGTCGAGGAGGCCAGGACCACCCTTGGCGGTGAGTCCCCGCAGAGCTGGCAGCTCACCGCGGAGGGCGTCTCCGGCTCGCTGACGCTCAGGGTTGTGGTCACCGGCGGCGGGCGTGCGGGAACGCTGGAGGCGGACAGCCAGGGCAAAGTGCTGCGGCCTAACGGCAGTTGAGCGGATCGGCATGAGGAGGGCGTATGGGGTGGGACGAGTTTTTGTTGCTGTGGTGTGCCGTGTGGGGTGTCGTGGCGCTCGTCGGGTTCGGCAGGTCGCTGTGCGGAGTGACCGAGGCGCAGCGGACGGTTCGGTTCACAGGGCGGATCGAGCGGGTGCGGGAGCCCCGGCATGGCGGGTCCCGGACGGGCGGGATATGGGTGGTCGTGTCCTACCGCGACCCCGCCTCGGGGCAGGAGGTCACCGTCACGAACGACGGCGAGCGTGGCGAGATGATCACCTGTGCGTGGGAGGGCCGGGAGATCGGGGTCGGCTACCCGCGAGGCAGACCGCACGCCTACCGGTTCTCGAACACTCCTGAGGCGCCCAGCCGTGGGCTGGGTTGGCCAAGTTTCGCGAGCTTCCTGGTCTACGTCGGGCTGGTGGTCCTCGTCGCGATCGGCTGGGGCTGGCCGTGGGCGCTGAGCGGCTTCGGCGGGCCGTTGGCGATCTCCGGCGCCGTACAGCTGCCCAGGGCGGTACGCGAGAAGAACCGCCGCGTCGAGAGACTGGCCGCGATGGACACCGTGCGGGGACGGATCGTCGCGGTCCTGAAGGACGTCAGCGTCGATCAGGACGACGGCCACACCTCGACCACCATCACCCCCGTGGTGGCCTTCGCGACCCGGGAGGGCGTGGCCGTCACGGCCCATTGCACGTCCAACCTCCCGGAGCCCGCCGGTGCGTACGGCCGTGATGTCACGGTCCACTACACGTCCGCTGATCCGGCGGAGTTCACCCTGGACCGCGCGGCTGAGCATCGCTCGGAGCAGCAGGACGTGACGTTCCATGTCCTGGCGGTCGTCGTGCTCATAGCGACGGCCGTGGCGGGAGTGGTGATGCTCTGAGAGGCTCAGGAGAGCTCTTCCGGCCGGCAGCGGACCGGCCCGCCGGGTCCGTCCCGTTGACCGTTCCTGCGGCCGTACGTCCCGTGGTCTCCCGACCGAGTCGGCCACGCAGAGGAGTACAGGCGTCCCACGAACGATGTCCCTCGTGGAGCCTGACCCTTGTGCCCCCGGACATGAGGCGGGGCACAAGGGTTGGGTGAGTTGGCGCCGGGGTCAGCCTGCTACTCCGGCCGGTGTGGGGGCCAGGTCGGCGTTCTGCTGCGGCTCGTCGTACACGCTCTCCACCTCGTCGACGAGTGCGGCCGTCGCTCCGTTGTACTTGTCGCGGTCCAGGATGTTCTCCCGGGCGGAGACGAGCACCGGGACCAGGGCCTGGCCCGCTACGTTCGTCGCCGTGCGCATCATGTCGAGGATCGGGTCGATCGCGAGCAACAGACCCACGCCCTCCATCGGAAGGCCGAGTGTGGACAGGGTGAGGGTGAGCATGACCGTCGCGCCCGTGAGCCCGGCGGTCGCCGCGGAGCCGATCACCGAAACGAACGCGATGAGCAGGTACTCCTTGATGCCCAGCTGTACGTCGAAGATCTGCGCGACGAAGATCGCGGAGATGGCCGGGTAGATGGCCGCGCAGCCGTCCATCTTGGTGGTCGCGCCGAACGGCACGGCGAAGGAGGCGTAGTCCTTCGGAACGCCGAGGCGTATCGCCGACTGCTGAGTGACGGGCATGGTGCCGACGGAGGAGCGGGAGACGAAGGCGAGCTGGAGGGCCGGCCAGGCGCCCTTGAAGAACTGCAGCGGGCTGAGCTTGGCGACGGTGGCCAGGAGCAGCGGATACACGCCGAACAGGACCAGGGCGCAGCCGATGTAGATGTCGGCGGTGAACGTGGCGTAGTTGCCGAGCAGGTCCCAGCCGTACTGGACGATGGCCCGGCCGATGAGGCCCGCGGAGCCGATCGGGGAGAGCACGATCACCCACCACAGGGCCTTCTGCAGGAGTTCCAGGATGGACTCGGAGAGGGTGAGGATCGGCTGGGCCTTCGAGCCGATCTTCAGGATGGCGATGCCGGCGACGACGGCCATGAAGACGATCTGCAGGACGTTCAGTTCGGTGAACGGGGTGACCACGTCGGTCGGGATGATGCCGGTGAGGAAGTCGATCCAACTGCCGGAGTGCTCCGGCTTGGAGCCGTCGGCGGGGGTGAGGCTGGATCCGGCTCCCGGGTCGGAGATCAAGCCGATGGCGAGGCCGATGACAACCGCGATCAGCGAAGTGATCATGAACCAGAGCACCGTGCGGCCGGCCAGCCGTGCCGCGCTGTTGACCTTCCGCAGGTTGGTGATGGACACAAGGATGGCGAAGAAGACCAGCGGTGCGACGGCCAGCTTCAGCAGCTGGACGAAAATGCCGCCCACCTTGTCGAGGGTGGTGGCCAGCCAGGAGACGTCGTACGTACGGGCGACGAAGCCGAGGACGAGGCCGACGGCGAGGCCGATCAGGACCTGGGCCCAGAACGGCACGGGCAGCCGGAAGCCGGGCTTCGAGGATCGGGTATCGGCGGTATTCGCGGACACGACAAACTCCAGTGAGGACGCGCGGGTGAACAGGGGGAGACGCGCGAGCGCCGGCCGTGCGGGGCGAGGAGGCGACGCTGCTGCGGTAGGGCTGAGGCTTGCCGTCGTCGAGGTCGTCGAGGAGGCGGCGTTGCTGTGAGAGGCGGGTGAGCCCGTGAGTCCGGGTCAGATGTGCCGGACCGCGGAGCGACAGCGACAGAGATCGCTGTGCGGACGGCCCGTCGGCAGTGCGCCGAAGGCAGCGCGGACGTCGCCCAAGAGCAGCTCGACGTGGTGCACCACAGCGATCTTCATGTCGCCGAAACTAACACGTGTACTTTGAAACGATCAAAGTCTTTCTTTGATCTCCACTGTGCTGCCCGGGACCGGGATCTTGGAGTCGTCCTCGTGACCGAAGTACGGTTGACGCCTGTGACCAGTCCTCCAACGGACGATCCTGCGAGCAGGACGCCAAGGACGCGGACGCCAAAGACGGTGGCGGGGCGCACCCTCCCGTACCAGGCAGCGTGGGGGACGAACCGTACGCCCGGCAGGAACGCCTGCCCGGGAAGTCGCCCCCGGCCGGAAAGGCGCAGCCCGGTGCGAAATACTTTCCCGATGAGGCCACGCACTTTGCCGGTCAGTCGGCCGATCACGATACGGAGGGCCGTCGCGCGGGATGCCAAACGGCTCACGCGGCTCGTGCGTGGCTCAGGCGCCTATCAGGGCCAGTACGCAGCCGCTGTCGCGGGCTACCGGGTCGGTCCGGACTACATCGAGGCCCACCGTGTCTTTGTGGCCGTCGGTGCCGACGAGCACGGAGGCCGGGTCCTCGGGTTCTACTCTCTCGTCCTCGCTCCTCCGGAGCTTGACCTGCTGTTCGTCGCCGACGAGGCGCAAGGGCGGGGTATCGGAAGGCTGCTCATCGCGCACATGCAGTCCGAGGCCCGCGCTGCTGGGCTCGACAGGCTCAAGGTCGTGTCGCATCTTCCCGCCGCGGATTTCTACCACCGCGTTGGTGCGGTCCGTACCGGGACCGCGCTCGCGAGCCCGCCCGCCGTGCCGTGGGACCGTCCGGAATTCGAGTTCCGCATTGCACCGGAATGACGTGGTCGGCTCGGGGGCACCGGCCTCGCGGGCACGCGACAGCCGCGTTCCGTGGCACGGGTGTGCCTCGGAGCAGGGGCATGGCCGGTAGCGTGATCGCCTGCCGCATGGAAGGTCCATGTGCCCGGTAGGCCCGTGTCAGGGATTCCGGTGGCGAGCGATGGGACCGTGATGAGTGAGCTGACGAAGCCCGGAATCGAGGTTCCGGAGGGTGACCCGCCCACCGAACTGACGATCCGGGATCTCGTGGTCGGGCACGGCCCCGAGGCGCAGCCGGGCAGGGTTGTCCAGCTTCACTATGTAGGGGTCACGTTCGCGTCCGGAAAGGAGTTCGACTCCTCCTGGGAACGGGACCAGCCCTTCAAGTTCGCCGTGGGGGGTGGCAGAGCCATCAAGGGCTGGGACCGCGGAGTGAGGGGAATGAAGGTCGGCGGCCGACGCGAGATCATCGTTCCCCCGCGTCTCGGTTACGGCAAGCAGTCACCCTCTCCGTTGATCCCGGCGGGCTCGACACTGATCTTCGTCGTCGACCTGCTGTCGGTGGTGGGCGGCCCCCCGGAGCGAGTCCCGGCTTGACGGGCTCGGCTTGAACGCGGCGCTCCTGAGGGGCTCGAACCGCGTTAGGTCCGCCGATCCCAAGCGTAGAGGCAAGCTTGCCGGCACCCCGGGGTATAGCGTCCTCGATATGGACTTTCGCACCACTGTTGAGCGGGCTCAACGCTTCAAGCAACTGCACGCAGACCACAAGCCGCTTGTGCTGCCGACCGTCTGGGACGTCTGGTCCGCGCGGACGGCAGCCGAGGCCGGCTTCCCCGCGTTGACGATCGGCAGCCATCCGCTCGCCGACTCCCGAGGGGCCGACGACCACGAGGGGCAGACCTTCGAGGAGGTTCTCGCCGCTGTCAGGCCGATCATCGCGGCTGTCGACATCCCTGTGTCCGTCGACCTGGAAGCCGGGTACGGACAGAAGCCCGCGGATATCGTCGCCGGGCTCACCGAGGTCGGCGGTGTCGGTCTCAACATCGAGGACACCGTCCACTCGGAGGGCGGACGCGTGCGCAGCACGCAGGAGCACGCGAGCTACATTGCCGGCCTGCGCTCGGCAGCCGACGACGCGGGGATTCCGCTGTGGGTCAACGGGCGTACCGACCTCTTCCTGCACGCGGAGGATGCCGCAGCCGTCCTCGACGAGGCGATCGAGCGACTGCGAGCCCTGGAGCAGGCCGGCGCCGACAGCGTCTACCCCGTGGCCATTCAGGACAACGATGACTTGCTGACGGCGGTGACCGGCGCCGTGGCCATTCCTGTGAACTCCACGGCCCATCCCGTCAAGCACGACCTTGAGCGCTTCCGCCGCCTCGGCGTCGGCCGCATCACCTACGGCCCGCTGCTGCAGTTCGCGTTGACGGACGCGATGAAGGACATGCTCAAGCCCTGGGCGCCCTAGGCAGAAAAAGCGAAAGGGGCCGGCCTCCGCGACGCACGTCGCGGCCAAGCCGCCCGGCCAAAGCCCGCACCGCCGTCACCCCGTCCGAGGCACGGCACCGCACCCGAGGTCGCCCGACCCGAAGCCCGCACCGCCGTCA